>CAZUYW010000001.1:0-61239 GCA_964624775.1 uncultured Iamiaceae bacterium
GGTCAACCGGCTGGTGACGGCGATGGCGGCGCTGACCCCGCCGCCGGCGGGACAGCGCACCGGTGGCGCCGTGGGAGGTGGACCGGTCCCGCCGGCCCCCACCCCGGCGGCCTCGACCGTCCAGAGCCTCGCCGCCGCGAGCCGGGCCGACCGCAACCGCGCCGCTCGGGCGCGAGCCGTGCAGCGCAACCGGATGATCGCCGGCGGCGGGATCTTCGTCGTGCTCGTGCTCCTCCTCGCGATGTGCTCGAAGATCGTCGGTGACGACGGAGGCGGGTCCGACACCGCGTCGGGCGGCAAGGGCGGCTCCACGCAGGCGTCGACCCCGCCGGCCACGGTGAAGCCCGGCGTGGCCGCCAAGCCGGTGCAGGCCTACGACGGCTGGGTCGACCCGAAGTCGTCCGGGCAGCCGTGGAGCTCGGTGCTCCAGGGCCAGCTCACCTTCCGCGGCAACCCGACGCGCAGCTACTACGGCCTGGGCCCGCTGCCCAAGGACCCCAAGGTCCTGTGGCGCTACCCGAAGTCGGGCGGCATGTGCGGCAGCTCGCCGGTGGGCGGCACCCCCCACAGCTGGTGCGGGTCGGGGTGGACGGGCCAGCCGTCCGTCTGGCAGGAGGGCGACAAGGTCAAGATCGCCGTCGGCACCTACGACAAGCACATCCACTTCATCAACGCGGCCGACGGCACCGACTGGCTCGAGCCGTTCAACATGAACGACATCATCAAGGGCTCGGTCACCCGCGACCCCGAGGGCCTGCCGCTGCTGTACTCGGGCAGCCGGGCCGACTTCCACATCCTCGGCCTCGACCGCGACGGTGCTGCCGCGGACCTGTGGAGCATGAGCGCCGACAACGTGTCGCCCACCAAGTGGAACGACGACTGGGACTCCTCGCCGCTGATGATCGACGACTACCTCTTCGAGGGTGGCGAGAACGGGCAGTGGTACATCCTCAAGCTCAACCGCCACAAGGGCGCCGACGGCAAGATCGCCGTCGACCCCAAGATCGTGTTCCACGCCCCCGGCTGGGACGATCAGCTCCTCCGCGACCTCGCCGGGTCGGGGGCGCGGGTCAACGACGTGTCGATCGAGAACTCCCTCGCCATCTCGGGCAACACCGTCTACTTCGCCAACTCGGGCGGCCTCGTCCAGGGCTGGGACATCTCGGGCGTGAAGCAGGGCAAGGACCCCAAGCGGGTGTTCCGATTCTGGACCGGTGACGACACCGATGCCTCGGTGGTCATCGACCCCGAGGGCTTCCTCTACGTGGCGTCTGAGCGCGAGCGGAACTCGAGCTTCGCCCGCACCGACGAGGTCGGCCAGCTGATGAAGCTCGACCCCCGCAAGCCCGACGATCCGCTCGTGTGGTCCTACAAGGACCTCCCGCCCGAGGGCTCGCGCACCGCGAGCTGCACGGAGGCCAGCTGCTACGGCATCTGGGGCACGCCGGGACTGGCCAACGGGGTCGTGTACGCCGACACCAACCACGGCGAGGTGCTCGGGCTCGACCAGAAGACCGGCAAGGTGCTCTGGAAGAAGAAGCTCCCCGGCCCCACCTGGCAGAGCCCGGTGATCGTCGACAAGGTCCTGCTCCAGGGCGACTGCTCGGGCGTGCTGCACGCGTTCGACGTGTCCAACCCCCGGGTCGAGCCGCCCGAGCTGTGGTCCGTGCAGCTGGAGGGTTGCGTGGAGTCGACCCCCACGGTCTTCAAGGGGAAGATCTACGTGGGCGCCCGCGGCGGCGCCTTCTACGCCATCGGCGACGCCTGATCGACCACCCGTTCCGCTTTGGTGCGGATCGACCCCACCAGGTGGGGCTGAGGCGCACCAAAGCGGCGGGAGCGGTGGGCTACTCGGTGGCGATGGCCTCGAGCACGTTGAGCTTGGCCGCCTTGGCGGCCGGGCGCAGCGAGGCGACGACGCCCAGGATGGCGCCGAACAGCACGACGGTGACCATGCCGCCGACGGGCACCTCGAACTCGCCGAGGCCCCGGCTGGCGAGCACCATCACCATGATCTTGGACAGCCCGAGGCCCAGGACGATGCCGATGACGGTGCCCATGAGCGCCACGATCGTGGCCTCCCACCGCACCGAGGCACGCAGCTGCGACCGGGTCATGCCCATGGCGCGCAGCAGGCCGAGCTCACGGGTCCGCTCGTGGATCGACAGGGACAGCGTGTTGGCGATGCCGATCAGTGCGATCACGATCGACACGGCGAGCAGCCCGTAGATCACGTTCAGCAGGACCGAGATCTGCTGCACGATGCCGGAGGTGAACTGATCGCGGTCCTGGAGCTTCATGGTCGGGTAGCGCTTCAGGACCTCCTTCAGCGGCGCCCGCAGGGAGGCCGGGTCGGTGCCGGCCTTCGCCTTCACGCCGAGCTGGTAGTCGGCGGGCCGGGGCGTGAGGCTGTTGATCGCCTCGCGGGTGACGGTCCACTGGCCGAGCAGGGCGGCATCGTCGCTCAGGGCGGCGATGGTGAACGCCTTGCGCCGCCCGCCCGGGGCGACCGCGCTGACCTTGTCGCCCAGCTTCAGCCCACGCTCCTTGGCGACGGCCTTGTCGACGACCATCTCGTCGTCGCCCAGGTCGCCGAGGTCGCCCTGGGCCATCTTCACGGTGAACACCTGCTCGAAGGTGGCCGGATCGATGCCGCCGATGATGCTCCCCGGCTTGCCGCCGTCGGGGAGGGTGAGCTGGGC
Organism: uncultured Iamiaceae bacterium; assembly: GCA_964624775.1. Lineage (GTDB taxonomy): Bacteria > Actinomycetota > Acidimicrobiia > Acidimicrobiales > Iamiaceae > Aquihabitans. The sequence goes on from CAZUYW010000001.1 coordinate 2,703, forward strand.
GGGGACGATGCTGATCGCGGTGACTGTCTCGACGCCGTCGACCTGCGCGATCTCGTCGGCCAGCTTCGGGGACACGCCGCCGAAGCTGAACTGGTTGAGGGGCAGCACGATGTAGTCGCCGGTGAAGCCGCTGCCCACGGCGCTGCTGACCGAGGCCTGGGCGGACGTGGCGAAGATGGTGATGAACGCCACCAGGGCCACGCCGATCGTGAGCGCCGCCGACGTGGACGCGGTCCGGCGCGGGCTGCGCATGGCGTTCTCGCGGGCGATGCGGCCGGTGACGCCCCGGAGGCGGGGGAGCGGCGCGCCGACGAGGCGGGCCAGCGGCTTGGCCAGGATCGGCCCCTCGATGAGGACCGCGGCGATGATCAGGCCGAGGCCGAGGCCGACGCCGGGGATGTCGCTGCTCAGCGGCTCGGCCTTGAACGCCGGCATGGTGAGCAGGACGCCGACGGCCAGGACCAGCAGGCCGAGGAGGGCCCGGATGCGCGAGGCGCCCGAGCGGTCGAGGGCGACGTCGCGCAGCGCGGCGATGGGCGGCACCCGCGTGGCGCGCACCGCGGGGCCGACCGCGGCGATCGCGGTGATGACCATGCCGACGAGCACGGCCTCGAGGGCCACGATCGGCTCGATGACCAGGCCCGCGCTGGGCAGGCCGAAGCCGATCGCGTCGAGGCCGACGAACGCCGCCTTGGCGAGGGCGACACCGCTGATGAAGCCCAGCACCGAGGACACGATGCCGATCATCAGGGCCTCGACGAAGACCGAACCCAGGACCTGGGAGCGGGTGGCCCCGATGGCCCGGAGCAGGGCCAGCTCCCGGGTGCGCTGGGCCACGAGGATCCCGAACGTGTTCGAGATGATGAACCAGCCGACGAACAGGGCGATGGCGGCGAAGATCAGCAGGGCGGTGCGGAAGAAGCCGAACGCATCCTTCACGTCGGACGCCTGCTCGGCCGCGGCCTGCTTGCCGGTGACGACGTCGGCGTCCGGGGACACCTTGGCCTCGGCGATGCGCCGGGTCAGCTCCTCGGGGGTCACCCCGGGGTCGCCGCGCACCGAGATCGTGTCGACCTTGCCGGGCTCGCCGGCGAGCGCCTGGGAGGTGGCGAGGGTGGTGCCCACGAAGGTGGAGCCGCCGGCGGAGTCGGCGTTGCCGAACCGGCTGATGCCCACCAGCTCGAACCGCTCCTTGCCCTTGGGCGTGATGAGCGTGACCTTCTTGCCGAGGGTGAACTTGCCCTTGTCGACGGTGGCGGCGTCGATCACCACCTCGTCGTCGGCCTTGGGCTCGTGGCCCTCGACGACCTGGTACGACGCCATCTTCTTGTCGTAGGCCCACGTGCCGACGATCGTGGGCGGCCCGAACCCGCCCATGGGCTCGCCGTTCGCGTCGAGCAGGGTCAGCGTGAACGCCGACATCGAGCCCTCGGCCTTGGCCACGCCGGGGACCGTCTCGACCTTGGCGACGGTGTCCTCGTCGAGCAGGGCGCGCTGGGTGCCCACCTGGTCCGAGGAGAACAGCTCCTTGCCCCGGACGACGGTGTCCACGCCCTTGCCGAGGTCACCGAACAGGTCGTCGAAGACGCTGTTGATGGTGTTCGACAGCACGAGCATGCCGGTCATGAAGGCCACGCCGAGGATGACGGCGATGCAGGTGGAGATCAGGCGCCGCTTGTGGGACCACAGCGACCGCAGGGTGGTGCGCAGCACGGGCTCAGTCCCCGAGGGTCTTCATGACGTCGGCCACCGAGTCCACCGTGGGGTCGTGGATCTCGTTGACGACCCGGCCGTCGGCCAGGATCAGCACGCGGTCGGCGTAGGAGGCCGCCTTGGGGTCGTGGGTGACCATCACGATCGTCTGGCCGTAGTCGTCGACCGCCCGGCGCATGAAGCCGAGGATCTCGGCGCTCGAGTGGGTGTCGAGGTTGCCGGTGGGCTCGTCGGCGAAGATGATCGCCGGGCGCGAGGCCAGGGCGCGGGCGACGGCGACGCGCTGCTGCTGGCCGCCGGACAGCTCGCTCGGCCGGTGGTTGAGGCGGTCGCCCAGGCCGACGGTGGACACGATCTCGTCGAACCAGGCCTGGTCCACGCTGCCCCCGGCGAGGGAGATCGGCAGGACGATGTTCTCCTCGGCGGAGAGCGTGGGGATCAGGTTGAAGGCCTGGAAGATGAAGCCGACGCGGTCCCGGCGCAGCTGGGTGAGCTCCTTCTCGCTCAGCGCGGTGAGGTCGGTGCCCTCGATCCACACGGTGCCCGAGGTGAGCTCGTCGAGCCCGGCCATGCAGTGCATGAGCGTGGACTTGCCCGAGCCGGACGGGCCCATGATGGCGGCGAAGCGACCCGCCTCGAACTCGACGGACACGCCGTCGAGGGCGTTCACCACGGTGTCGCCCTCGCCGTAGACCTTGCGGGCGTCGGCAGCGCGGGCGGCGACGCGGGACGTGGGCGGCGGGGGGCTGAGCGGATCGGTCGTGACGGCCATCGGACCATCCTGGCCGGTCAGCCGCCGCGATCCCACCCCCAATCCGGTGAAATGTCGGTGCGCGCGCAACTACCTGGCTGGCGGGGGAGGCCCACCGGGTAGGCTCGCCCCTCGGTCTGATCGGCGCCTGCGAGGAGAGAGCCGTGCCAGCGACCGTCGTGGTCGGTACCCAGTGGGGCGACGAGGGCAAGGGCAAGTTCACCGACCTCGTCGCCAAGGAGATGCAGCTCGTGGTCCGCTTCCAGGGCGGCCACAACGCGGGCCACACCCTGGTGGTGGACGGCGAGAGCTTCGCCCTGCAGCTGTGCCCGAGCGGCATCCTCTACGACCACATCACCCCGGTGATCGGCAACGGCGTGGTCGTGGACCCCCGGGTGCTCATCGCCGAGATGGACATGCTCATCGCCAAGGGCGTCGACCCGTCGCGCCTCAAGGTCAGCGGCAACGCCCACCTGATCCTCCCGTACCACCAGGAGATCGACCGCCTCACCGAGCGCCGCCTGGGCAGCCGCAAGCTGGGCACCACCAAGCGCGGCATCGGCCCCGCCTACGCCGACAAGTCCGCCCGCGTGGGCCTGCGGGTGCAGGACCTCCTCGACCCCAAGATTTTCCGAGCCAAGCTCGAGGTCCTGGCCAAGGAGAAGAACCAGATCCTCGCCAAGGTCTTCAACCAGCTCCCGCTGGATCCCGAGGAGATCGCCGACGAGTACCTCAACGAGTGCCTGCCCCGCCTCGAGCCCCACATCGCCGACACGGTGTCGCTCGTGCACGAGGCCCTCGAGCGCCAGGAGCACGTCCTCTTCGAGGGCGCCCAGGCCACGTTCCTCGACCTCGACCACGGCACGTACCCCTTCGTCACCTCCTCGAACCCGGTGGCGGGCGGCGTGTGCACCGGCGCGGGCGTCGGCCCCCGCTACATCGATCGGGTGATCGGCGTGGCCAAGGCCTACGTCACCCGCGTCGGCACCGGCCCGTTCCCCACCGAGCTCGCCATCTCCACCGAGGCCATCGGCGGGAAGGACCGAGCGCTGGCCGACGAGGCCGAGATCGCCATGGGCGACCACTTCGTCGAGGTCGGCCGGGAGTACGGCACGGTCACCGGCCGGCGGCGTCGCCCGGGCTGGTTCGACGCAGTGATGCTGCGCCAGGCCGTCCGCCTCAACTCCCTCTCGGAGCTGGCGATCACCAAGCTCGACATCCTCGACGCCCTCGACACCGTCAAGGTGTGCGTCGCCTACGACGTCGACGGCGAGCGCCACACCCACCTGCCGTACCACCAGAGCGACCTCCACGCGGCCACGCCGATCTACGAGGAGCTGCCGGGCTGGAAGACCTCGCTCTCCGACATCACCGAGACCCACCAGCTCCCGAAGGAGGCCGAGGACTACCTCGCCTTCCTGGAGGACCAGGTCGGGGTGCCGGTGCGCCTCGTGGGCGTCGGTCCGGGCCGCGAGCAGTTCGTCCACCGCAACGCCTAGGGGAGGCACGCGATGAAGGTCGTCGTCGTCGGATCGGGAGGCCGCGAGCATGCGCTCGCCTCCGTGCTCGGCCGCACCGCCGAGGTGATCGTGACCCCCGGGAACCCGGGCATCCCCGGCTCCGTCGACACGCCGGTCACCGACCTCGTCGCCGACGGCTCGGTCGACCTCGTGGTGATCGGGCCCGAGCAGCCGCTGGTCGCCGGCCTCGCCGACCGGCTCCGGGCCAAGGGCGTGCGGGTCTTCGGCCCCGGTGCCGAGGGCGCCCGCGTCGAGGGGTCGAAGGCCTACATGAAGCAGCTCGCCGAGGCCGCCGGTCTGCCCACCGCCCGCTTCGGGGCCTTCACCGACCTCGATGAGGCGCGGGACTTCCTCGTGTCGCTCCCCGGGCCCTACGTCATCAAGACCGACGGCCTCGCTGCGGGCAAGGGCGTCTACGTCACCGATTCGCTCGCCGCAGCCGACGACGACCTCGAGGCCAAGCTCGGCGGCGAGGCGTTCGGCGACGCCGGCCGGCGCGTCGTGATCGAGGAGTTCCTCGAGGGCCCCGAGGTGTCGGTGTTCGCGGTGTGCGACGGCACCCGCACGGTCTGCCTGCCGGCCGCCCAGGACTTCAAGCGGGTCGGCGACGGCGACCAGGGTCCCAACACCGGCGGCATGGGGGCGTGGTCCCCGCTGTCCTTCGTGCCCGACGACTTCTGCGATCAGATCGCCGCCACGTTCATCGAGCCCACGCTCGCCGAGCTCACCCGCCGCGGGATCGACTACCGCGGCGTGCTCTACGCAGGCTTCATCCTCACCGCCGAGGGTCCCAAGTTGCTCGAGTACAACGTGCGCTTCGGGGATCCCGACTCCCAGGTCGTGCTGCTGCGGATGACCTCGGACCTGGCCGGCCTGCTCGCCGCCGCCGCCGACGGCGACCTCACCACGGTCCCGGCTCCCACCTTCGCCGACGCCGCCGCCGTCCTGGTGGTGGCCGCGGCCGAGGGCTACCCCCTCAACCCGCGCACCGGTGACGTGATCGCCGGCCTCGACGAGGCGCGCGCCGTCGAGGGCGTGGATGTCCTCTGCGCCGGCGTGGGCCTCAGCGCGACCGGGGATCTCGTCACCGCCGGAGGCCGGGTGCTGAACGTGGTCGGGCGCGGTCCCGACGTCGACACCGCCCGCGCCCGGGCCTACGACGCGATCGCCCGGATCTCCTGGCCCGGCATGCACCACCGAACCGACATCGCCGCGGCACACTGACCGTCCACATCGGCGAAGGAGCACACGTGTCCGACCACAAGGTGGCGATCCTCATGGGGTCGCCGAACGACCGTCCCAAGATGGCCCCTGCGGCCGAGACCCTCGAGGGCTTCGGCATCACCGCCGACGTCCACGTCATGTCCGCGCACCGCACGCCCGCGAAGGTGGCGTCCTTCGTCGGCGGCGCGCGCGAGGCCGGCTACGCGGCCATCATCTGCGGTGCCGGCATGGCGGCCCACCTGGCCGGTGCTGCTGCGGCCCACACCACCCTCCCCGTCATCGGCGTGCCGCTGTCGGGTGGGGCCCTGAACGGGGTCGACGCGCTGTACGCCACCGTCCAGATGCCCAAGGGCATCCCGGTGGCCACGGTCGCCGTCGACGGTGCGATCAACGCCGCCCTGCTCGTCGTGCAGATGCTCGCCATCACCGACGCGTCGCTGGTCGAGGCCCTGGCGGCCGACCGCGAGGCGCGGGCCGCCGCGAGCTGAGCGCTCGCCCGGCTCAGACCGGGCGGGGGTGGCTGACGGCCTCGGCCGCCGACGGGCTCAGGGTGCTGGGCGCCGGCACGGTCGCGCTCGGGGGCGGGGGGAGCGCGGCGGGGTCGTAGGCGGGGGTCACCGGCTTGGCCTTGGCGGCGGCCTTCGCGGCCTTGCGCTCGAGCTTGGCGGCGTCGCGCTGGGCCTTGCGCTCGGCCCGGAGCACCTTGCGGTCCGGCGGCGCCTGCTCGGGGGTGTGGACGCGCGCGGTCTGGCGGACCCCGGCCTCGGCGAGGGCGCAGCCCACGCAGAACGGCGGCTTCTTGGGGCCGAACGGGTAGACGAGGCAGCGACGGCAGAACGCCTGCCCGCACGACTTGCAGGTGCCTGAGATCGGCTCCTCGAAGTGCCGGATGCAGTGGTTCACCGTTCTCCTCCCGTGCGTGCCACGGGCACACGATCGGCAGGTCGCGGCCGTTCTTGAGGAAGCCCGGAGGGGCGGCCCGCTACCGTCGGGACCCGTGAAGCCCGTCATCGCCAACGTCCTCGCCTCCCGCTACGCGAGCCCCGAGATGGCCGAGCTGTTCTCGGCGGAGCACAAGGTCGTGCTCGAGCGGCGCCTCTGGCTGGCGGTGCTGCGGGCCCAGGCCGAGCTCGGCGTCGAGGTGCCCGACGGCGTCGTCGACGCCTACGAGGCCGTGGTCGACCAGGTGGACCTGGCGTCGATCGCCGAGCGCGAGCGGGTGACCCGCCACGACGTGAAAGCGCGGATCGAGGAGTTCTCCGCGCGCGCCGGCCACGAGCACATCCACAAGGGGATGACCTCGCGGGACCTGACCGAGAACGTCGAGCAGCTCCAGGTGCGCGACGCGCTGGTGCTGGTGCGGGTCCGGATGGTGGCGGTCCTGACCCGGCTGGCCGAGCGGGCCGCCGAGCACGCCACCACGGTCATCACCGGTCGCAGCCACAACGTGCCCGCCCAGGCCACGACGCTGGGCAAGCGCTTCGCCAACGCCGGCCAGGAGCTGCTCGTGGCGCTGCGCCGCATCGACGAGCTGCTCGACCGCTACCCGCTGCGCGGCATCAAGGGGCCGGTCGGCACCCAGCAGGACATGCTCGACCTGCTCGGCTCGCCCGAGGCGGTGGTCACCCTGGAGCAGGCGGTGGTGGGCCACCTCGGCTTCGAGGCCTGGCTGGACAACGTCGGCCAGGTGTACCCGCGCTCGCTCGACCTCGACGTGGTGTCGGCGCTGGTGCAGGCGGCGGCGGGGCCGGCCAGCCTGGCCACCACCCTGCGCCTGATGGCCGGCCAGGAGCTGGTCACGGAGGGGTTCAAGCCGGGCCAGGTCGGTTCCTCGGCCATGCCCCACAAGATGAACTCCCGCTCGTGCGAGCGGGTGTGCGGCTTCAACGCCATCCTGGGCGGCCACCTCACGATGGTGGCGGCCCTGTCGGGCGGCCAGTGGAACGAGGGCGACGTCAGCGATTCGGTGGTGCGCCGGGTGGCGCTGCCCGACGCGTTCTTCGCCCTCGACGGGCTGTTCGAGACGTTCCTCACCGTGCTCGACGAGTTCGGCGCCTTCCCCGCAGTGATCGAGCGCGAGAACCAGCGCTACCTCCCGTTCCTGGCCACCACGAAGGTCCTGATGGCCGCGGTGCGGGCCGGTGTGGGGCGCGAGCAGGCCCACGAGGTGATCAAGGAGTCCGCCGTCGCCGTGGCGCTGGCCATGCGCGAGGGGGCCGACAACGACCTGATCGACCGGCTTGCCGCCGATGCCCGGCTGGGCCTGGATCGCGGTGCGATCGACGCCGCGATCGCCAACCCCCTCGACCTCGTGGGCCTGGCACCGAGCCAGGTGCACGCGTTCGTGGCCGCGGTGGAGCTCGTCGCCGCTGCCGATCCGGAGGCGGCCGCGTACCGCCCCGGCGACATCCTCTGAGCCGGAACCCATCTACGAAGTCCGGTTCGGGTTTGGTAGCCTCCGCCCATGCCTGCACCGTCGATCCCCAAGCTGTACTCCGGCAAGGTCCGTGACATCTACGACGCCGGGGACGACCGCCTCCTCATGGTCACCTCGGACCGCCTGTCGGCGTTCGACGTGGTGCTCGACGAGCCGATCCCGGGCAAGGGTCGGGTGCTCACCGCCATGTCGGCGTTCTGGTTCGAGCGCTTCGCCGACACCATCGGCGCCCACCTGATCACCACCGACCTCGGCGAGCTCGGCGACTTGGGCATCGCGCCCGACGATCCCGATCTCGCGGGTCGGGTGATGCTGTGCCACAAGGCCGAGATGCTCCCGATCGAGTGCATCGTGCGCGGCTACATCACCGGTTCGGCCTGGAAGGAGTACCGGGCCTCGGGGACGATGAACGGTGCACCGCTGCCCGAGGGCCTGCTCGAGTCGTCCCAGCTGCCCGAGCCGGTGTTCACGCCCTCCACCAAGGCCGAGGTCGGCGACCACGACATCAACATCTCCTTCGAGGAGGCCGCGAACCTCGTCGGCACCGAGCTCGCCGAGCGGGCCCGTGATGTCTCGCTGCGCCTCTACGCCGAGGGGGCGGCGTGGGCCGCCGAGCGCGGCATCATCATCGCCGACACCAAGTTCGAGCTCGGCCTGCTCGACGGCGAGCTGATCCTGTGCGACGAGGTGCTCACGCCCGACTCCTCGCGGTTCTGGCCGGCGGATGCCTGGGTGCCCGGCTCGACCCCGCCCAGCTTCGACAAGCAGCCGGTGCGCGACTTCCTCGATGGCCTCGACTGGGACAAGTCGCCGCCGCCCCCGCCGCTCGGCGCCGAGGTGGTCGAGGCCACCCGCGCCCGGTACGTCGAGGCCTACGAGCGCATCACCGGGCGCTCCTTCGCCGACTGGCCCGGGGGTTCCTGAGCCGACGTCGCCGTGTGCGACGATGGGGACCATGTTGTTCTCGGTGCAGGTTGAGGTGTCCCTTCGCGAGGGGGTGGCCGACCCGCAGGGCGCCACCATCGAGCGCTCGCTGCCCCATCTGGGGTTCGACGGCGTCCGCGGCGTGCGGGTCGGCAAGTCGATCCGTTTCGACCTCGAGGCGACCGACGCCGAGTCGGCGGCCGCCGAGGTCGACGACCTCTGCCATCGGTTCCTCACGAACCCGGTGATCGAGGACGCCACGGTCACGATCACCGCGGCTGACGCGGCCTCCGCCTGATGGCCCCCCGGGTCGGCGTCGTCCAGTTCCCGGGCTCGAACTGCGAGCTCGACGTGCTCGAGGCGGTGCGCCTGCTGGGCGGCGACGCGGAGATCCTCTGGCACGGCGACGAGACGACGAACGGGGTCGACGCCGTCGTGGTGCCCGGCGGGTTCGCCCACGGTGACTACCTCCGCCCGGGCGCCATCGCCCGCTTCTCCCCGGTGATGTCGGCCGTGTCCGCCTTCGCGGCGTCGGGCGGCCCCGTCGTCGGCATCTGCAACGGCTTCCAGGTGCTCACCGAGGCGGGTCTCCTGCCCGGTGCGCTCCAGAAGAACCGGGGCCTCAAGTTCGTGTGCGCGCCGACGCAGCTGCGCGTGACCTCGGCCAACTCCGTGCTCACCGCGGGGCTCGAGGTCGGGGCGATCCTGTCGGTGCCGATCAACCACTTCGAGGGCAACTTCACCTGCTCGCCCGAGACGCTCGCCCAGATGCAGGCCGAGGACCAGATCGTCCTCCGCTACGTCGACAACCCCAACGGCTCCGTCGACGACATCGCCGGCATCACCAACGCCGGGCGCAACGTGGTGGGGCTCATGCCCCACCCGGAGCGGGCGATCAGCCCGCTCCTCGGGTCCACCGACGGCCTCGGTCTCCTCGGCGCGCTGGTCGGCGCGGCGAGCTGAGGCCGCCGGCGGAGCCCGATCGGCTCAGCTGGTGCGGGGGATCCCGGCGGCACGCAGCACCGCGGGCGCCACGCCGACGGCGCGGAAGGCCGAGTAGGTCAGGCCCTTGCGGGCGGCGTAGGGACCGGCGGCAGCGATGAACGCCGCCTCGAGCTCGCTGATGTCGAAGGAGGGCTCGGTGGCCTCGAGCTCGGCCTGGAGGTCCATCTGCTCCTGGGTCAGCTGGAGCTTGCGGAGCGGATCGGCGTCGACGAGCTCGGCCTCGACCTTGGCGAGGCGCGCCTTCACCGAGTCGGTGGTGCGCTTGCGGCCACGCTTGGGCTTGTTGGCGGCGAGGGCCTCGAGGTACCGGCTCACCGCCCGTCCCTGGGCTCGGCCTTCGGCCAGCGCGGCCTTGTGGTCATCGGACATGGTTCGTGTTTGGGTCTTCTTCGGGGGCATCGTGTAAGGAAATCACCGAATCGTTGATTCCACAAGTCGACGGGTCGCTACTTCGGGTTAACGAGCCGTCGGCTGAGCTGTCATTCGCGACCAATGAGACACTCAGATATGGTCGCCGACGTGGCCCGGACCGACTGGAACCCCGTCCTGCGCGACGAGCTCGACGCCCCGTACTTCGCCGAGCTGCGGGCGTTCGTGGCCGACGAGCGGGCCCGCCACGCCGTGTACCCGCCCGATCCCGAGGTGTTCGCGGCCCTGCACCTCACCCCCTACGCCGACGTCCGGGTGCTGATCCTGGGCCAGGACCCGTACCACGGTCCCGGCCAGGCCCACGGGCTGTGCTTCTCGGTGCGCCCGGGCCAGGCCGTCCCGCCATCGCTGCGCAACATCCACGCCGAGCTCGAGGCGGATCTCGGCTGCCCGATCCCGGACCACGGTTGCCTCGACGCGTGGGCCGAGCAGGGCGTGCTGCTGCTCAACGCCACGCTGACCGTGCGGGCGCACCAGGCCGCGTCGCACCAGGGCAAGGGCTGGGAGCGCTTCACCGACGCGGTCATCGCCGCCGTGAACGCCAAGCCCGAGCGGGTCGTCTTCATCTTGTGGGGCGCCTCGGCCGGCCGGAAGGCCTCCTTGATCGACACCTCCCGCCATGTGGTCATCCGGTCGGCTCATCCCTCGCCGCTGTCGGCCCACCGCGGCTTCCTCGGGAGCCGCCCGTTCAGCCGGGCCAACGCCGCCCTCGAGGAGGCGGGACGGCCGCCCGTGGACTGGTGCATCCCGCCCCGCGCCGCCCGACCTTCGGGGTGACCCGGCGCCTTCGGTAGCCTCGGCTCCGTGACCGACGCCGACACCCCGATCCACCGGGCCCTCGGGCTCACCGACAGCGAGCTCGACGACATCCGGTCGATCCTCGGCCGTGAACCGAACCGCCTCGAGCTCTCGATGTACTCGGTGATGTGGTCCGAGCACTGCTCGTACAAGTCCTCGCGCATCCACCTGAAGCGGCTGCCCACCGAGGGCGAGGGCGTCCTCGTCGGCCCGGGTGAGAACGCCGGCGTCATGGACGTGGGCGACGGCATCGCGGCCGCGATCCGCATCGAGAGCCACAACCACCCGAGCTACATCGAGCCCTACCAGGGCGCGGCCACCGGCGCCGGTGGCATCCTGCGCGACATCTTCACCATGGGCGCCCGCCCCATCGCCCTGATGGACCCGCTGCGGTTCGGCCCGCTCGACGACGCCCGGAGCCGCTGGGTGGCCGAAGGCGTGGTGTCGGGCATCTCGGGCTACGGCAACTCGGTCGGCGTGCCCACCGTCGGCGGCGAGGTCGTCTTCGACCCCTGCTACCAGGGCAACCCGCTCGTCAACGTGCTGTGCCTCGGCGTGCTCCCCGTCGACCGGCTCGTGCTGGCCAAGGCCACCGGCGCCGGCAACCTGGCCGTGCTGCTCGGCTCCTCCACCGGGCGCGACGGCATCGGCGGCGTCAGCGTGCTGGCCTCGGCCGGCTTCGACGAGGGCAGCGAGGACAAGCGCCCCGCCGTGCAGGTGGGTGACCCGTTCGAGGAGAAGCGCCTCATCGAGGCCTGCCTCGCCCTGCTCGACGCGGGCCTCGTGGTCGGCATCCAGGACCTCGGCGGCGCCGGGCTCACCTGTGCCGCCAGCGAGACCGCGGCCAACGGCAAGATGGGCATGGACTTCGACGTGTCCGCCGTGCCCCGCCGCGAGGATGGCATGGAGCCCTTCGAGGTGATGACCTCGGAGTCCCAGGAGCGCATGCTGGCGATCGTCACGCCCGAGGGCCTGCCCGAGGTGCTGCGCCTCTGCGAGCGCTGGGAGGTGCAGGCCACGGTGGTGGGACGGGTGACCGAGCCCGGCGCCGACGGGGTCGGCCTCCTGCGCATCGTCGACGGCTTCGACGGCGAGGTGCTCGCCTCGGTGCCGGCCTCCTCCCTCCACGACGCCGCCCCCCTCTACGACCGGCCCCGCGCCGAGCCGGCCGACCGCGCCGAGCGGGCCGCTGCCGTCGTGCCGGCACCGGCCGATCCCGCCTCCGCCCTGCTGGACCTGCTGTACGACACCGCCTGGGTCTCCTCCCAGTACGACCACCAGCTCTTCCTCAACACGGTCGAGGGTCCCGGCGGCGACGCCGTGGTCCTGCGCCTGAAGCACCCCACCACCGGCGCCGACACCGGGCGGGGCATGGCCATCACCACCGACGGCAACCACCGCTGGTGCGCGGTCGACCCCCGCACCGGCACGGCGCTCACCCTCGCCGAGTCGATCCTCAACCTGGCGTGCGTCGGGGCCCGTCCGATCGCCGTGGTCAACTGCCTCAACTTCGGCAACCCGGAGCACCCCGAGGTCATGTGGCAGCTCTCCGAGTCGATCGACGGCCTGGGCGAGGCGTGCCGTGCCTTCGGACTGCCGGTCATCGGCGGCAACGTGAGCCTCTACAACGAGACGGCCGGCGTCGACATCGACCCCACCCCCGTGATCGGCGTCCTCGGCGTGGTCGACGACCTCGACCGGCGCCCGCCGGGCGTGGGGCTGGCCGACGGCGCCGCGCTCGTCCTGCTCGGCGACGACCTCACCGGCCCCGAGCCCTCGCTCGCCGGTTCGGCCGTAGCCTGGGCCGGCGGTCACAAGGACGGGTCCCTCCCCGCGTTCGACGGACCCGCCATCACCGCGGTCGCCGACCTCGTCCGCTCGCTCGTGCGCGAGGGCGGGGTCGACGGCGTCCACGACGTCTCGACCGGCGGCCTCGGCGTCGCGCTGGCCGAGCTCGTGTGCCGCTCGGGGCTCGGCCTCGTGGCCGACGCGGTGCCGTCGGCGGCCCACCTGTTCGCCGAGGGTGCGCCTCGGGTCGTGGTGGCGCTTGACCCGGCCGCCGCCGACGAGCTCGTCGCCCGCGCCGCTGCAGCCGGTGTCCCTGCCGCCCGGATCGGGACCGCCGGCGGCGACCGCCTCGCCATCACGGGGCTCGTGGACCTGTCGGTCGACGAGGTGGTGCGCACCTGGCGCGAGCGCCTCCCCGAGGCGCTCGGGGCGGGCACCGTCCAGGGCTGACGCTGCGTGACCTGACCGGCTCGCTGCGCGCGGCGCGCCTGGTTGTGGCACACTCGTCTGGTTCGGCGGAACGCGGCGGCCCACCCCGGTCTCGGATCCCCGCCGGACGCCGACCCGTCCGGAGGACCCATGCGACCCTTCCCCATCCGCCTCGGTGCCCGCACGCGCGCCATCGCTGCCGCCGCCACCCTCGGCGCGATCACGCTCGTCGCGCCCGGCCCGGCCCACGGCGTCGACCAGGACCTCCAGGTCAGTGCCACGAGCGGTGCCCCGGGTGACACGATCGACGTCTCGTCGGCCAGCTGCGTCGCCGACGACACCAACGATCGGGCGCTCGACGTGCGCCTCGTGTCGGGCGTGGCCCCGGACCTCGTCCTCGGCGGGGTGGGCACCGGCTACGACGGTGACCCCGCCACGATCGTGATCCCCGACTGGCTCGACCCCGATGCCCCGGCCCAGATCCTCGCCACCTGCCAGACCTACGACTTCGACACGGACACGGTCACCGACTTCCCGATGGACCCCGTCGACATCGACGTCCTGCCCGGGGCCGGCCCGGTCACCCAGACGGCCACCCCGAGTCGCACCTCGCTGCTCGCTGGCCAGGCGTTCTCGGTGCACGGCACCGGCTGCGACGGCGCCGACCTCGCCGCCGTGGTGGTCCTCTCGGGTGCGGACATCCCCGGCGGGGACTACGGCGACACCGTGGGCGAGGGGATCGACCTCGTCGAGTCCGCCACCTTCGACGTCGACACCGCGCTGAACAACGCCTCCACCGAGGCGGCGTTCTCCCAGGAGGACGGCGGTCCCGTGACCATCGACGAGGTCGCCGAGATCCCGATGGACATCCCGCCCGGGACCTACACCGCGGTGCCGTACTGCCTCACGCTCGGCAAGAACGCGATCATCAACCTGGTGCTCCCGTCCACCACGATCGAGGTGACCGGTGCGGCGCCCACCGGTGCGGTCGACCTCACCGTCCCCGCGAACACCCGCGACGTCACCCTCGCCGGCAGCGAGTGCACCACCGGTGACGTGAGCTACGAGCTCGGCGGGGAGGACGTGCGCAACGTCTTCGGCCCCGACGACCCCACCGACACCACGGTCCCCGTCACGACGGTGCCGCTCGCCAGCGCCCGGGGGGCCAAGCCGACCGCGGTCGCCCCGCCGTCGCCCTTCGGCGACCACTTCGCCGCCCTGCGGGCCAAGGCGGGCCAGCGCGTGGTGCGCCACACGGCCCGGCTCATCCCCGGTGACGACTTCGTCGACGGCACGGTGACGCCCGACGGCGCCGGCAGCTGGTCGGTGCAGGACGAGGTCGCATTCGACGTCGGCCTGGTCGACGGGTACGCGATGTGCGGCGATCCGCTCGCCGAGGGCTGGCTCTACGACCCCCAGCTCGCGGCCGTGCAGGTGACCCCCACCATCGAGACCACCACCACCACGACGGCCCCGACCACCACGACCACCACCCAGCCGCCCGCCACGGGCGCGGCGCCGATCGCCGGCACGCCCACCTACGCCGGCTGACGCGGCGCGGTCCTAGGGTCGGGGCGTGCCCGCGCTGATCCTCGCCTCCGCCTCGCCCCGCCGCGCCGAGCTGCTCGGGCGGCTCGGCGTGCCGTTCACGGTCGCACCCACCGACGTCGACGAGACCCCGCGCGCCGGCGAGGCGCCCGGGCCGCTGGTCCGCCGCCTCGCCGAGGAGAAGGCGGGGGCGGCGCTGGCCGTCACCGCCGATCCCGATGCCGTGGTGCTCGCCGCCGACACCATCGTGGTGCTCGACCGCGTGATCCTCGGCAAGCCGGCCGACGGCCGGGCGGCGGCCTCGGCGCTGCGCACCCTGTCGGGCCGCACCCACCTCGTGCTCACCGGGGTGGCCGTGGCCTCGCGGGCGGGCGGGGTCGCGGTCGACCTCGAGTCGACCGAGGTCACCCTCGACGACCTGAGCGACGAGGACATCGCCTGGTACGTGGCCACGGGCGAGCCGCTCGACAAGGCCGGTGCCTACGGGATCCAGGGTCGGGGTGGGCTGTTCGTCCGGTCCATCCGCGGCAGCTGGGACAACGTCGTGGGCCTGCCGCTCGCCCGCACCCGTCACCTGCTCGCCGCCGCGGGGATCGGGCTCGGCGGCGCCACGGGCGATCAGCCGCCGCTGGTGTAGGCGTCGGCGCCTGAACCGAGCAGGGCGGGGCTGTCCCGGTCGTCCCAGAACCCCTCGGGCACCGTGATCGGCTTCGGCCCGTGCTGGTGGCCCCGTGGCAGGCCCACGGCGTCGACGGGCAGCTCGATCGCGGGGTCGATCTCGTCGAGCACGGCCTCGAACGCGGCGAGGTCCTCGGCGAGCACGAGCCGGCGACGCACGTCGGGGCCCACCGGATAGCCCTGCAGGTACCAGCCCACGTGCTTGCGGATGTCCTTCACCCCCACCTCGTCGCCGTGCCAGTCGGCCAGGCGGCGCGCATGGTCGCGGAGGGCCTCAACGACCACGCCCGTCGGCGGCGCGGTGTCGGCGACCTCGCCCGCGAAGGCGCGGGCCAGATCACCGAACAGCCACGGTCGCCCGAGGCAGCCGCGGCCGACGACCACGCCGTCGCACCCCGTCTCGTCCACCATGCGCAGCGCGTCGGCGGCCACCCAGATGTCGCCGTTGCCGAGGACGGGGACGGTGCGCACCGCCTCCTTCAGCCGAGCGATCGCGGACCAGTCGGCCCGTCCCGAGTACGCCTGCTCCGCGGTGCGGGCGTGCAGCGCCACCGCAGCGGCCCCGGCCGCCTCGGCGATCGGGCCGGCGTCGAGGTAGGTGAGGTGGTCCGTGTCGATGCCCATGCGCAGCTTCACCGTGACCGGCACGTCCCGCGCCCCCTCGACCGCGGCGCGGACGACGTTGGCGAACAGCGTGCGGCGCCACGGCAGGGCCGAGCCGCCGCCGTGGCGGGTGACCTTGCGGACCGGGCAGCCGAAGTTGAGGTCGATGTGCTCGGCACCGTGCTCCTCGACCAGGCAGCGCGCCGCGTCGCGCAGCACCGCCGGGTTCGTGCCGTAGAGCTGGATGGAGCGGGGTGACTCGCCCGGCCCGAAGCGGGCCAGGTGGTGCGTCTTGGCGTGGCCCTCGACCAGGCCCCGCGCCGCGATCATCTCGCTCACGTAGAGGCCGGCGCCGTGGGCGCGGCACAGGGCGCGGAACGGGGCGTTGGTGACGCCGGCCATGGGCGCGAGCACCACAGGCGGCCACACCTCGTGGGGGCCGATCCGGAGCGGGGCGCGGGTGGCGGGAGCGGTGGCGTCGGCGACGGTCATGACCCGTCCAGGGTGCCAGCCGGGTCGTGCGATCGCGCAGGCGGCTTCACGTAGCTGCGGCCGAGGACCAAGATCACCGGCATCGTGAAGAGCAGTGCGCCGCCGAGCATGATCGGCCGCTGCAGCCACCACACCGCCGTGGGCTCGCGCAGCTGCTTCAGCCCGAACACCTCGTAGGCGAACGTGGCGAACAGCGCCATGCCGGTGGAGTGGAACAGGAACAGGGGCAGCGAGAAGCGGTTGATGACCTCATTGGTCGTGCGCCACCGCCGGGAGCTGGCGAGGCGCTCGAGGACCCATGGGCGCACGAGCAGGGCCACGCCGGCCTGGAACGAGAGGAGTGCCAGGATGCAGATCGTCGGCGGTGCCATGTTCGAGAAGCGGTCGCCGGGCACGCCCACCATCGAGCCCGGGTACAGGCGCGAGCCGACGAGTCCGGCGAGGGCGAACAGGCCGCCCCACATCAGGCCCCAGGCCACCCGCCGACCGGCCGCGACCAGCGGCTCCCAGAAGTAGCCGAGCTGGTGGCAGGTCGCCCACACGACGAAGAAGTTCGCCCAACCCGCCCACGTCACGTGGTGCGCGAAGCGGGCCGCGTCGAACAGCACGGCGAGCCCGACGCCCCAGACCAGCACGAGCGCCCCGAACCGCTCGTGCAGGCGGTGGGTGATGGGGAACAGCGCGATCAGGATCAGGTACACGGCGATGAACCAGAGCGGGCTCAGCACCAGCCGGACCACCCGCGGGATCCCGTCGAGGTCGGTGAGGGCCATGATCACCGTCCCGAGCACCCACCACCCGAACGCCAGCGCCAGCGCCGGCCGGGCCAGGTGCTTCATGCGGTACCAGGCGAACGCGGTGGTCGATCGGAAGCGGCCCCGGGCGTGACCCGCCTCCCACGCCTCGGTGTGGGCGTAGCCACCCACGAAGAAGAACAACGGCATCACCTGGAACAGCCAGGTGGCGATGAACAGGCCCCGGGTGAAGCCGATCGGGTTCGAGGCGTGGGGGCCGTCGTGCCGCCAGATCACGATCGTGAACACCCAGTGCCACGCCACGACGATGAGCAGGCTCACGGCCCGCACGAAGTCGATGAACGCGTCCCGCCCTGCTGGCTCGGATCCTCCCGTCGGTGCGGTCCCCGTCGTCGGGGGCTGTGGTTCCACGCCCATCGCGGGATCGTACCGGTGCACCCCCTCGGCGCCCGGGAGCACGAGTGTGGAGAATCGCCCGCAGCGTGCGATGATGGGCCGGTGCGTGACTCCGTCCCCGCCCCGGTCGTCGCCGAGCCGGATCACTGCGATGACGAGCACGACGACTCCCCCAAGGAGGCGTGCGGCGTCTTCGGTGTCTTCGCCCCCGGGCAGCCCGTCGCCCACCTGACCTACCTGGGCATGTACGCCCTCCAGCACCGTGGCCAGGAGTCGGCGGGCATGGCGGTCAGCGACGGCGAGGAGGTCACCGTCGTCAAGGACATGGGCCTCGTGTCCCACGTGTTCGACGACCGCATCCTCGCCCCGCTCACCGGCCACCTCGCCATCGGCCACACCCGCTACAGCACCACCGGCTCGAGCACGTGGCGCAACGCCCAGCCCGTGTACCGGGGCGTGGGCGACACGCAGTTCGCGCTCGGGCACAACGGCAACCTGGTCAACACCGGCGAGCTGGCCGAGGAGGAGGGGATGCTCCTCGGCACCGTCGCCAGCGACAGCGACCTCGTGGCCGAGCTCGTCGCCAAGGAGCTCGAGCTCGCCGCGGGACGCGCCGATGCCCACGATCTCGACGCGGTCGAGGCCGGTGCCACCCTCGACGCCGCCGTCGCCAAGGTGCTGCCCCGTCTGCGCGGGGCCTTCTCGTTCGTGTTCATGGACGAGCACCGCGTGATCGGCGTGCGCGACCCCAACGGCTTCCGGCCCCTGTGCCTGGGCCGCCTCGACCAGGGCTGGGTCCTGGCCTCGGAGTCCCCGGCCCTCGACGTGGTCGGCGCCCACTTCGTGCGCGAGGTCGACCCCGGCGAGATGGTGATCATCGACGCCGACGGCGTGCACTCCATGCGCCCGTTCCCGCCCGAGCGGGTCAACCCCACGCTGTGCATCTTCGAGTTCGTCTACTTCGCCCGCCCCGACACCCGCCTCTACGGCCAGAGCGTGCACCACGCCCGCGTCCGCCAGGGCGAGCTGCTCGCCGCCCAGGCGCCCGTCGACGCGGACATGGTGATGGGCGTGCCCGAGTCGGGCCTGCCCGCGGCGGAGGGCTACGCCCGGGCCAGCGGCATCCCCTACGGCCAGGGCCTGGTCAAGAACCGCTACATCGGCCGCACGTTCATCGCGCCCACCCAGGAGATGCGTGCCCTGGCCGTGCGCATGAAGCTCAACCCGCTGCGCGAGAACCTCGCCGGCAAGCGGGTCGTCGTCGTCGACGACTCGGTCGTGCGGGGCACCACCCAGCGCCAGCTCGTGCGCATGCTGCGCGAGGCCGGCGTCGCCGAGGTGCACCTGCGCCTGACCTCGCCGCCGATCAAGTGGTCCTGCTTCTACGGCATCGACACCGGCACCCGCTCCGAGCTGCTCGCCCACAACCTCACCGTCGACGAGATCCGCGCCTACCTCGACGTCGACTCGCTCGCCTTCATCACGCTCGACAACCTGGTCGCCTCCACCGGCGCCACGGGGGCCGGGTTCTGCGCCGCGTGCTTCACCGGCGAGTACCCCGTCGACGTGCCCGTGACCCTGTCGAAGGGCGTGCTCGAAGCCCCCGCCGACCCCCGCCCGAGCTCGGCCACCGTGACCACGCCGGGGCTCTTCGCCTCCGGCCTCCTCCCGGCGGACGACGCCCGCCGGGGCGGCTGAGCCCCGATACCGCGAACCGAGGACCGCTCCCATGGGTGAGACGTACGAAGCTGCCGGCGTGAACATCGCGGCCGGCGAGGCCGCCGTCGAGCGGATCAAGGACAAGGTGCGCTCCACCTTCCGGCCCGAGGTCATCGGCGACATCGGCGGGTTCGGCGGCCTGTTCAGCTTCGCCAACCACCGCTACAAGCACCCCGTGCTCGTGTCCTCCACCGACGGCGTGGGCACCAAGGCCCTCATCGCCCAGGCGAGCGGTCGCTTCGCGACCATCGGCGTCGACCTGGTGGCCATGTGCGTCGACGATCTGGTGTGCCAGGGCGCCGAGCCGCTGTTCTTCCTCGACTACATCGCGGTCGGCAAGCTCGACCCCGATCACATCGAGCAGCTCGTCGAGGGCGTCGCCGAGGGCTGCCGCCAGGCCGGCTGCGCGCTGATCGGCGGCGAGATGGCCGAGCACCCCGGCGCCATGGAGCCCGGCGAGTTCGACCTCGTCGGGTTCGCCGTCGGCGTCGCCGAGCGCGACGAGCTGATCACCGGGGCCGACATCCGTCCGGGAGACGTGCTCATCGGGCTGCCCTCGCCCGGCATCCGCTCGAACGGCTACTCGCTCGCCCGGCGCGTGCTCCTCGAGGTGGCCCAGCGCCCGCTCGACGGTCCCGCCTTCGAGGGCGCGCACCACACGCTCGCCGAGGAGCTCCTCACGCCGTCGGTGATCTACGCGCCGGCGATCCTCGCCCTCCAGCGCGCCGTCGCGGTGCGGGGCGTGTGCCACGTCACCGGCGGTGGGCTCGGCGGCAACCTGACCCGCGTGCTGCCCAAGGGCGTCGACGCCGCCATCGACCCCGGCACCTGGGAGGAGCCGCGCATCTTCGGCGA
Organism: uncultured Iamiaceae bacterium; assembly: GCA_964624775.1. Taxonomy (GTDB): domain Bacteria; phylum Actinomycetota; class Acidimicrobiia; order Acidimicrobiales; family Iamiaceae; genus Aquihabitans. The sequence continues at coordinate 22,767 of CAZUYW010000001.1, forward strand.
GATCCGCCGGGCCGGGGGCATCGACCAGGACGAGATGCGCAAGGTGTTCAACCTCGGCATCGGCATGGTGGTGGTGGTGCCGCCCGCCGACGCCTACAAGGCGCTCGACGTGCTGCGGGCCAAGGGCCACCGAGCCGTGCAGATCGGCGAGGTCGTCAAGGGCGACGGCCAGGTCCGCTTCGCCTGACGGCGGCGGGTCAGTCCTGCCAGCCGATCGAGCACCACGTGCGGTGCCCGCAGCTCGGGCAGCGCATCCAGTGCCCGTTGCGCCGCCCGGGGATCCACGCCGTGCCCGACAGGAAGCGCAGGCCGAGGTCGGTGAGGTTGATGCGGGTCCGCGCCCGGCACGACGAGCACGACACCACGACGGTGCCGGCCTGGCGGGGGCCGGTGGAGAACAGCGCGTCCTTGCCCTCGCGGGGCGTGCCCGAGCGGATGGTGTCGCGGGCCGCGCTCACCGGGGTGTCGAAGAGCGCTCGACGGCCCTGAGGGTCGAACGAGCGGCGCCGGCCCGTGCCCGGGGCGCGCTCGGTCACGACTTCTTGCCCTTCTTCGGCAGCAGCTGGGCGGCGAGGTCGCGGTAGGCCTCCGCGGCGCGCGACCGGGGCGCGTGGGTCAGGACCGATCGGCCCCGTCCCGGCGCCTCGGCGACCTTGACCGACTTGGGGACGTAGGGCTCGAGCACGCCGATGCGGTAGTCGCGGCGGACCTGCTCGACCACCTGGTGGGCGAGCTTGGTGCGGCCGTCGAACAGCGTCGCGATGGCGCCCCGGACGCGGAGGTCCTCGTTGGTGTAGTCCCGCACGTCCTCGATGGTGTCGAGCAGCTGACCCACCCCGCGCTGGCTGAGCGACTCGCACTGGAGCGGGATCAGCACCTCGTCGGCGGCGGTGAGGCCGTTGATGGTGAGGATGCCGAGCGACGGCGGGCAGTCGACGAGGACGTGGTCGTAGTCGGCCGCGACCTTGCTGAGGGCCTTGCGCAGCACGTACTCGCGGCCGGTCTTGGTGAGCAGGTTGAGCTCGGCGCCGGCCAGGTCGATCGTGGACGGCAGCAGGTCGAGGCGACCGGCGCGGCCGCCCTCCTCGCGGGGCTCGGGGGTTGGGAGGGGGAGGATCGCGTCGGCGGCGCGCACCCGCTTGAGCATCACGTCGTGGATCGAGATCTCGAGCGCGTCGGGGTCCACCCCGCACGCCCAGGTGAGCGACGCCTGGGGGTCGAGGTCGACGAGCAGCACGGCCCGACCGAGCTCGGCGAGCGCGACGCCGAGCGCGTGGGTGGACGTGGTCTTGGCCACCCCGCCCTTCTGGTTGGCGATCGCCAGGACCGTGGTCATCCCCCGAGTGTGGCACCGGACCGCGGAGCCCGGCGAACGCGCCCGAGCCGCCGGTCCGGGCCGCGGCGACGCCCGGCGCGGCACCGGTAGGGTCGGACGGACCCCCCCCGACCGAGCCGAGGAGCATCGATGTCGAAGCAAGCCCTGGTGGACCACCTGCTCGCCCACGCCGTGCGGCGTGGCGACTTCGTCCTGAAGTCCGGCAAGCCCACCACGTGGTTCATCGATGCCAAGCAGACCACCTGCTCGCCCGACGGCATGCTGCTCGTGGCCGAGGCCGCGCTCGCCGCCCTGCCCGACGACATCACCGCCATCGGCGGCCTCACCATGGGGGCCGACGCCATGGCCTTCGGCGTGGCGGCGATCGCGGCCACGCGCGGCCGGCAGCTGCGCGCCTTCAGCGTGCGCAAGGAGGTCAAGGACCACGGCGGCGGCGGTCGCATCGCGGGCGCCCTGGAGCCGGGGGACCGGGTCGCCATCACCGAGGACGCCGTCACGCGGGGCGTGTCCATGCTGGAGGCGGCCGAGGTCGTGCGCGAGGCGGGGGCCGAGCCGGTGCTCCTGCTGCCGCTCGTGGACCGTGGCGGGACGGTCACGGCGATGGCCGCGGAGGTTGGCCTGCCCGTCGTCGCGCTGGTGACGGCTCCTGACCTGGGCTTTCCCTTCGAGGGTGGCGCCTGACGCGCGAATTCGCCCGGTGTTCCGTCATAGCGGCCGCGGTGCACCGTCCTAGGAGCAGGCCCGCTCGCTGCGGTGGGCCTTCCCCACACGAAGGACAAGGCACATGAGCACCGACCTCGACCTGACCGAACCGGATGCCCTGCTCACCCCTGGTGAGGTCGCGCTGCTGTTCCGGGTGACCCCCAAGACCGTCACCCGCTGGGCCGAGGCCGGCAAGCTGGCCGCGGTCCGCACCCTGGGCGGGCACCGGCGCTTCCGCGTGCGCGACGTCCTCCAGGTGAAGGCCCAGCTCGACCAGGCGGCGAGGCAGCACGCCCATCGGTGAGCAGGGCTGGGGGGGTCCGATGTGGTTGGGGGTGGTTCGGACCCCGCGGCTAGCGTCGCGGCGATGGTTTCTTCCACTGCCGCCTTCTCCGTGACCATTCGGGTCCGGCTCGACAACACGCCGGGCACGCTCGGCCGACTCGCGGCGGCCATCGGGGCGGTAGGGGGCAACATCGTGGCGCTCGAGGGCTTCGAGGCCCGTGACGAGTACCTGGACGAGGACCTGATCGTCAACTGCTCGTCGGAGGCGCACATCGTCGAGGTGTGCGACGCGCTGCGCGACCTCGACGGCCTCGAGGTGCTCTCGGTCAGCGACCGCACCTTCGACATGCACGCCGGCGGCAAGATCGAGGTCCTGGCCCGCATGCCGGTCGCCGACCGCGACGACCTCTCGATGGCCTACACGCCCGGTGTGGCGCGCGTGTGCACCGAGATCGAGCAGCACCCCGAGCGGGTGCACGAGCTCACGATCAAGAAAAACACGGTCGCGATCGTCACCGACGGCACCGCGGTGCTCGGCCTCGGCGACATCGGGCCCGAGGCGGCGCTGCCCGTCATGGAGGGCAAGGCCCTCCTGTTCAAGAACTTCGCCGGGGTCGACGGCTTCCCGATCTGCATCGATGCGGGTGGACCGGACACCCTGCTCCAGGAGCGCATCGACACGATCGTGGAGACGGTCGCCCGCATCGCTCCCGTGTTCGGGGGCATCAACCTCGAGGACATCGCCGCCCCGGCCTGCTTCGAGATCGAGGACCGCCTGAGCGCCATGCTCGACATCCCGATCTTCCACGACGACCAGCACGGCACGGCCGTGGTGGTGTTGGCGGCCCTGGAGAACTCGCTCAAGATCGTCGGCAAGGCCATGGGCGACCTGCGCGTGGTGATCGCCGGTGCCGGCGCCGCCGGCGTGGCCATCGCCAAGATCCTGATGAACGCCGGCGTGTCGAACATCGTCGCCACGGACCGCCAGGGTGCCATCCACCGCGGCCGCACCGATCTCAACGACGTCAAGGCCCGCTTCGCCGAGATCACCAACCCCGAGCAGCTTTCGGGCACGCTCGGCGAGGTCCTGCCCGGTGCCGACGTCTTCATCGGCGTCAGCGCCCCGGATCTCATCGGCCCCGATGATCTCCGCAAGATGGCCACCGATCCGATCGTGTTCGCCATGTCGAACCCGAACCCCGAGATCCGACCCGAGCTGGCCAAGGACCTCGTCGCGGTGATGGCCACCGGCCGCAGCGACTACCCGAACCAGATCAACAACGTGCTCGCGTTCCCCGGCATCTTCCGCGGTGCCCTCGATGCCGGCGCCACCGACATCACCGAGCACATGAAGGTCGCGGCCGCGACCGCCATCGCCCAAGCGGTGTCGCCCGAGGAGCTCCGCCCCGGGTTCATCATCCCCTCGGTGTTCGACACGCGCGTCGCCGAGCTCGTCGCCACCGCGGTGGCCGAGGCGGCAGTGGTCGACGGCGTCATCCGGGGCCAGCACTGATCGGTGCGACCGTGCCGCCCCTGCAGGCGGTGACGTTCGACTTCTGGAACACGCTGATCCGGGCGGGCGACGCCGGGAAGGTGGAGCTGCGCCTCGTGGTGTTCGGCGACGTGCTCGCCGGCGCCGGGTTCGACGTGGCACCCGATGCCATCGCCGACGCGATGGCGGCGGCGGTCGGGCGCTTCGACGAGCGGTGGAAGGCCAACCAGCACTACGACGCCGCCGCGGCGGTCACCGACATGGTGGCGCGGCTCGGGTTGCCGGTCGACGACGCGACGCGTGGCGGGCTGATCGCCGCGATCGAGGATCCCGATCCCTCGCTCGTGCCGCGGCCGGCACCCAACGTCGGCGACGCGCTGGAGGCGCTCCGGTCGGCCGGCGTGCGGATCGGGATCGTCTGCGACGTCGGGCTCACGCCCTCGGCCACCCTGCGGCGCTACCTGGAGCGCAACGGCCTGCTCGGGTACTTCGACCACTGGTCCTTCAGCGACGAGGTCGGCGCCTACAAGCCCGATCCGATGATCTTCGACCACGCGCTCGCCGGGCTCGGCGGCGTCACGCCCGGCAGGGCCGCCCACGTGGGCGACCTCCGGCGCACCGACATCGGGGGTGCCCGGGCGCGCGGCCTGTTCACGGTCCGCTACACAGGCATCGCCGACGACCCCGGGGACCCCGCCGATGGCACCGACCGGGTCGAGGGCGACGCCGTCGTCGCCGACCACGCCGACCTGGCTGCCACCCTGGGACTGGCGTGAACGGGCGCGAGCAGCTCCTCGATGCCGCCGAGGCGCTGTTCGCCGAGCGCGGGATCGATGGCGTGAGCCTCCGCGAGATCAACGCCGCCGCGGGCTCCCGCAACGCGAGCGGGGTCCAGTACCACTTCGGTGACCGAGCCGGGCTCGTGCGGGCCGTCGTGGCCCGACGCCGCCCCGACGTGGAAGCGCGGCGGCACCGACTCCTGGACGCCTGCGACGCGGCGACGCCCGATCTGCGCGCCCTGGCCGACGCGCTGGTCCGCCCGTGGGCGGCCTGCCTCGGCGAGCCCGGCGGGCCCGGCTACCTCCAGGTGCTGGCGGACCTGCTGAACCGGCCCCGCCCGGCGATCGATCCCGCGTCGCTCGACGACCCCTCCGACAGCCTCTTCCGCTGGCGCGCCGCGGTGGCGCCGTGCCTCAGCGACGAGGCCGTGGTGCTGCACCGGCGGTTCGTGGCCATCCGCTTCACCGTGACCGAGCTGGCCCGGCGGGCCCGGCGCCGCCTCGACAGCGCCGACGGTGCGCCCGTGACGAGCGACGAGCTGTTCGTGCGCGACCTGGTCGACCTGGTCGCCGGCCTCCTCGCCGCGCCCGTGTCGGCCGAGACGGGCGACCTGGCCCGTGCCCGCCGCACCGAGCGGGGGTCCTGAGGATCAGGGCCCGTCGAGCGCGGCCAGCACCTCGGCGTAGAGCGTCGTGCGGATCGTGGCCATGACGGGTGAGGCCTTCGGGGCCAGCTGGGCCGCGGCGTCGATCGCGGTGGCGAGCACCCCGTCCTCGGGGACGGCGTGCTGCACGATGCCGGCCGCGCCCGCGTCGGCCCCGCCGTAGCGCCGACCGGTGACCATCGCCTCGTGCGCGGCGGCGATCGGGAGGCGGGATCGGATGAGCTCGTTCATGCCCGGCGTGAACGGGAGACCGAGGTCGACCTCGGGCAGGCACCAGTAGCCGCGGTCGGCGCGCATCACCCGTGCGTCGTGCGCGAGCGAGAGCATCGCGCCCGCGGCGTAGGTGTGGCCGTTGCAGGCGGCCACGGTGGGACAGGGGAGCCGCAGGACCCGGGCGAACAGGCCGTGCACGCGTGCGAGGTAGGCGCCCGACTCGCCCTGGTTGGCCATCAGCCAGTCGAGGTCCAGGCCGTTCGAGAAGAACTTCCCGGTCCCGGTGGTGACCAGCGCGCACGGACCCTCGGTGGTGGCCACCTCGTCGAGCGCGGCCTCCAGCGCGTCGAGCATGGCCGGGCTGAACCGGTTCTCGCCCTGGTCCATGCGGAGCACGTGGACCGAACCGTCGCGGGTGTGGTGGAGCATCGGGCCAGTCTGGCCGCCGGCCCCCGCCCGCGCGTCCCATCTCGCCCAGATCGGACGGGTAGCGTGCGGCCGTCGGTCCACGCAGCCAAGGGGGATGTCGGTGCAGGTTCGAGGCAGGCGGATCATGGCGGTCGGTGCGCTCCTGGCGCTGGCGACGGTGACGACCGCGTGCGGTGGGGGCAGCGACGACACCAAGGAGGTGGCCGGCCCGCCCGCGGCGTGCGTGAAGCCACCGCTCACCATGCAGGTCCAAGGGTCGGGATCCCAGCCTGCCGGGAGCGATCAGCTGAAGGTGACCGACGCCGTCGCCCGGCGGGTCGCGCTCCTGCCCAAGGCGCCGAACGCCACCCCTGCGGACCTGGCCAAGGCCAAGGAGCAGGCCGCAACCACCTCGCTCGCCTACTACACGATGTACCTGGCGGACTTCCCGATCACCCGATCGACCCTGAAGGAGCCCGGCAGCGGCGACCTGGCGATCCCCAAGGGCAAGACGCTCGGCACCGTGACCTTCGTCCCGGTGAAGAAGCGGGGCTTCCGGCAGGGCGACGTCGCCCGATCTGTACCCCTCGAGTACGAGATGACGTCGACCATCACCCCGCTGATGGCGCTCGTGCGGGAGGGGCCCGATGAGGCGCCGCAGTCGTTCAACGACGCCAAGGGCAAGGTCACCATCCGGTACCTCACCAAGACTCAGATCTGCACCGCCATCGACCTGCAGCTCCTGAACGGGGAGAAGGTCGTCTACGAGGTGCGCGGGACCGTGCTCGCGCCGATCGTGCGCGCCGATCCGTCCTACTTCTTCACCTGAGCCGGGGTCCCGAGGGCGCCTAGGGTGCGCGGCCATGGAACCGACCTCGTCTGCCGAACCCGCCGACCCCACGCCGTTCGCGCTCGCCGCGGCGCGCGTCGCCGAGGGTGCCGACGCCCACGTCGAGGCGGTCGCGGTCGTCGCGGCCATGACGCTCGACGAGCGACGGTGGTGCCTCGACGGTGACCAGCCCTTCTGGGGCGGCATCGCCGACATCTCGACGGGCGGCTACCACCGACGACCGTTCCCGGCGGCTCGCGTCGAGCGCGTGGGCATGCCTGGCTTCACCTTCTCGGACGGACCCCGGGGCGCCGTGATCGGCCCGGCGACGTGCTTCCCGGTGAGCATGGCGCGCGGGGCGACCTGGGACCTCGACCTCGAGGAACGCATCGGCGAGGCGATCGGCCAGGAGATCCGGGCCGTCGGCGCGACGCTCTACGGCGGGGTGTGCGTGAACGTGCTGCGCCACCCGGCGTGGGGCCGGGCCCAGGAGACCTACGGCGAGGACCCCTTCCACGTGGGCGAGCTCGGGGCCGCGCTCACCCGCGGCGTGCAGCGGTCGGCGATGGCGTGCGTCAAGCACTTCGCCTGCAACTCGATGGAGAACGCCCGCTTCAGCGTCGACGTGACGGTGGACGAGGTCGCGCTGCACGAGGTGTACCTGCCGCACTTCCGGCGGATCGTCGAGGAGGGCGTGGCCTCGGTGATGAGCGCCTACAACGCGGTCAACGGCGAGTGGGCCGGGCAGAGCCGTCCGCTGCTGACCGATGTGCTCCGGGGCGAGTGGGGGTTCGACGGCTTCGTCATCTCCGACTGGATCTTCGGCCTCCGCGACGCGGGCCCGTCGGTGGCGGCCGGGCTCGACGTCGAGATGCCGTACCGGATGATCCGCGCCCACGGACTCGACGACGCCCTCGCCGCTGGCGAGACCGACCAGGGGCAGATCGACGCGGCGGTCACCCGGCTCGTCGCCACGCTGCTGCGGTTCCACCGGATGCTCAGCCGGCCGGCCCCGCCGCTCGACGTGCTGGCCTGCCCCGAGCACCGGGCCCTCGCCCGGGAGGCCGCGGCCGCGTCGATGGTCCTGCTGCGCAACGAGGCGGTCGACGGCGAGCCGGTGCTGCCGCTCGATCCCGGCTCCGTGGGTCGCGTCGCCCTCCTCGGGCGGCTCGCGGCCGTGCGCAACCTGGGCGACGGCGGGTCGAGCGATGTCTGGGCGCCAGAGGCCGTCACCGCGCTCGACGGCCTGGTCGCCGCACTGGGTGCCGACCGGGTCGTGCACGACGACGGTGCCGATCCGACCGCGGCCGCCGCGATCGGTGCCGGTGCGGACGTGGCGATCGTCGTCGTCGGCTACACGAAGGCCGACGAGGGCGAGTTCATCGGCGGCACGGGCAGCCCCGAGCTGACCGCCCTGATGCCCGAGGCCGACGACCCGGACCTCGCGGCAGCCTTCGCCCACGAGCTCGAGGCGTCCCCCAACCCCTGCGGATCGGTGCCGCCGCCTGGCGGCGAACCGGTCGGCTTCTCGGCGGGCGGGGATCGCCGCTCGCTGCGCCTGCACCCCGACGACGAGGCGCTGATCGCGGCGGTGGCCGCGGCCAACCCGCGCACGGTGGTCGGGATCGTGGCCGGGAGCGCGGTGGTGGTCGAGCCGTGGATCGAGGCCGTGCCGGCGGTCGTCCAGGCCTGGTACTCGGGCATGGAGGGAGGGCACGCGCTCGCCGATCTCGTGCTCGGGCGCACCGAGCCCACCGGCCGGCTGCCCTTCACCGTGCCCACCGACGAGGCCCACCTGCCCGACTTCGATCCCGACGCGACGGAGGCCACCTACGACGCGTGGCACGGCTACCGGATGCTCGCCCGCGACCACCGCAACGCCCGCTTCCCGTTCGGCTTCGGCCTGTCGTACACGTCGCTGGCGATCGAGGAGGTGTCGTGCCGCCAGGAAGGTGCCGATCTCATCGTGACGGCGCGCGTGGCCAACGAGGGGACGCGCCCGGGCGTGGAGGTCGTGCAGGCGTACGGCGGCGCCGATGGCGAGGTGCCCCGGCTGGTCGGCTTCGCCCGGGTCGAGGTCGAGCCCGGTGCTCGGGAGCTGGCCCGGGTGATCGTGCCGCTGTCGGTGTTCGACCGCCGCGACCCCGACGGGGGTGGGTGGCGGCGCGCGCCCGGTCCGTATGCCCTGCGGGTGGGGCGCGACGCGGAGGACCTGGCCGCCCACCGGCTCACCGTCGAGGTCGCCCTCAGCGCGTGAGCGGGGTCACCCGGGCCGAGTAGACGGGCAGGTCGAGCATCGTGCACACCCCGGGCTCCGCGGCCACCACGTGGGGGATCGCGTTGACGACGTGCATCGCGGTGGCGAGGCAGCCGGCGTGGTTGTGGTCGCCCCGGTCCGAGGTGAGCGACAGCTCGAGCGCCACGTTGGGCTCGCCACCGATGAGGATTCGGTAGCCGTGGCCCTGGGGCCAGTCGGGGGCGTCCTCGTCGCGCAGGCGGGTCACGTGTTCCACGATGATCCGCTCCTCGCCGGCCGCCACGCCCACGATCTCGAACCGCATGCCCGAGATGGTGCCCGCGGGGATCGGGCCCGACGCGATTGCGAAGTCCTCGTCGGCCCGGATGACCTCGTGGCGCTCGATGATCTCGTCGAGCTCGAGGCCGATCGCGGCGGCGACCAGCTCGATCACCGGGCCCCACGCCAGCGCGGTCGAGCCGGGGGAGAGCAGGAGCGACTCGCTCGGCTCGTGCTTCGAGAAGCCCATGATCTCGAACATGGTGAACGCGTTGTCCCACGTCGCGTAGTTGACGATCTCCATCATGCGGACCGTGTGGACCTCCTTGCAGAGGGCCAGGGCGTGGACCGTGATGCCGGCGTTGCCGAAGCCCGGGTCGATGCCCGAGCAGTAGAAGGTGGAGCCACCCTCGAGGCACGCGGCTTGGAGGCGGTCGTAGACCCCGTCGCCCGCCGCCTTCGGGAAGAGCAGCGGCACGAACGAGGTGTCGACCACGTTCTTGCCCGACGCCAGCATCTGGCAGAGGTCATCGATCACGCCGTCGGGGCGGATGTCGGAGCTGGCCGTGTAGCAGATGCACTCGGCGTCGAGGGTGAGGAGGGCGTCGGCGTCCTGGGTGGCGATCACGCCCAGCGGCTCGACCCCGCACAGCTCACCCGCGTCGCGCCCGGCCTTGGTGTCGCTGTGCACCCACAGCCCGGCGAGCTCGAGGTCGGGGTGGGCGGCGATGGCCGGCACCGCATGGATGCCCACGGTCCCGGTCGCCCACTGGATCACCTTGATCGGCATGTTCGTCCCCCTCGGTCGACGTGAGATGCTGACCGTACTCGTCACCGAGAGGGGAACCAGATGGATGTCGGCCTGTTCGTGCCGCTGGGCAACGGGAACGCCAACGCCGAGGTCGTGCGGGCGGTCGGCCGTGAGGCCGAGGACCGCGGCTTCGAGTCGATCTGGGTGCCCGAGCACGTCGTGCTGTTCGACGACTACGCGTCGTCCTACCCCTACTCGCCGGACGGCAAGTTCCCGGGCGGGGTCGACTCCGGCCTGCTCGAACCGCTCACCGCGCTGACCTACCTCGCCGCGGTCACCGACCGCATCCGCCTCGGCACCGGCATCTGCCTGGTGGCCCAGCGCAACCCCGTGTACACGGCCAAGCAGGTCACCGACCTGGACAACCTGTCGGGCGGCCGCGTCGAGTTCGGCGTGGGGATGGGCTGGCTGCGCGAGGAGTTCGAGGCCGTCGCCATGCCGTTCGAGCACCGCGGCCGACGGGGCGACGAGCACATCGCCGTCATGAAGGCGCTGTGGACCGAGGGGACCTCCGAGTTCCACGGCGAGTTCTACGACCTTGCCCCCTGTGGGATGTTCCCGAAGCCGGTGCAGACCCCGCACCCGCCGATCCACGTCGGCGGCGAGTCCGATGCGGCCATGCGCCGGGTCGCCCGGACCGCCCAGGGATGGTTCTCGTTCAACCGGCTGCCCGAGGACCTGCCCGAGCCCCTCGGCCGCCTCGACGCTGCACTCGCGGCGGAGGGCCGCAGCCGGAGCGATGTGGTGCTCTCCGTGTCGCCCTACTTCAACGCGGTCACGCCGGCGATGGTCGAGGCCTACGCCGCCCAGGGCGTCGACCGCCTGATCGTGCTGTGCCTCGCGTTCGACGTGGACACGCTGCGCAGCCAGCTCGACGGCCTCGTGACCGAGGTGCTGGAGCCGGCGCAGGCCTGCTGAGCCGCTGGCCGGTTCAGGCCAGCTTCACGAACATCTTCTGGACGTCCTCGAGGGCGTAGCCCTCGGCGGCCGACTGCTCCGGGTTCTCGACGCACCAGGTGAGGCCGGCGGCGACCAGCGCGAACCCGGTGCGCTCGAGGGCCTTGTTGGCCGCCGAGAGCTGGGTGACGATCTCGCGGCAGTCGCGGCCCTCGGCGAGCATCCCCTGGATGCCGCGCACCTGTCCCTCGATCTTGCGGAGGCGGAGGGTGAGGTCGGCGATGGTCTCGTCGGGCAGGTCCATGGGGGTCTCCTCTCGACCACCAGCCAGGCTAGTTGCTACCCCCAGGGGTAGCAACGTGGCGACTGCGATCGACATCGACGGACTCCTGCCAGAGCGCCAGCGCCGACAGGGCGTGCCACGCCGCGTGGGGCTGGAGCGGCGAGTGCGGCCGGCAGAGCGGACCACCGGTCCGGCCGAGCGCGTGGAGCGCGGCGCCGGCGCCGAAGATCGCGAGGGTGCCGATCCGGCGGGGGGTGCCGCCGTCACGCCGGGAGCGGACGCCGCGCGCGACCTGCCCGGTCACGGTGGCGATGCCGAGGACCGCCTGCGACGACTCGGTGATGCGTGGGTGCCCGAGGCCCACCGAGACCACCGGCACGGCGGCGAGCGCGGCCGCCGGCACGCTGAGCCGGGGCCAGGCGAGGCGGGCGGCCCGCACGCCGGTGAGCAGGAGCATCGACTCCAGCGACGCGTCGTGCGCCCACTTGCCGAGCCGGCCACCGGGCCCGTGGTAGGCGACGCTGCCCAGGCCGACGGCGGTGACCGACGCGGCGTAGGCGAGGTCGAGGGCCCGATCCTGGTCGGCCGGGCGCCGCAGCACAGCCGCGGCCATCGCCGCACCCGCGGCCACGTAGGCCAGGCTCGACACGGTGTTCGCCGGTTGGCTGATCGGGCCGGGTCGACAGTGCTCGCAGTCGGATGCGGCGAGGATCCGCTCGCTCACGGCACCTCGCTGACGGCGTCGGCCACGGCGGCGATCACGACCTCGCGCTTGGCCCGCACCTCGTCGAGCTGGCCGCGGCGGTCGAGCAGGATCCGCCAGACCTGCAGGGTGCGGATCAGGACGCGGATGCGATCGGCGAGGATCAGGGTGGCCGCCGCGAACAGGGGCATGGCCAGGAAGACCAGGACGCCCGAGGCCCAGCCGCCGTGCCCGTCGAACAGGGCCTCGAGCACGCCGTCGAGCGGGGAGGTGATGGCCATCGCGGCGGCGGCGAGCGGCGCGCCGGCGACGTCCCAGGCGGCGATGGCGATCCACATGAGCGGGAAGGTCACCGCGGCGACGAGGAACCGGATCGTGCCCTTGGACACCGGCGCCTTGGGCACGAGCCCCGCGATCAGCACGAGCAGGGTGGGGATCAGGCTGGCGAACAGTCCGGCGACCGCGAACGGGGCGAGGAGCACCACGAGGACCGCAAGGAGGATCGACTTGCGCAGCAGCACGGCCGGGCCGTTGGGGGCCATGAGGTCGTCGTCGTCGAGGTCGACCGCCCGCAGCAGCAGCTCGTAGCGGGCGGTCTCGTTCACGACGTGGGCGATCTGGTCGGGCTCCGCGTCGGCCAGGCGCCAGGCGAGCTCGGACACCTTGGCGACGGGGGGCGGCTTGCGCTCCGCCGCCGGGCCGGGGCGCTGGGCGAGGCGGGCGGCGGCGGTGAGCCCGATCGCCTCCTCGTGGTTCGCGAAGTCCGGCGTGATGTCGCGCAGGGCCGAGGTGACGCGGGCGGTGAGGTCGTCGACCAGGGCGTGGTCGGGTGCGCCGGTCTCGTCGAGGGCCTCGGGCCCGACGTCGACGGGGATGGCGTCGCCGAAGGTGATGAGCGCCCGGCTGCGCACCGCGACCTTGTCCTCGTAGAACACGCCCACCGGCACGATGGCGAGGTTGTCGACGCCGTCGGCCGCCGCCTGCACCGCGATGCGCGACACGCCGGTGCGCAGCGGGCGGATCACCGGGTCGTCGTGGGTGGTGCCCTCCGGGAAGATGGCCACGATCTGGTGGTCCTCGAGGGCGGCGACCGCGGAGGCGAACGTGGCCCGGTTGTCGACCGAGCCGTCGGCCGCGTCGGCCCGACGGTGCACCGGGATCACCCGGGCGAACCCGAGGAGGGGCCGGGCGGGGGCGACGTTCCACAGCGTGGCCTTGGCGAGGAAGCGGGGGAGCAGGCCGAGGCGGGCCACGAGCAGCACCGGGTCGACGAAGCCGTTCAGGTGGCTGGCGGCCAGGATCACCGGACCGGTGCGGGGCACGTCGCCCACGGTCTCCACCGACCGGTAGAAGCCGCGGGTCAGCAGCCGGGCGATCGCGGCGATGCACCGGTCGCGGAGCCCGACGCGGGTCCCCCGGGGTGCGGCCTCGGCTCCCTCCATCCCCGCATCGTAGGAGCCACCCTCGACCGGGACCGGGAGATCCGTTCTGAGCGCCAGGCGTCGCACCCGTGCGACGGTGGGCGCTCAGAACGGTGCTGGCTCGCTTCTGCGGGTCAGGCGTCGCACCCGTGCGACGGTGGGCGCTCAGAAGTGATCAGGGGTGGGTGGCGGCGAGGAGGGTCTTGCCGGGGTCGATGGCGTTGACGGGGAGGCCCGAGGTGGCGGGGACGAGGTCGACGGCGGCGTCGCGGAGGGAAATCGCCGTGGTGACCGGCCAGCCCGCGCGCTCCACCAGGTCGACGGCGGCCTCGCGCGTGAAGCCCAGCCGGAGGCCCTCGCCGCTGCCCGCCCGCGCCAGGCGCTGGAGGCGCTGCTGACGGCGGTTCGGTGCGGTCGTGCTGGCGGCGGCCGGGTACACGTCGAGGGCCAGGCGGCTGCCCGGCGCCGAGGCCGCGGCCAGGCCGGCGAGCTGGTCGCGCAGGACCGCCTCGGTGAGGTACATCGTGACCCCCTCGACCACGTACAGCGTGCGCCGGTCCGGATCGAGGCCGTGCGCCGCCAGCGCGGCTGCGGCATCGTCGGCGGCCAGGTCGGCCTCGACGAACACCGGCCCCGGGCCGGGCGCGCGGGCGATCTTGTCCTGCTGGGTGGCCCGGTGGTCGACCTCGAAGAACCGCACGCCGTCCCGCGCGCCGCGCCACGGACGGCTGTCGTACCCGGCGCCCACCGTGACGACCTGGTCGACCCCGGCGTCGAGCGCTTCGGCCACCCGGGCGTCGAACCACCGGACCCGGGCGGCGAGCCCGGCGAGCGTGACCGAGCCGGTGAGCCGGCGTCGGGGCAGCCGGCGCACCACCTGGTGGACGGCGCGCATCGACGGCGCCAGCATCCCGGCGGCGTGCGGATCCTGCAGCACGCCGAGGTCGGCCAGCACGGCCCGTTCCACCGCCACCCCCTGCGCCGTGCGCGACCGCCGTGGTGCACCACCCATCGGGGCAGCCTCGCACGCGGTCGGGCCGGACGCGTCGGGGCCGAGAGGACCCGAGTCGAGTGGATCGGCAAGCCCATGGGGCGCGTGGGCAGCGCGGGCGTCAGCCGGCGAGTTGCGCCAGCACCCTGCCCGACCCAGACGGCCCCGAGGCGGCCTTGGCCCGCATCCTCGAACCCGCCGGGGGCGTCACGCTGGTGCTACCTGATGCCCATGAGCCGTCCGTAGGTGCCCCACCCGTTGTGCAGACGGGGATCCGTGCAACGACGTCGGGGTCAGGGGTGGGGAGGCCTGTGCTGTCCACGTTGGGCGGCGTGCAACTGGCCCCCGAGCCCGGTCGCCTTCGCAGGTGGTGGTGTTCTGCGCCTCCGGGTGGGCGTTTGCCCGGAGCCGCTCAGCGCGGGGCTTGGGCAGCTGCTTGGTCACCGCTTGCTCAACGGGGCCAGCCACTCGGCGTGGAGGGCACGCTCGAATTGCTTGGCCTTCTCGCTGGACTCGCACACCAGCCAGGCCACCTCGCACGACCGAATCCAGGCGTTCACCGGCTCCACCTCCTCGGCCGTCATCACCGTCGGCCGGATCCTGGTCCGGCTGGTTGGAGCGATGCCGAGGTGCTCGCAGACGTTGCGACGGAACGAGGAGTGCGAGAGGTCGGGGCCGGTCTTGAGGTGGAAGCGCCAGACGCGGCCTCGAAGCCCACCGCTGCCCGCTGCCACGCCGGAGTAGACCGGCTCGCCGTCGCGGAACCAGGCGTACACGCCTGGCTTCTCGGGGACCACCGATGCCGTGAGGTCCGCGGGGTCGTGGCGGGGGAGCGCCACCAGCTGGGTCCAAAGCGGTCCGGCCATGCCCGTCAGCTTGGCATGCGCCGGATGCCTTCTCGCGCTGCGATATCCGGCCCGTGAACCTCCGCCGTCGACTCGCGGTTCTCCCAAGCCCAGATGGCATCGGTCAGCTCCTCGCAGGACACGTCGAGCCGCCACCGGATGGCAAGGGAGACACGGCGGGCCTCGGTGGGGCTGAGCGGCCTGTCGATGATGTGCTCGCAGTAGCGGTGAACCAGGCCGTGGGTCTTCTCACCGCCATGTCGCCGCCAGCTCGGTGGAGATCCAAGCTCGGCGGTGACGCGCTCCATGATCCGATCGATGATCACCGATGGCGGCTCCCACCCCGGAGGCTGGGGTCCTGGGATACCGGCGGGAACTGGTCGGAGATCTTCGAGCGTCATCCTCTGACGGTACGCAGCCGGTGTGACATCGGGCCGTTCGGCCGGAGGGGTGGTAGCCATTGGTGATGGCGACTTCGAACGACGCAGGCTTCCGCGCCCGCATGCACGCGCTCGTGGCAACCGACGAGCAGCTCACCCGAGCGAAGAACCTGACGAGGGCGTACTGGGAGCCGGGTCGATACACCGGCCCGCACTTCGACCAGCTCCACGATGCCGAGCATCCGAACGAGATCACCGAACGAGACCTGGTCGCCGTCTCCATGCTCAGCGTGACCATCCCGCCTCGGGTTGCGATCTGGCTCCTGTCCGAACGAGGGCGGGAACAGGTTGGCGAGCTCCTCAGCCGGGTGCCCCCGCAGGCGAACCTCGCCACTGACGGGCACCTACTCGACGACGACGGCGACCTGTATCGCCTCTGGAAGCTGCTCGGCCGCGCAAGCTGGCCTACCGAAGACCCCGCGAACGGCATGCGCACCACGAAGACCTCGAAGCTGCTCGCCGCGAAGCGACCGCATCTGGTGCCGGTCTACGACTCGGTGATCCGAGAGCTGCTCGGCCCGGTCGACAACTACTGGGCCGCATACCGTCACGCACTCGATCCCGACGGTCTGGAGCGGTGGGCCGCCGCCACCGCGGCCGCCCCCGCGGAAGTCCCCCTCCTGCGACGGATCGACGCCCTGCTCTGGATGTTCGGCACCCAGGGCGTCAAGCCGGGTGACGAGTAGCAGGAGCGGGCTGGTCCGCCCGTGCTGTGACGAGCGGCGGCAGACGAGCGTCCTGGGCAGCACCCATCGCGTTCGCCTGGTCGCCACTGCAGCGGTGCTCGCGGGATGGACGCGGGATGCTCCGAATCCTTGCTCCTGAGAACGAGAGCAGGTCAGGAGCTTGCACCCCTGACCTGCCTCTTCACCTGGTGGTCGGAACCGGCGTCGATCCGGTGACCTTCCGCTTTTCAGGCGGACGCTCTGCCAACTGAGCTACCCGACCGGGTCGACGGCTCGGAGGTCTCCCTGACCCGAGCCTCGAATCCGGTCCCGGGTCCACGACCCGGGGTTTGTGGCGGTCCCGACGGGATTTGAACCCGCGACCTCCGGCTTGACAGGCCGGCGTGCACTCCAAACTGCACCACGGGACCACAGAGTCCGTCACCCGAGGGCGGCGGAGTCCCACCCCGTTGCCGAGGCGACGGGCAACCTATCGGCCACCGCTCCGCGCCCGCAAACGGATCCCGGGTCAGGCGGGCAGGTCGGGCTGGTCGGCCGAGGTCAGCCAGGACTCGAGGAGCGGGCGCTGGTCCTCGCCCGAGATGTCGCTGGCCATGGCGATGAAGTCATCGGTCGAGGCGTTCTTCCCGCGGTAGGTGGCGACCCAGGTGCGCAGGATCTCGAAGAACGTGTCGTCGCCGACGGTGCGGCGCAGGGCCTCGAGGGTGAGGGCACCACGGTCGTAGACGACGTCGTCGAACGCGGCGGCGGCCTCGGGATCGAGCACGGCGAGGTCGCTGCGGCCCGCCGACGACACGGCGTCGCCCACGGAGGCGTCGAGCGACTGGGTGCCGTGGTGATCCATCCAGAGCCAGTCGGCGTAGGTGGCGAAGCCCTCGTTGAGCCACACGTCGATCCACCGCTCCGGCGTGACCGCGTTGCCGAACCACTGGTGGGCCTGCTCGTGGGCGAGCGCCCAGATGTCGCCGGTGCCCGCCCCGTCGAGGCCGAAGAGCGGGCGGGTCTGGGTCTCGAGCGCGAGCCCGAGGGAGGAGTCGACGACGACCGCGCCCGCGTCCTTGCCGGGATAGGGGCCGAACGTGTCGGCGAAGTACTCGATGATCTCGTCGGTCTGGTCGAAGCCGGTGCGGCGGTCGTCCGCCAGGTGGGTGGGGAACGCGAACGCGTCGCGGATGCCCGGCGCGCCGTCGCGCTGCACGAGGTCGAGCTTCCCCACCACCACGAGCGCCAGGTAGGACGCCATCGGCTCGCGCTGGGTCCACCGCCAGCGCCGGTCCCCGCCCACGGTCCTCGGTCCGGTCAGCCGGCCGTTGGCCACGACCGTCCACGCCGCGGGCGCGGTCACGGTGATCGACCAGACCGCCTTGTCCGACGGATGGTCCGAGACCGGCACCCAGCTCGAGGTGCCGAACGGCTCGGACATGGTGAACCAGCCCCCCTTGTCGTCGCGCTGCCAGCCGATCGTGCCGAGCACGGGGGTGGTCTCGGGGGCCGGGCGTCCGGCGTAGCGGAGGACGACCTCGACCGTGCGGCCGGGGCGGAGCGGCGAGGTCGGGCGCACGGTCAGCTCGGTGTCGGTGGCCGTGGTGGTGGCGCGCCGCCCGTCGACCGTCGCCGCTGTCACCTTGGGGCCGCGCAGGTCCAGCGTGAACGACCTCAGGGGGTTCGAGGTCGTGGGCTTCAGGCGCAGCACCACCCGCCCGGAGATGTCCGGTCGCGCGGGATCCACCTGGAGGGCGACGTCGTAGCTGGCGACGTCGATGCGCGGGTCGCCCAGGCCGGGGACCGTCTCGTCGGGCACGTCGTCGACCGACGCGCTCGGGGGCGTGGTCGTCGTGGTCGTCGTCGGACGCTGTGGGTCGGTGGTCGAGGTGCCGTGGTCGGTGGTGTTCGGTCGCGCGTCGCGCTCCTCGGCGCCGCCGCGGGCCGTGCAGGCGCCGGTGACGAGCGCCATCGCCACGCCGAGCGCTGCCACCCGGCGTCGACCGGTGACCGGGTGGGTCACGTGGCGGGGTCGGGGCCGTCACCCGCCAGCGCGGCGCGCAGCTCGGCGGGGGGCACGACCTCGAGCTGCTCGAACGTGCAGGACTCGGGCGTGCGATCGGTGCGCCAGCGCTGGAAGCGGGCGCTGTGGCGGAAGCGGCCGTTGTCCACCCGCTCGTAGGCCACCTCGGCGACCAGCTCGGGCCGCAGCGGGGTGAAGGACAGGTCCTTGGTGGCGTTCCACCGGGACTGGCCACCGGGCAGCCGCCCGTCCTCGCCCGACGCGTGGGCGGCGGCGTCGGCCCACCGGCCCCACGGGTGCTGCGACCAGTCGTCGGTCACGTAGGGGGCCAGCTCGGCCCGCAGCTCGGCCCGCCGCGCCACCGAGAAGGACGACGCGACGCCGAGGTGGTGGAGGTTCCCCTCGTCGTCGTACAGGCCGAGCATCAGCGAGCCCGGCCCGTCACCGTTCTTGTGCTCCCGGAACCCGGCCACCACGCAGTCGGCCGTGCGCAGGTGCTTCACCTTCAGCTGGGCGCGCTTGCCCGGCTGGTAGGCGGCGTCGGCCGGCTTGGCCATGACGCCGTCGAGGCCCGCCCCCTCGAAGCGCGCGAACCAGTCGGCGGCGACGGCGCGGTCCTCGGTGCCGGGCGTGAGGTGGACCGGGCTGTGCGCGTCGGCGAGCACGCCCTCGAGCACCATGCGGCGGTCGCGGAGCGGGCGCCCGCGGAGGTCCTCGTCGTCGAGGGCGATCAGGTCAAACGCCACGAACGACGCCGGCGTCTCGGCCGCGAGTCGGTTCACCCGCGACTCGGCGGGATGGATGCGCTGCTGGAGGGCGTCGAAGTCGAGCCCGTCGGGCCCGGCCACCACGATCTCCCCGTCGACCACGCAGCGCTCGGGCAGCATCGCCCGCAGCGGATCGAGGAGCTCGGGGAAGTAGCGGGTGAGGGGCTTGTCGTTGCGGGACCCGAGCACGATCTCCTCGCCGTCGCGGAAGACGAGGCAGCGGAACCCGTCCCACTTGGGCTCGAACCAGTACGCGCCCGGCTCGGCATCGGGGATGTCGGGCGCCGCCTTGGCCAGCATCGGCGCCAGGGGCGGGAGCACCGGGAGGTCCATGGGCGGCGAGCCTACGGCCGCGTCCGGAACGGCGCGGGTCGGCCTCCCGGTCAGCCCTCGCTCAGGGCGGTCGTCACCGGCAGGTCGACGCCGATGCGCTCGACGGTGATCGAGCCGCCGAGGCGCGGCGTCGCGTAGGCGACGGTGGCCGGGACGAGCTGGAGGGTGAGGCCGTGGCCAGGGCGGACGAGCTGGGCGATGACCTCGAGGTCGACCTCGACCGTGTGGGTCTTGCCGTCGAGGGTGACTTCGATCGGGGTGATCTGGTTGCCGACCACCACGCCGAGGTCGTCATCGACGAGCTGGGCGAAGATGCGGGTCGGTCGCTCCCCATCGGGGGTGGTGCCGTGGTACTGGAGCGTGAGCTTCGGGGCGCCGACCACGAGCGCGTCGTCGACCGCGTCCTCGAGCGGCAGGTCGATGCCGCCGGTCGCCTTGGCGGGGGTGATGCCGGCCACGGCGCCGCCGAGCGGGTCGCTGGGGTCGACGCCGTCGGTGAGGGGCCCGGCGGTGGCGGCGGCGTCGAGGGCCATGGTCTGCTCGGTGGCGTCGCTGGTCTCGAGGTGGTCGTCGGCCTTCCACGGGTAGTCGTCGCCGGTCCAGGCGGTCCCAGCCTGGTCGAGCGTCTCGAACGTGGGCACCTTCGGGGCGCTGTCATCGCCCTTCAGGTAGCGGGCGAGCCAGTCGAACTGGGCGTGGGCGACGCGCTCGCCGTCGCCCGGGTCGGTGAGGCAGGTCCCGTGGCCGCCGCAGAACCACAGCATCGCGGCGGGCACGTCGTTGCCCTGGAGGATCCGCAGGTTGGTGATCGCCTCGTCGAGCGTGAACAGGGTGTCGACGGTGCCCTGCAGGATGAGCGTGGGCACCCGCACCTTGCCGACGAGCTCGTCGCCGGGGCCGCGGTCGCGGAACCACTGCTCGTCCTCCTCGGAGAGCGCGCCCGTGGCGGTGCCCGACTCGTAGGCGCTCATGATGTGCGGGTCGAGCGACGCCGACGAGGCCGACGAGGTGAGCAGCGTCGACCAGCCCTGCTTGACGGTGCGGTTCTTGAACAGCGAGGTCTCGAGCGAGTGCCAGGCGATGCCGGGCACGAGGGCGTCCACCCGGCAGTCGATGGCGGCGGTCACGAACTGGATGCCGCCGCCGTAGGAGAAGCCGACCATGCCGGCGCGCGGGTCGGCGGTGCGGTCGAGCTCTGCCTCGGGCTGCTGGGCCACGAAGTCGAGGAGGGCCTGGACGTCACGTCCCTCATGGTCCTTGCTGTCGACGGTGGCCTTG
Organism: uncultured Iamiaceae bacterium; assembly: GCA_964624775.1. Taxonomy (GTDB): domain Bacteria; phylum Actinomycetota; class Acidimicrobiia; order Acidimicrobiales; family Iamiaceae; genus Aquihabitans. The sequence goes on from CAZUYW010000001.1 coordinate 43,451, forward strand.
CCCGTGGACGAGCCGAACCCGCGGGGGTCCCAGGTGAGGACGTTGTAGCCCTGGTCGTGCATCGACGAGATGGACAGGGCGCCGAAGATGGCGGCGCCGTCCTGGGAGGTGTCGCCCGACATGGACCAGCCCGGGCCCATCAGGAGCGTGGGCGCCGGCTTGGCCTTCGACGCGCCGTCGAGCGGGAACCAGTTCGCCCGGATGTCGGTGCCGTCGAACGAGGTGACGGTCCAGGCGAAGTCGGACCCGGCGACGGGGGTGGCCTGCAGGTCCTCGATCGACGGACCCTGGTCGCACGTGCCGTCGGCGGCGGCCTTCGCCGTGGTGGACGTGGTCGCCCCAGCCTTGGCGGTGGTGGAGGAGGCGGCGCCGTCGGAGCCGTCGCTCGAGCTGCAGGCGCTGGCGAGCAGGGCCAGGGCGACGACGGACGCGGCGAGGATCGGGGTGGGGCGGCGGAGCACGGGGGGAGGGTACCGGCCGCCGTGGACCGGCGCCGGTGGCGCGGCCCGGCTCGGCTCAGCGGGCTCGGATCACCAGCGGAACGTGTCGAGCACCCGGGTCACGAGGGCGACGTCGCCGATGACGTCGACGGTCGCGAGCGGGCGGCGTCGGTACAGGGCGAGGAGCAGGTCCTCGACCCGACCGCGCACGGCGGCGTCGCCCTTGGCGTGGCGGGCCTCGACCTCGACGGCGTCGCCGGTGAAGGTGAGCAGCCACTCGGCGTTCTCGGCGGGTGCGGGGTCGTCGGTGCCGTGCAGGTGGATGGAGCCGGTGAGGTCGGCGGGGTAGGGGCCGTGGCGCTGGGGCCACCGCACGGCGAGGAACAGGCTGGCCCACTCGTCGATGCCGTCCGCGGCGAGATCGAGGTCCATCGGGTCGGGAGCGGGGCCGCCGGCCGCGTGCACGGCGTCGGCGGCGTCCATCCGGTGCACGTTGACCTCGTTGGCCTGGCGTCGGGCCCAGAACGCCACGGTGCCCGGGCCGACGAAGGTCGGTGCGGGCTGCTGCGGGTCGCGGGCGGCGAGCTCGTCGGCCAGCTCCTCGACGGCGAGCCGGTAGTCGTCGAGGCAGGCGGGCCCGGTGGGCGGCTCGGGCTGGTCGGCGGCACGGGTCGTGAGGTCGGCGGCGGCTCCGGCACGCAGGGTGGCGGTCACCCAGCGATGGACCTGGGCGGTGTGGCGCACGACGGACTCGAGCGTCCAGTCCGCGATGGCGGGCACCGGGGCGTCGAGGGCGTCGGCGGGCATGGCCGCGAGGCGGGCGCCCTCGGCGCGGAGCAGGTCGATGTGGCGTGCGGGATCCATCGGGTCAGTCTCGCCGCATCCCGCCCGACGGCCACCAGGAGTTCACCGGCGACGGGTTGGGGCGGCCAAACCGCCGCGCCTAGGTTGTCCGCCATGCCGGAGCACCCCATTCGCGAGCGCCTCGACGACCTGCACGCCCGCAAGGAGCAGGCTCGGAACCCCGGGTCGGAGCGCTCGGTCAAGCGCCAGCACGACCGCGGGAAGATGCTGGCCCGCGAGCGCATCGAGTACCTGCTCGACGAGGGCTCGTTCCGCGAGCTCGACATGCTCGCCCGGCACCGCAACCCCGACATCGAGGACCGCCCCTACACGGACGGCGTCATCACCGGCTGGGGTACCGTCGACGGCCGCAAGGTCTTCGTGTTCTCGCAGGACTTCACCCTCTTCGGCGGTGCGCTGGGCGAGGTCTTCGCCGAGAAGATCCACAAGCTCATGGACATGTCGCTCAAGGTCGGCGCCCCGCTCGTGGGCCTCAACGACGGCGCCGGCGCCCGCATCCAGGAGGGCCCGGTCAGCCTGGCCTCCTACGGCGGCATCTTCTACCGGAACGTGAAGGCCTCGGGCGTCACGCCCCAGATCTCGGTGATCATGGGCCCCTGCGCCGGTGGCGCCGTCTACAGCCCGGCCATGACGGACTTCATCTTCATGGTCGAGGACACGTCGTACATGTTCATCACCGGCCCCGACGTCGTGAAGACCGTGACCGGCGAGGACGTCACCCAGCAGGAGCTGGGCGGTGCCCAGACCCACTCGGCGAAGTCCGGCATCGCCGCCTTCACCGCCCCGGACGACAAGGCCGTCCTCGACGACGTGCGCTTCCTGTTGAGCTTCCTGCCCTCGAACAACCTCGAGACCGCCCCCGAGCTGGACTCGGGCGATCCGCACGATCGCGCCTGCCTCGAGCTGGTCGACATCATGCCGGACTCCGCCAACGTGCCCTACGACATGCGGACCGTGATCGAGGTGGTCGCCGACGACAACGAGTTCTTCGAGTACTTCCCGAAGTGGGCCACCAACATCGTGTGCGGGTTCGTGCGCCTCGGCGGCCAGTCGGTCGGCGTGGTCGGCAACCAGCCGATGGCCTATGCAGGCGTGCTCGACATCGAGGCGTCCGAGAAGGCCGCCCGCTTCGTGCGGACCTGCGACAGCTTCAACATCCCGCTCGTGACCTTCGTCGACGTGCCCGGGTTCCTGCCCGGCGTCGACCAGGAGTACAACGGCATCATCCGCCACGGCGCCAAGCTGCTCTACGCGTACTGCGAGGCCACCGTGCCCCGCATCCAGGTCATCACCCGCAAGGCCTACGGCGGCGCCTACGTGGTCATGAACTCCAAGTCGATCGGTGCCGACCTCGCCTATGCGTGGCCGTCGGCCGAGCTCGCGGTGATGGGCGCCTCCGGCGCCGTCGAGATCCTGAACCGGGCCGAGATCGCCGCCGCCGAGGACAAGGACGCCGCCAAGGCGCAGCTCATCGACGACTACTCCGAGAAGTGGCTCAACCCCTATGTGGCCGCCGAGCGGGGCTACGTCGACGATGTGATCGACCCGGCCGACACCCGCAAGATGCTGATCGACGGCCTGCGCATGCTCGACTCCAAGAAGGAAGAGCTCCCGCCCCGCAAGCACGGCAACATGCCGCTGTAGGGAGCCCGATCGTGTCCGAGCTGCGCATCACGCCCAACCCCACCGATGAGGAGGTGGCGGCCATCACCGCCGCCGTCGAGGTGGCGTGGCCCCGTGCCGCCGCGGCGGCCGGCCACGAGCACGCGCCGCGCTGGCGCTGGTCGGGCCGCTGGTGGACCAAGCCGGTCGCCCAGCGCCGCGTCCGTCCCTGGTAGCGGGCGCGCCCGCTCACCACTCGTCGGCCCGTCGGCCGAGGTGCCCGGTAGGGTCCACCACGTGCCCGACACGCCGGACCAGGACCTGCTCGACACGATCACCCACGCCGGGTCGCCCGCGGAGCTGACCACGGTCGCCACCACCTACGCCGTCGCCCACCGGGGCCTCGAGGTGATCCGCCTCGACGGCCTGGCGCCCGACACCGAGCACGAGCTCGAGGGCTTCGCGTTCCGCACGCTGCCCGAGCCGGGTGCGCTCCTCGCCACCTTCGCCACGGTCAACGACGTGCACTTCGGCGAGGTCGAGTGCGGGATCATCGACGGCTCCGACATCGGCCCCACCTTCCGGGCGCCCGAGGGCGGCCCGCCGTATCCCCAGCTCATGAACCGGGCGGCCGTCGCCGAGATCGCCGCCCTCGACCCGGCCGCGGTGGTGGTGAAGGGCGATCTCACCTCCAACGGCACCCAGGCCGAGTTCGAGGCGTTCCTCGCCTGCTACGCACCGTTCGGCGACCGGCTCGTTGCCGTGGCCGGCAACCACGAGTCGTACCACCACGCCACCTTCGCCCGCGACCCGTGGCAGGCCATCACCCTCCCCGGCGCGATCCTCGCCGTGCTCGACACGTCGGTCGACGCCAAGACGGCCGGTGACCTCACGGCCGACCAGCTCGACTGGCTCGACGCCCTCGCCGCCGACGCCGACCGCACCGTGCTCGTGTTCGCCCACCATCCGCTCGGCGACCCCGACTCGCCCGAGAAGGCCGACCGCACGTTCTGCCTCGACCTCGACGCGTCGGCCCGGCTGCTCGCCCTGGTCGGGCGCCGCCCCCGCATCCGCGGCTACTTCGCCGGCCACACCCATCGGAACCGCGTGCGCCGGTTCGCGCCGACCGGCGACGTCCCGTGGGTCGAGGTGGCGAGCGTGAAGGAGTACCCGGGTGCGTGGGCCGAGTACCGGGTCCACGAAGGCGCGATCCTCCAGATCGTGCACCGCGTCGGTGCGCCCGAGGCGATGGCCTGGACCGAACAGACCCGGCACATGTATGCCGGGCTGTTCCACGACTACGCGTTCGGCGAGCTCGGCGACCGGTGCTTCGCCATCCCGCACGAACCTGCCTGACCCGAGGACCCATGGCCGACCACATCTTCGACACCGGCGAGACCGCCGCCGCCTTCCGCTACGCCAGCACCTGGTGGCGCTCGATCGTCGGGGCGATCGACGACCACCAGTGGGACGGCCCCGGTCTCGGCGAGTGGACCGTGCGGGAGCTCGTCGCCCACGGCGATCGGGCCTACAAGACGATCATCGACTACCTCGACGACGGCGTGAAGGACCCCACCGAGGTGTACTCGGCCGCGAGCTACTTCCGGATCGTGCTCGCCGAGCAGACCCCGCACGTCCACATCGCGGCCCGGGCCCGCAAGGAGGCGGCCGAGGTCGTCGACTGGCTCGCCGAGACCGACGAGCTGGGCAACGCCGCGGAGCGCCTCGTGTCCCGCCGGCCCGGCGACACCCCGGTGCACACGTTCGTGGGCGAGATGCACCTCGACCAGTACCTCGCGACCCGGGTGGTGGAGCTGGTCGTGCACGGCCTCGACCTGAGCCACGCGATCGGCCTGCCCACCTCGGCGCCGCCCGCCGCGGCACGCGTCGCCCTCACCGTGCTGCTCGATCTGTGCATCGAGGAGGAGCTGTCGGACCTCCTGCGGCTGCTCACCGGGCGCGACCACGGGATCGCCCTGCGGAACATCCTCGGATGAGCGGCTCCCCGCCGCCTCCCGGCCCGGCCGACGGCCCGCTGCACGACCTCCGGGTCATCGACCTGTCGACCGTCGTCGCCGGCCCGGGCTGCGCCCGCTACCTCGCCGACTTCGGGGCCGACGTCATCAAGGTCGAGCGCCCGGGCACCGGCGACAGCACCCGCGGCATGGGCTGGGTGGACCCGAGCGACGACGTCACCCTCTGGTGGAAGCTCGTGGGCCGGAACAAGCGCACGATCGTGCTCGACCTGAAGGACCCGGACGACCTCGGCGCGCTGCGCCGCCTGCTGGCCGACGCCGACGTCCTGGTGGAGAACTTCCGGCCCGGCACGCTCGAGCGGCTCGGCCTGGACCCCGCCGATCTCATCGAGGCCAACCCGCGGCTGGTCATCACCCGGGTGAGCGGCTTCGGCCAGGACGGGCCCTACGCCCGCAAGCCCGGGTTCGCCACGCTCGCCGAGGCCATGTCGGGCTTCGCGGCGATCAACGGCGAGGCTGACGGCGGACCCCTCCTCCCGCCGATCGCCCTCACCGACGAGGTCACCGCGCTGGTGGCGGCGTTCGCCACCATGGTCGCCGTCCACTCGGGCGTCGGCCAGACCGTCGACGTCAACCTCCTCGACTCGCTGTTCCAGCTGATGGGCCCGCTCATGGGCGCCTGGAAGCTCCAGGGCTACCTCCAGGAACGGATGGGCTCCTCGATCCCGTACTCGGTGCCGCGGGGCACGTTCCGCTGCTCGGACGGCGAGTGGGTCGCCATCTCCAGCTCGGCCGACACGGTGGCCGCCCGGGTCATGGACCTCATCGGGCTCGGGGATGATCCCCGGTTCGCCGACTTCGCCGGGCGGGTCGAGCACCGGACCGTGGTCGACGAGGCCATGACCGCGTTCTGCGCCGCCCGGACGCGGGCCGAGGTGCTGGCGATCTTCGACGAGGCCCACGCCGCGGCCGCGCCCGTGTACGCCATGGATGAGCTGGCCGAGGACCCCCACGCGCTGGCGCGTGGCCTGGTGGCCGAGGTCGACGGCGTGCCGATGCAGGGCCTCGTGGCCCGCCTGTCGGCCACGCCCGGACGCCTCCGCTGGGCGGGCCGGCCCCTCGGTGCCGACACCGACGCCGTCCTCGCCGAGCTCGACGAGCCCTGATCCGAACCTCGTCGCTCGGGCCGGACTTGGCACGGATTGGGCTATTCGGTCCCTGACCAGCTCCGTACGGTCCCCTGCACCCGCCGCGTGATGGTGGGCCGACCGTGAGGAGTGCTGATCGTGCAGGTGATCGAGGGACATCGAGGCGGACGCGTCCTTGCGGGCACGAGGTTCCGCCGAGCCGTGATCCTGGGGGTGGCGGCGGTGGCGATGGCGGCGGCCGGCACCATGGCGCTGGCGTTCGGCGGGCAGCGTCCGGCCGGCGCCAGCGCCGTGTCGTGCTCGCACCAGTCCGGTGACACGATCAAGGACTTCGTCGGCGCGTCAGGGGGCGCGTTCGGCGAGGCCTCGAACTGGAGCCCCGTCGGGGTTCCGGACGCGACGTCGATCGTCTGCGTCCCCGCCGGGAAGACCGTCAACGTCACCAACGGGGTGCAGGTCGCAGGCATCAACGTCGCCGGCGGCCTGCACGTCGATGCAGGTGTTGGGCTGACGGTGCAGGGAACCGGTGCCAGCGTCCCCTCCACCGTGGCGAGCGGAGGGATCATCCACGACCTGGACCTCGACGGGGTCCTCGCCGGCTCGGCCGCCGTCGACCTGACCGGCACCGTCGACCTCCGGTCCGGTTCGGTTCGCGGGCCCGGGACGCGGACCGTCGTGAGCGGAGCGACGGCCCAACTCGGTGGATCGGGGTGGATCGGCGGCGATGGCGCCGCCGCCGAACTCGTGATCGCCGGCACCGCGACGGCGGGCAGCGGTGGCGACGTGTTCGTCGCGGGGGAGGCGAGGCTCGTCGTCGCGAGTGGTGGCCGGCTCGTCCTGACGGCGACCGATGGCAGCAGCATCCGCTCCGCCGGGTGGTCACCGTCGATCCACGTGCTCGCCGGTGGCACGATCGAACGAACCGGTGGTGGCGAGGGATCGGTCCTCGCCGTTCCGATCGACAACGACGGCACCGTGCTGGCGTCGGGTGGCGACCTCGTCGTCCAGGGCCAGAGCCCGGAGGGAACCAGCGATGGGGGCACGTGGCGCGCCACCCTCGGCACGATCCGCCTGCAGGCCAGCCGAGCCCTCGGGCCCGGCGCTGCGGTCACCGGTGCCAACGGGCTCCAGGTCGAGGCCGGCACCCTGTCCACCCCGACCGCCCAGGGAACCCAGATGAGCCGCCTGATGGTCCGCGGCGCGCGCCTGACTGGCAGCCAGACGATCTCGAGCTCGTTGATCCTCGTCGATGGGGCGAGCCTGGACGACACGGGGACGACGACGATCGCGAGCAGCGCGACCGGCACGATCGCGGCGGTCGACGTGCGCAACGGCCACGTGCTGGAGAACGCCGGAAGCCTCACCTGGGCCGGCCAGTACTTCCGCGCTTGCAGCGGCGGTCTCGTGGACAATCGGGCTGGGGGTGCGCTCTACCTCGCGGAGCCGGCGGGGTACGGCCTCGATTCGTGCGAGTCGCCCGCGGGTCGGGTCCTCAACCGTTCCGGCGCCACGGTGGTGAAGGTCAGCTCGACCGCGACGACCCTCTCCGTGCCCTTCGACAACGACGGGGATGTCCAGGTTGCCGAGGGACTCCTCACGGTCACGGCGCCGGGGTCCGCCGGGAGCGCGGGCGACTCCGGAAGCTGGCGATCCCTCGCCGGCGGGACGCTCGACTTCTCGGTCGGTGCGGAGCGACGGTTCGACGGCGGATCGATCGGTGGCACGGGAACGACCAACTTCAGCGGTGGCTCCTTCACCGGCACCCCCCAGATCCAGAAGCTCACGTGGCGCGGTGGCACGTTCTCGGGTGCGGGACCAGCGACGGTGACCGGCAGCCTCACGACCGAAGGCTCCGTGCTCCTCGCCGGCCACCTGGTCAACCGCGGTTCGCTCACCTGGCCGGGCAACGGACAGATCATCGTCGGCGACGGTGCCGAGCTCCGCAACGGGTCGGGTGGGACGCTGCTCATCACCGACCAGATCGGCTACCAGATCACGAGCTACGGAACCGGTGTGCTGGTCAACGAGGCCGGCGGCCTGATCAAGAAGACCACCGGCTCGACGTCGTGGCTCGCGACGACCCTCGACAACGCGGGCACGGTGGAGGCGGCCGCGGGCGTGCTGCGGATCTCGGGGTCGAGCTCCCCCCTGGGAGCTGACACCGGCACCTACCGTGCGTCGGCCACCGGGAAGTTGGCGTTCGAGGGCGGCACCCGCACGTTCGGCACTGGCGGCACGATGCGGGGGCCGGGGGCGGTCCTCGCCGACAAGGCCGGCAGCATCCAGTGGAACGGGACCGCCTTCACCGGCACCCCGACGGTGGCTGCCGCCACGGTCGAGTGGATCGCCGGCGGACCCGTCGCCCCGAGCGTGGTCACCATCGGTGCCGACGCCCGGCTCGAGTGGAACGCCGCCACCCTGGCGGGGGGCACGATCCGCAACCTCGGGACGACGGTGTGGAACACGGACGGGGGGTGGCGGAGCGTGGGTGCAGGAGCGGTGTTCGCCAACGCGGGCACGTTCGACATCACCGGGTACGGCGGGCGCCTGGCCGACGGCGGAACGGCGGTGAGCTCGGGCCGCTTCGTCAACGAGGCGACGGGCACCGTGCGGTCTCGGGCGCTCGGTGCCGTCTCCGTCTCGGTGCCGTTCCGCAACGACGGCACGGTCGCCGTCGAGGCCGGCTCGCTGGCCTTCGACGGGCCGGCCGGGGCGTTGGAGAACTACGTCGCCGCCACCAAGACCCTCTCGGGCGGGCGCTTCGACGTGTCCGCGACGCTCACCCTCCCGGGTGAGGTGTTCACCTTGGACGGGGGCATGGTGGCGCGGACCGGCGCGAAGGTCTTGACCTCGAAGAAGTCGGCGTTGGTGATCACGACCGTCACCGACCATGGCCTCCTCGACGTTGCCCCAGGTGTCCTCGTGCAGGACATCGGCTGGTTCCAGAACCACGGGCGCGTCAGGTCCGGCCTGTCGGTGAAGGGCACCCTGCGCCAGACGAGCGGATCGATCGACGTGGCCATCGGTCGGGAGCTCCGCGCGCAGGGTTCGCCGTTTACCTCCTGGGACAACCTGAATCGGGTCATCCTCGACGGCGGGACCCTCAGCGGTCTGGGCACGGTCATCGGGCTGCTCGACGCATCGGCGACGGTGTCGCCCGGCGCGGACGGCACCGGGGTCGGCGTGCTCACGCTCTCCGGACCATCGACGCTCAAGTCCTCGAACGTGCTGGAGATCGACATCGCCGCATCGGGCAACGACCGGCTCGCAGCGCCCCAGCTCGTCCTGGGTGGCACGCTCCGCATCCGGACCTCCGGGACCCCGGCGACGGGCGAGATCTACGAGATCGTGACGGGCCCGAACCTCCAGGGCTCGTTCGCCACCGTCGAGGGCCGGCAGCTGCCCGACGGGCGGTTCTTCCACCTCGCCCAGTCCCCGACCGCGGTCACGCTCACCGTCATGGCCGCACCCGGCCCTCCGGCCATCACCTCGGTCTCCCCCGCCGACCGATCGGTGACGGTTCGCTGGAGCCCGCCGAGCGACTCCGGGCCGGACGCCATCACCGAGTACGTGGTCCGGGCGCTGCAGGGGGCCACCGTCGTGAAGGAGACGTCCGTCGGGTCGGGCGCTCGTGAGGCCCTCGTGACCGGCCTCACCAACGGCCAGACCTACACGTTCACCGTCACCGCACGAAGTGCGTCAGGCCTCGGCCTGCCATCGCAGCCCTCGGTCGCCGTGAACCCCTCGACCTTCCCCCTCCCGGGTGCGCCGCCGGCTCCGATCGCTGCCCCTGGCCCCACCAACGTGGATGCCACCTGGACCCAGCCCGCGACCGGTGGCGCGCCGGTGCTCGGCGCGGTCGTGACGCCCACCGTGGATGGCCAGGTGAAGCCGCCCATCACCGTGACCGGCAGCGTGCCGTCGGCATCCATCGTGGGCCTGAGCCTCAGGAGCAAGGTCAGCTTCCGGGTTGCGGTCCGCACCGAGGCCGGGCTGGGTCCGGTGTCGGCACCGTCGAACCTCGTCGTCGTCGGTGCGCCCGGGATCCCCGCGATCACCACGGCCGCTCCCGGGGACGGCGCCATCTCCATCGGGTGGACCTTGCCGGCGGACAACGGCGCGGCGCTCACCGCCATCCGGGTCACGCCCTACACCATCACCGGATCCGGTCCGAGCGAGGTGCGCACGCCGGGCTCGCCCATCCGACTGTCGGTGGCCACCTCCGCGACGGTGCCGGGTCTGACGAACGGCACCACGTATCGCTTGGCGGTCCAGGCCATCAACAGCAGGGACGCAGGGCCCGAGGCGTGGACCGACCCGATCGTGGTCGGCGCTCCGGCTGCACCGTCGGGTGTCGTCGCCACGTCGAGGGGAACCGGCGGCGCTGGTTCCGACACCGCCGTCGTCGCCTTCGTCGCCGGGGCGAGCAACGGCGCACCGGCCACCTACGAGGCCGGCTGCGACCCGGTCACGCCGGGGGCGGGCGTCACCGTTCGGAGCGTCAGCGGGACCGGCAGCCCCATCTCGGTCACCGGCCTCACCGCCGGAACCGCCTACCGCTGTGCTGTGGTCGGCGTGAACGGGCGCGGGCGTGGGCCGGCATCGCTGCCCTCGGCCTCGGTGCTGGTCGGATCGATGGCACCGCCGAGCACCGTGGTTGCCGCGCCGGGCACCGCGACCGCCACCTCGGGTGCGCTGACGGTGACGTTCGTCCGCAACCCGATCGCGGTCGGTTCCGCTGCGTCGTCGACCGTCACCTGCACCTCGACCAACGGCGGCGTGGCGAAGACCGTCAACGGATCGGCGACCGGTCCGGTGACGGTGACGGGACTCACCACGGCGAAGTCCTACGGCTGCACCGTGAGCCTCGCGAACGCGGTCGGCCCCGGGGCTGCCTCGGTGAGCTCGGGACCGGTGATCGTCGGGTCGCCGACGGCGCCGACCGCGGTGACGGTGGTCAAGTCGGGCACCGGTGCCATCAAGGTGACCTTCAAGGCATCCACGCCCAACGGTGCGGCGGTCACCGGCTACACCGCGACGTGCACCTCGGCGAACGGCGGCAAGACCGGCTACGCGTCCGCAGCTGCGAGCCCGATCGTGGTCGGCGCGCTGTCCTCCGGGAAGCAGTACACGTGCCGGGTGACGGCGAAGAACGCGCGCGGCACCGGACCGGCATCGCTCGCGTCGACCGTGGTGACGACCTAGCTTCCGGCCGTGGCGACCCGGACCTGGACCGACACCTTCCTGGAGGAGCTGCGAGACGAGGGCGATGCCGTCGCCGACGCGGTCATCGCCGCACACGTGGCCGAGGTGGGGGCCGAGCCCGGCCACCTGTTCCGAGGCCTGCTGGGTGCGGACGCACCGTCGTCGCGTTCGTCGGCGCTCGACGCCTTCGTGGCCGCGCCGGTGGTCGAACCCGAGTGGTACGACCCAGCGCTTGCCGACGCGGGCCGCGAGGTGTTCCTCCGGCGCGGCCTGCACGTGGTGTCCGCCCTGTACGGCGCGTCGCTGCCCACCGCCTACGCAGGTTGGCGCGGCGTCCACGTGCTCGAGCTCACGGGGCGCCTCGAGAGCGACACCCGGCGACGCCTGGTCGAGACCGCTCGCTTCCTCGTCGACACGATGACCCCTCGGCTCGACGATCCGTACGCGGGCCTCGACACCGTTCGGCGCGTGCGGCTCCTCCACGCCGGCGTGCGCTGGCTCATCCAACACGATCCCCGCATCGAGCACGGGCCGCCTGACGGGTCCAACCCCGCCTTCGACCCGGCCTGGGGCGTGCCCGTCTGCCAGGCCGACCTCCTGAACACCCTCCTCACCTTCACCGAGGTCGTGTTCCGCGCCATGGACCGCACCGGGGTCTCGCTCGAGTTCGAGGAACGCCGCGCCTACCTCCACGCGTTCGACCGGATCGGGTGGCACCTCGGCATCCGCGCCGACCTCCTCCCCCTCGATCTCGACGACATCGGATGGCTCACGGACGCCATGCCACGGACGCAGTTCGGGCCCTCGGATGCTGGGCGGGCCCTGACCCGAGCCCTCCTCGAGGTGTGCCGAGACGCCGTGCCGTGGCCGCTCGACGGACTCCCCGACGCGATGGTGCGCCAGCAGATCGGCGACGAGCTCGGCGACCTGCTCGGTGTGCCCCCTGCGGGGTGGCTCCGTCACCTGCTGACGCCGACCGGTCGGATCACGCGATGGATCGGCGTGCGGCGCGTGCACCACCGGCTCCTCGAGCGCCTGGGGCGCTCGGTCGGTCGCGCGGTCCTGACCCAGTCGCTCGGTGTCACTCCCGACGGGCGGCCGCCGTTCGCGCTGCCCGATCACCTGGCCGGCGCGTGGAAGGTGCGGACGGGGCCTCACTGAACGTGCGCCGTTGATCACGACCCGTGATCCGTACCGGCGGGCGCTCACTAGGCTCGGCTCGTCATGGGAGGACCTCACGCCGAGTCGCCGCAGCGCCCACCCCTCGGCGTCCTGGTCGATGATCAGGAGATCGCCCAGCGCGTCGCCGGCGTGCTCGCCCGCTGGGATCGGGGGGCCGAACCGCTGGTGACCACGCTGACCGGAGCAGGCCTGGCCGGCGCGATCGACGCACGGCTCGCAGCCCGCTCGATCGTGGCCTGGGGGAGCGCGCCGTGGGATGCGGAGGTGCGGGAGGTGCGGCGGCTCGGCGCGATCCGTCGGCTCGACGCCGCGCACCCGGCCGCGCTGCTGCAGCTCGAGCAGCTCGTGGTGCTCGATGCGATCGGAGCGGGCGCCACCATGCGCGATGCGGCACGCGCCGCGCACCTCTCGTTGCGCACGGCCCAGCGCCGACTCGCCGCCGCGCTGGAGCTGATGGGCGCCCAGGCACCCGTCGAGGCGCTGCGCCGCCTCGACGTGGAGGGCTCCCGCCTGCGGGCTGCGGTCTGGAGCGTCCCGCCGGTGCTGCGCGGACGTCGGGATCTCGTGCGCGAGGCGACGGCGCGCCTCGAGGCCGATGGGATCGTGGGGCTGCGCGGTGCGCCGGGCACGGGTCGGTCGACGCTGGCGCTGCAGATTGCCGAGGCGGCCAGTCGTCCGTGGACCCGAACGGGAGGGCTCGCCACCTTCGGATCTCGGCCGCTGGCCCTGCTTCGCCTCGGGGTCCAGCCCGGCGTCGATCCCGGGCAGCTCGCGGCTCGGCTCGACGGCACGGTCCTGGTCGTCGACGACGTGGACCTGGTCGACGAGGCGTCGTGGTCGGTGCTCGGTGCCCTGGTGGGTCGGGTGCCCCTCGTGCTCGTGGAGCGCTCGGGGATCCCGTCGTCGAGGCTGCCGACGAGGGACGGGGTGATCGAGGTCGACCCGATCGGGGACATCGACGCCCGGGAGCTCATCGGCGCGTCGGGGACCGAGCTGCCGGAGCACGCGCGGGCGGAGGTGATCAGCCTGGCTGGTGGGCGCACTGATCGCCTGGTCGACCTGTCATCGGGTGACCTCGTCGACCGCTGGCTGGCGACGCGCGTCGGTCACCTCGACCTGCGTGCGTCAGCCAGCCTGCGTCGAGGCTGCGCGCTGCTCGGCAACTCGATCGAGTCGGTGCCGCGGTCACTGCTCGGTGCACCGGTCACCCAGACCTTCCTCGACCTCGACCTCGCCCGGATCGACGGCCGTGGCGGGGTGCTCCCTGCGGGCGCTCGCACGCGCACCGCGCTCGCCGCTGCGGCCGACGACGTCGATCTCAGCGAGGTGCATGTCGCCCTCGCGGCGGAGGCCGCCGATGCCACCGTGCGGGCTTCGCACCTGCTGCGGGCTGGTCGGGGGGACGATGCCAGGGAGGTGGCGCTCCGGGCGTTCCAGGATGACGTGCACCCGACCGCGAGGGCCCGAGCCTTGAGCGTGCTGGCGCAGACCGAGCCGGTGCAGAGCCGGACGCCGCGCGTCATCCAGGCTGTTCGGGGTCAGGCCGCAGCGGGCCGGGTCGACGATGCGCTGGCGTTGCTGGACTGGCTCGACCAGGTGGACCCGGATGCAGCCCGCGGACCGGATCTGGTCGCAGCCCGTGCGCTGGTGATGGCCCAGCGGGACCAGGTCGACGCCGCGATCGCGCTCGTCGAGGCCGCGCTCGCAGCGGCCCGGGAGGGCGTCGACGTCACCCGTCTGCGGGTGACCCGGACCATGCTGGGTCTGCTCGGCGGCTCGACCCTCGACGGGATGATCGAGCTGGCCGACGTGAGCCGTGGCGGCGAGGGCGGAACCGATGACGGCACCGCACTGCTGTTCGACGGACTCGGGCGGGCGTTCGCCGGTGATCCCTCGTGGGTGGAGATCGTCCTGCCCGGGTTCGAGGCGAGCCTGGATCGCGTCCGTCGGGGAGCAGGCGGGGAGCCCGTGCTCGGCGTCGCAGCGGAGCTGGCCGGCTTCCTGCTCTCGGCCTACGGCGACCCGCTCGGTGCGATCGACGTCCTCGACCGCGCCATCGAGGCGCTCGCCCCCCGTCAGGTCGAGGGGCTCGTGGCGCAGGTCCGGATCTCGCGAGCGTTTCGCCTGCTGGCCGATGAAGGGCCCTCGGACATCAACCTCGCCGAGCTCCGCGCCTGCCTGACCGACGGCCCGCCCACGTACCTCGCAGCGTCGGGCTGGGCCAGCCTGGCCGTGGGGGAGGCGGACCGCGGCCGAGCGGAGGAGGCGGCGCGGTGCCTCGCCCTGGCCGCTGAGGCACCGGGCGATGCGAACGGCGACCTCCTGATCCGGTGGGCGGAGGCGGAGCTCGCCTACCTGGCCGGTCGCGCCGACTCGTGCTGGACGATCGCCGTCGATGCCCTGGCCGGATCCGACACGTTCCTGCCCGGCCGCCAGATCCTCGGTGCGCTGGCGGCGTGGGCCGCGATCGACCTCGATCCGGCTCCGGCGGCGTGGCCGGACGTGCCGCCGTCGCCCTTCCCGATCGTGGGGGCCACCCCGGACCTGATCGCTGGCGCGCGAGCGCTCGGCCGTGGCGACGCGCATGAGGCGGTCGACGCGTTCGCTGCCGCCGTCGAGCGGCCCGGTCAGATGTTCCGCGACCACCTGCGGCAGCGCTGGGGGCTGGGCGAGGCGCTCAGGCGGGCCGGCCGCATGGACGAGGCTCGGGCGATCCTGGTTCCCCTCGCCGACGAGCTCACGGCGACGGGCATGGCGACCTTGCTCGAGCGGGTGCGCGCCAGCCTCGTTCGGATCGATCGGCCGGTCTCTGCTGCGCCGTCGGTCCACGGCCTCACCGCCCGCCAGATCGAGATCCTGCGCCTCGTCGGCGCCGGCCTCACCTCGAAGCAGATCGCCGCGCGCCTGCACCTCGCGCCGATCACCGTGGACGGGGCCGTGAAGGCAGCGATGGTGCGGCTCGACGTGCGCTCTCGCAAGGCAGCGGCCGCACTGGTCGCTCGGACGCGCGCCTGACCGACGCCGCAGCGCCGGAGCACGAAGATCGGGTCAGTCGTCGGGGGAGGAGGTGGTGACCTCGATGCGGTCCTGCTGCCACTCGCGGGCCGCCTCCAGGGCGCCGAGGGCTTGGCGCATGAGCTGGTCGGCGTCGAACCCGTAGGCCGGGTAGCAGGACAGGCCCACGCGCAGCGTGAAGCCGGGGTGATCCTCGGCGATGCGGCGCCGCAGCCGCTCGAGGGTCCAGATGGCGCCGTTCTCGGGGGTGTCCTCGAGCAGGATCAGGAACAGCGACTCGGGGCCTCGGGCCAAGGTGTCGGCCTCGCGGAACACGTTGAGCATGGTGTGGGCCACGACCGCCACCGGTGCGGGCGCCAGCTCGGGGGTGCCGATGCCGGTGACCACCTCGGCGACGGCGACGGTGAGCGGGCGGAGGCCCCGGCGTGACGCCGAGATGCGCTTCACCAGCGAGGCCTGGAAGAACAGCTCGGTGAACAGGCCGGTCTCGGCGTCGGTGATCACGTCGCCCGTCGACGGGGCCGGTGCCGGTCGGCTGGGGGCGGGCGCCGGTGCGGGGTCGGGGGCGGCCATCGGCTCGATGCCGGCGGCCCGGTCGGTGGCCGCCTCCTGGCGGGCCATCTCGGCCCGCATGGCCTGGGCGAGCTGGGCGCGGGCGGCGATCGCCTCGGCCTCGAAGCGAGCGGCCCGCTCGGCCACCAGCTCCTGCTGGCGGGTCAGCTCGGCGGCGTGGGCGGCGAGGACCTCGTCAGCGGGGCTTCCAGCTGCCTCGACCGGGCGGGTGCGCAGCACCACGAACAGGGCGGCGAACGCCAGCACCGCGGCGGCGGCGACGAGCACGGGGGCGTCGAGCACGATCGCCACCAGCGCCAGCGCGAAGCCGAGGCCGCCCGCGACGATGGCGACCAGGCTGCGGCGGGTGAACATGGTGGATGTATCGGCCGAAATCGGCCGGACCGTAGGTTCTGGCGCCGCGGGTTCCGAGGCCGGGTCGTGCTGCGTGGTGCTCACATCGATGGCCCCTCGGAGCCGGTGCGGTCAGGCGGTGGCGCCGTCGACGAGATCGGCGACCTCGCCCATGATGCGCGCGATCTCGAAGTCCTTGGGCGTGTACACGGCGGCCACGCCGGCGCCGAGCAGGCGGGGACGGTCGTCCTCGGGGATGATGCCCCCGGCGATGACCGGCGCGTCGACCCCTTCGGCACGCAGCAGGCGGACGACCTCGGGCACGAGCTCGAGGTGGCTGCCCGAGAGGATCGACAGGCCGACCACGTCGACGTCCTCGTCGCGGGCGACCGCGGCGATCTGCTCGGGCGAGAGCCGGATGCCCTGGTAGATCACCTCCATGCCGGCGTCGCGTGCGGCGACGGCGATCTGCTCGGCGCCGTTGGAGTGGCCGTCGAGACCGGGCTTGGCGACCAGGAAGCGCGGCGGTCCGCCGACACGGGCCTTGAGCCGCTCGGCCACGGCGCGCAGGCCGTCGGAGCCACCGCCGGCGCCGGACGCCGCGGCCACGCCCGTGGGGGCCCGGTACTCGCCGAACTCCTCGCGCAGGACGGCGGCCCACTCGCCGGTGGTGCCGCCGGCGTGGGCCAGGTCGATCGAGGCCGGCATGATGTTCTCGCCCGAGCGGGCCACGCGGCGCAGCTCGTCGAGGCTGCGCTTGACGGCGTCGTTGTCCCGGTTGGCCCGCCACTCGGCGAGCTCCACGACCGCCTGCTCGGCCACCGCAGGGTCGACCTTCAAGATGTTGTCGTCACCATCGAGGGGCGACGGGGCGGTCTCGGTGAAGCGGTTGACGCCCACGACGGGCAGCTCGCCCGACTCGATCTTGCGCATCCGCTCGGCGTGGCTGCGCACGAGGCGGCCCTTGAGCTCCTCGATCGCCTCGAACGCGCCGCCGAGGGCGAGGACGTCGTCGAGCTCGGCCTGGGCCTCCTCGACGAGCGCCGCCGTCTTGGCCTCGATCACCTTGGAGCCGTCGAAGATGTCGTCGTACTCGAGCAGGTCGGTCTCGAACGCGAGCACCTGCTGGATGCGCAGGGCCCACTGCTGATCCCACGGACGGGGAAGGCCCAGGGCCTCGTTCCACGCCGGGAGCTGCAGCGAGCGGGCCCGGGCCTTCTTCGACAGGGTGACGCCGAGCGCCTCGAGCACGATGCGCTGCACGTTGTTCTCGGGCTGGGCCTCGGTGAGGCCGAGGCTGTTCACCTGCACGCCGTAACGGAAGCGACGGGCCTTCGCATCGGTGACGCCGTAGCGCTCGAGGCCGATGCGGTCCCACAGCTCGGTGAACGCGCGGAGCTTGCAGATCTCCTCGACGAAGCGGATGCCGGCGTTGACGAAGAACGAGATCG
>CAZUYW010000002.1:0-55193 GCA_964624775.1 uncultured Iamiaceae bacterium
ACCGCTTCGCCATGCACGAGCTGCACGGCAAGGGGATCATGAGCCGCGAGCACCTCGAGCACCACGTGACCTCGTCGTGGGGCTTCTCGGTGATCCACCTCCTCAGCTGGGCCGGGATGCTGCTCGTCGGCGCCATCTTGTGGGTGCCGCTCGGCGCCCTCGTCGGCGGGCTGGCCGTCGGCATCACCACGGCGGTGGGCTGGGCGGCCGGCTACTTCTTCTACGAGTACCAGCACGCCGTCGCCCACCTCCGCGGCCCGTCGGGGCGGTACGGGCGCTGGCTGCGCAAGCACCACTTCCACCACCACTTCGGCCACCCCATGGCCAACCACGGCGTCACCTACTCGATCTGGGACAAGGTCTTCGGCACGTTCGAGGCGCCCGGCCAGGTGCGGGTGCCCCGCCGCCTCGCCCTCCCGTGGATGCTCGACGCCAACGGCGACCTGAAGCCCGAGTTCCACGAGGACTACGTCCTGGTCGGCACCGCCGACCGCACCGAGCGCACCGCGGCGCTCGACCGGGCCCGGGCGTTCGCCTCCCAGGCACCCATCGACTGATCTCGCCTCCGGCGCGGGCCACGAGCGTCCGGGGGGACGGCCCGCGCCGGAGACGGTGTCCCGCCGCGCGGTTTGCCGTCTGACCGGACGGCCGCCAGGCTGCCGGGATCATGTGGCCGACGTGGGACCAGGCGGCGATGCTCGTCGCGGCGATGCTCGTGGTCGTCGCGCTCACCCGCCGCAGCACGAACCACCGCGTCCTCGGCCTGTCGGCGGCCGCCGCCGAGGTGGCGCTCGTGGCGTTCCTCTACGGGATCTGGCGCTTGGCCCGCATGCTGCCCCTCACCCAGGAGTCGGGCGCGATCGATCGTGGCCACCAGATCTGGGACCTCGAGCGTCAGCTGCACATCGGCAGCGAGCTGGCCATCCAGCGCTGGACCCTCGACCACGGCCGCCTCGCCGAGTGGGCCACCACCTACTACGCCTACGTCCACGTGCCCGCGCTGCTGGGGTTCCTCGTGTGGCTGTGGGTCCGGCACCGCGAGGCCTACCCGCGGTGGCGCAACGCCCTCGCCATCGTCACCGGCTTCTGCCTGGTGATCCGGTTCTGGCGGGTGGCGCCGCCGCGCTTCCTGCCCGACCTGGGCTTCGTCGACACGTCGGTCCAGTACGGCGTGTCGGTGTACGGCTCGATCAACCACGGCGTCTCGGACCAGTTCGCGGCGATGCCGTCGATCCACATCGCGTGGGCCGCCGTGGTCGCCTTCGGGATCATCGACGCGTCGCCGTCGCGCTGGCGCTGGCTCGCCCTCGTGCACCTGGTCCTCACCAGCTACGTCGTGGTCGCCACCGCCAACCACTGGTGGATGGACGGCATCGTGGCGATCGCCCTGCTCGGCCTCGCGCTCGCGATCGACGAGGGTGTGCGCCGCTGGTGGGTCAGGCGCGGGAGCCGTGGCGCCCTGCGCCCGACGTGAACCGCTCGGCGCCGGCCCGCGTCTCGCCGGCGGTGATCGCGACCATCCCGTGGGCGAGCTCGTTGGCCATCGCCTCGTCCTCGGTGAGGCCCCACTGCTCGATGGCGGACAGGCGGTCGTGGCGGAGGCACAGCTGCGGGAAGCCGGCCAGCTCGGCGGCGAGGGCGACGGCGTCGTCGAGCGCACGGCCCGGTTCGGCGACCCGGTTCACTAGGCCCATCGTGCGCGCCTCCTCGGCGCCCACCCCGCGGCCGGTGAGGATGAGGTCCATGGCGTGCGAGTGGCCGATGAGGCGCGGCAGGCGGACGGTCCCGAGGTCCACGAGCGGGACGCCGAAGCGCCGGCAGTAGACGCCGAGGATCGCGTCGCGGGCCGCGACCCGCAGATCGCACCAGGCGGCCAGCTCGATGCCGCCGGCCACGGCGTGCCCCTCGATCGCGGCGATCACCGGCTTGCCCAGCCGCAGCCGCGTCACGCCCATCGGCCCGTCCCCGTCCGGCGCGACGCGGTTGCCGGTGCCGGACGCGATGGCCTTGAGGTCCGCGCCGGCGCAGAACGTGCCGCCGGTGCCGGTGAGCACCGCCACCGCCACGGCGTCGTCCGCGTCGAAGGCGCGGAAGGCCTCGGCGAGGCGTGCTGCGGTCGGCCCGTCGACGGCGTTGCGGCGCTCCGGTCGGTCGATCGCGATGATGCGGACCGACCCGCGGTCCTCGACGACGACGGTGTCAGCGGTGTCGGCGCTGGTGGCAGCGGCCATGGCGGCCTCCCGGCTCGGAGGGGCGTGCGCCCCCGGCGTTACGATGCGACGGCCATGTGTACCAGTCCTGTAGGAGTCCGGCCCCGGCGGCGGTCGCCGTGGCGCTGACCGGCGAGCGGGCCTTCACGGCGCGCTCGGTCGTCGCCTCGCTCCTGCTCGGCATGCGCGACCCCGAGCTGCCGGCGGCGGCGCTGGTCCGCTCGGGTCTGCACCTCGGCGTGGCCGAGGGCACCACCCGCGTGGCCCTCTCCCGCATGGTCGCCGCCGGGGAGCTCGAGCTCACCGAGGGCCGGTACCGCCTTGCGGGCTCGCTCCTCGACCGGCACCGGCGCCAGGAGGTGGGTCGCCGCCCCGCGCCGCGCCCGTGGGACGGCTCGTGGGTCGTCGCGATCATGGGCGGCGACGGCACGGCCCGGTCGGCCCCGGTGCGCGCCGCCACCCGCCAGGCCCTCCACGTCCTGCGCCTCGCTCCGTGGCGCGACGGCGTCTGGCTCCGGCCCGACAACCTCGACACCGTGGCCGCGGACGGCGGCGCCATCGACGTCACGTGGCTGCGCTCGGCGTCCTTCGTCGACCCGGCCGAGGTGCCGGCCCTCGTCGACCGCCTGTGGTGTCCCTCGGTCTGGGCCGACACCGCGCGGGATCACCTCGAGGCCCTCGCCGCGCACCCGCCTGGTGCCGACCTCGCCGCCGCGTTCGGCCACGCCGCCGCCGTCGTCCGCCACCTGCGCGACGACCCGCTCCTCCCGGCCGAGCTGCTGCCGGCCGACTGGCCGGGCTCCGAGCTGCGGGCCGCCTACGACGCCTACGAGGCCGCGTTCCAGGCCGCGCTCCGCGCCACGGCCACCTGACCGACCCGCGTCAGGCGAGGTGGGCGCGCAGGAAGGCGGCGATGCCGGTGATCGAGTCGGCCGCCTCGGGCACGAGCTCGGCGGGGAACGCCTGGAACACGTGCACCAGATCGGGCCAGCGCACGAGGTCGACGGCGACGCCCGCGGCGCGGGCGGCTTCGGCCAGCGAGAGCGCGTCGTCCCGGAGCACTTCCACCTCGCCGACCTCGATCCGCAGCGGCGGGAGGCCCGCCAGGTCGGCGTGGAGCGGCGAGGCGCCGGGCGTCGCCGGGTCGGCGCCGGCAAGGTAGGCCTCGGCCATGAGGTCGAGCCCGGCCCTGGTCACCATCGGGTCGGCGTCGCCGATCTCGGTGAACGACGCCGCGGTCTGGGAGAGGTCCACCCACGGGGACAGGCACGCGGCCGCGGCGGGCAGCGGGAGGCCCGCGTCGCGGGCGGCGACGAGCGTGGCGACGGTGAGGCCGCCGCCTGCCGAGTCGCCCGCGATGGCGATCGAGGCGGGCTCGTGGCCGAGGTCGAGCAGCTCGCGGTAGGCGGCGAGGGCGTCGTCGACCGCGGCGGGGAAGGGGTGCTCGGGGGCGAGGCGGTAGTCGAGGGTGACGACGGTGGCACCGAGGGCAAGGGCGAGGAGCCCGCCGAGGTTGCGGTGCGTGGCGAGCGAGCCGATGCAGTACCCGCCGCCGTGGAGGTAGAGCACCACCGAGGCCCGGGGCGACGCCACGTCATCCGGGTCGAGCCACTCGGCCGGCCGGCCGCCGAGCTTGCCGGCGGTGGCGGTGACCCCCGCTGGTGGGGGCATACCGGCGACCGCCTCCATGGCGGCCCGCTGCTCGGGGATCGTCGCCTCGCTGAGCCCGGAGTCGGCGAGCAGGGCGGTGATGGCGTCGATGCCCGGGTGGCTCACGCGTCGACCCCGCGCAGGATGGCGACCGAGGCCCGCACCAGGCGTTCGGCGAAGTCCTCGCTGGGGCCGGTGAGCGCCGCGCTGCCGTCGGCCACGAGCGCGGCGCGATCGGCGACGCTGTGCACGACCATCGTGATCACGATGAAGAAGCGGGCCATGGCCAGGCCGTAGTCGAGGTCGAGCGACTCCTGGATCCGCACGGCCAGCTCGCGGGTGGCCGCCGTGGTCTCCTCGCTCGCCGAGTACGGGTGGCGGTGGTCCGCGTGGACGGCGAACGGGTTGAACCGCGGGTCCTGGTGCATCTTGGCCACGAGGCGCGCCCAGTGCCCGCCCTGGGGCTGGTCCATGGACTCGGTGAAGGGCACCACGAGGACGCGCACCAGGCTGACGAGGTCGTCGCCCTTCCCGGCCGCGTCGAGCTCCTCGAGCAAGGTGCGTCGCCGGTTGTCGAGGTGGATGAAGCGCCGCTCGAAGAGCGTGCGGATCAGCTCCTCCCGCCCGCCGAAGTGGTAGTGGACCGCGGCGTTGTTGCGCTGCCCGGCGGCCTCGGCGATCTCGCGCAGCGACACGCCGTAGATGCCGCGCTCGGCGAAGAGGCGTTCGGCGGCGGCGAGCACCGCGGCGCGGGTGGCCTCCGCGGGCGGGCCGCTGCGCCGACGGCCGGCCTCGGCCGCGTCGTCGTCGGGTCGGTCGGTGGGCCCGTGCTCGTCGAGGTCGACGGCGACGGCGGATCGCTCGTGGTCGGCGGCCATGGCGGGCGACCGTACCGGCGCGTCGAACCTAAAGCAATCGTTGTACGGTCCCCGTCGACACCGGACGAAGGGGACAGCGTGGGCGAGCGGCCGAGGTACAGCGGCGAGGTGATCACCGACGATGACGCGACCATCGCCGCGGCGCTCGAGGACGTGAGCATCCCGACGCTGCTGGTCTCGCTCGTGCACCTCACGGGTGACGCATCGATCCTGCGTGGCGCCCTCCGCCCGGCCGGGATCTACCTGAACGAGGTCCAGGGCTTCATGGCGCCCGAGGACCAGGCCGCGGCTCGCAAGCTCGCGCTCGAGGCGATCATCGCCTACCGCGACGGCGGCTGCGTCCTGCCGCCGCCGCCGTCGCCCGAGGTGGTGCGCGAGATGATGGCCTTCCTCGTGGCGGGCGAGGTGCCCGAGGAGTACGTGCCGATGATGCTCGAGGAGCTCGAGCTCGACGGCACCGATGCGCGCGACGTGACCTGGGTCGACGACCTGCCCGCCGAGGCCAAGGCCGGCCACCACGTCGTCGTCATCGGCGCCGGCATGTCGGGGCTGCTCGCCGGCATCCGCCTGGCCCGCGCCGGCATCGCCTTCACGATTATCGAGAAGAACCCCGCGGTCGGCGGCACCTGGTACGAGAACCGCTACCCCGGCTGCCGGGTCGACGTCGGCAACCACTTCTACTGCTACTCGTTCGCACCGGACGACCAGTGGACCGAGTTCTTCGCCCAGCAGCCCGAGCTGCAGGCGTACTTCGAGCGGTGCATGGTCGAGTACGGCATCGCCGAGCACATCCGCTTCGCCACCGAGGTCGTGGCGGCCCGGTGGGACGAGGAGCACGCCACCTGGCTGGTCGACGTGCGACCGGCAGGCGCGGGCGACGGCGGGTCCGCCTCCCCGGTCGAGCGGCTCGAGGCCGACATCGTCATCTCCGCCGTCGGGCAGCTCAACCGACCCAAGCTGCCCGACATCGTGGGGCGCGAGCGCTTCGAGGGCGTGGCCATGCACTCGGCGCAGTGGGTCGACGGCACCGACCTGCGCGGCAAGCGGGTCGCGGTGATCGGCACGGGTGCCAGCGCCTTCCAGATCGTGCCCACCATCGCGGACGACGTCGAGCACCTCACCGTCTTCCAGCGCTCGGCGCCGTGGATGTTCCCGAACCCGCACTACCACGACCGGGTCGGCCCGGGGGTGCAGTGGGCGCTGCGCCACCTGCCGTACTACGGGCGCTGGTACCGGTTCCTCCTCTTCTGGCCGGCGTGCGACGGCGGCATGGTCGCCATGCGGATCGATCCCGACTACCCGCACCAGGACCGCGCCGTGTCGGAGGTGAACGACGCCGCCCGCGAGCTGTTCACCCAGTGGATGCGCGACCAGGTCGGCGACGATGACGAGCTGTTCGCCAAGGTCGTGCCCGACTACGTCTGCCTCGGCAAGCGCACGCTGCAGGACAACGGCTCGTGGCTCGGCGCGCTCACCCGTGATCACGTCGACCTCGTCACCGAGCCGATCGCCGAGATCACCGCCACCGGGGTGCGCACCGCTGATGGCGTCGACCACCCCGTCGACGTCATCGTCTACGCCACCGGCTTCCACGCCAACCGCTACCTGTGGCCTATGGAGATCGTGGGCCGCGACGGCATCGTGCTCGGCGAGCAGTGGGGCGATCGCCCGCAGGCGTACCTCGGGATCACGGTGCCGAACTTCCCGAACCTGTTCTGCCTGTACGGGCCTGGCACCAACCTGGCGAGCGGCGGCAGCCTGATCTTCCACTCCGAGTGCCAGGTCCGCTACGTGATGGGCCTGATCGGCGCCCTGCTCGAGCGGCCGGGCTCGGCGATCGAGGTGCGGCGCGACGTGCACGACGCCTACAACGAACGGCTGCAGGCCGAGCTGGCCACCATGGTCTGGTCCCACGACTCGATCCGCCACAGCTGGTACCGCAACGACGCGGGCGAGACCTGGGTGCTGTCCCCGTGGCGCCTGGTCGACTACTGGTCCTGGACCCGTGAGCCCGATCTGTCGGAGTTCACGGTGACCGCCCCTGCCGGGGCGCCTGCCGCGCCGTAACCTCGACGGCCATGACCGCGCCGTCCCACCTCGTCCGCCGCCCGTCCCGGGGGGTGCGGGCCGCGCTGGCGTGCGGTGCGGTCGTGGTGCTGGCGCTCGCCGGCTGCTCGAAGGACGGCAGCGACGGCGGGTCCGGCGGCGGGGCGAAGCGCACGACCACCACCGTCGCCCGCACCACCACGACCGCGTCGGGCACCACGGCGTCGACCACCACGTCCGCGCCGGGCGGGACCACGACCACCGTCGCCGGCGGGACGGGCGGCCCCTCGGGCCCGGTGCGCTTCCGGGGCACGGTCGAGGGCACCGTCGACGGCAAGCCCGCCACCGTGACCTTCACCCGGAACGGCAACACGATCACGGGGTTCGCGGTCTCCAAGATCACCGTCGACTGCCTGCCGATGGGCAAGGGGTCCGCCACCACCCGCCGGGTCACCGCCTCCATCCCGAAGCTCACCGTGCTCGACGGCGCGGTCGACGGTGCGGCCAAGGATGCGCCCTACGCGCCCGGCGTGATCGCCACGTTCACCGACGACGGCGCCTTCACCGGCACGATCACCTTCTCGGGCATCAGCGCCGACTACTCGTGCGGCGGCGAGTTCTCGTTCACGGCCGAGCCCGCCTGAGGCTCGGCGGGGGCCGTCGCTCAGCCGGTGACGGTGCGGCGCATGAGGTTCGGGTCCGCCTCGATGTCGGCGTCGGCGAACAGGAGCGGGCGCAACGCCTTGTCGCGGTAGGCCTCGGTGCCGTCGACGTGGTGCGGTGACCGGGCGTCGCCGCTCTGGCCGTAGGCGAGCAGGCCGATGCCCTTGGGGCCGTCGTCGGTGAGCTCGACCGACATGAGGAACGACGTGCCGTAGGTGCAGCGGTAGCCGGTCTCGGCGAGGCCGCTGCGCTCCGAGCGCCCCTCGATCGGGGTGAGCTTGGCGGGCGTGGGCTCGAGCGAGGAGCCGGCGAGGGCGCCGAACGGCATGAGGATGTTGAGGATGCCGTCGCCCTCGCTGCCGCCGTGCACGGCCACCCGGTGCTCGCCGCGCTGGGCCCACTGGACATCGCCGAGGGGCGCGTCGACGGCGATGCCGGCCTGGTCGAGCGCCTGCACGGCCTGACCGAGGGCGAGGGCGACGAGGTCGAGGCCCTCGATCGCGGGGGTGAGGCCGCGCGGCGTGGCCACCGGGTCGTCGGCGTCGAACGGCTCGGCGAACAGCCCGCCCGCGTCCTTCCAGTCGGTGGCGGTGAACCCGCCAATGAACTCGCGCCACAGCGCGGCGCCGACGGCGTCGAGGTTCGCGGTGCCGTCCCACGCGGCGAGCACGTCGGCCGCCGCGGTGAGGTCGATCGGGCCGGTGCCGAGGTCGACCGACCCGGCGGCGCGCGCCCGGGCGACCACCTCGTCGCGCAGGAGCTCGGCGCTGTACACGGCGTTCCCGAGCACCTCGCCGACGGCCGACTCGATCGTGACCGCGCCGCCGGCCGCGAGGCGGGCGGCGGACGCGACGTTGTTGCGGGTGCGCAGCGTGCGGGGCGTGCGCTCGAACCCGTGGAGCACCGAGTACCCCTCGAGCAGCTCGTCGGCGTTGGTGAGCCAGTGCGAGTCGTTGGCGTTGACCACGTAGTCGCGGCGCTCGAGCTGGGGCACCGCCGCGTAGGGGATCAGGCCGGGGCTGCGCGCACCGTCGACCTCGATCCACTCGTCGTCGGGGTCCGACCCGTCGAGGAGGGCGACGCGGATCTCGTAGAGCATGGCGGCCACGAAGTCGTCCTTCACCCGGGCGCGGAACCGCTCCTGGGCGGCGGGGGAGATGTTGGGGGTGGCCGAGCCGTCGATGTACCAGGCCCGGCCGGTGCGATCCGCGGCGAGCGTGTTCACCCACGGCATGCCCTGCACCTCGGCGAACACCGCCTGGAACTCCTCCATGGTGGTGGCCTTGTCCATCTCCAGGAACTGGCGGAGGACGGCCGTGTTGTCGAGGTTGGCGTCGCGGTACGTGAAGGCCACCTCGGTGCCCCAGCCCATGAGCGGCAGGTTGACCATCGGGCCCATGTGCGAGCGCCACAGCGTGCGGGTGAGCTCGACCAGCTCGCCGTCGTCCTCGAGCACCGTGATCGTGTGGTCCTCGGGGACGAGGTCGCGGGTCGCCTTGCCGTGCCGGTAGCGGGTGGGCTCGCCGGGCACGAGGTCGAGGCGGGCGAACGTGAAGCGCGAGCCGAGGGAGAAGGTGTGGGCCCACGCGACGCCCTCGGTGAAGCCCATCTGCACGCCCGGGGTCCCGAGCAGCGACACGCCGTAGACGTCCAGCTCGCCGGGGATGGTGAGGTGGCACTCCCAGAAGCGGGCTTCGCCGCCCCACGGGAAGTGCGGGTTGGCGACGACGATGCCGTGGCCTGACGCGGTGGCGTCGCCGCCGAGCGCCCAGCCGTTGGACTGGGCGGTGTCGGGGCTCGCGAGGATCGACAGCGGCGCGGGGGCGGCGGGGCCGTCGGGGCCGGGTGCCTCGGCCAGGCCGATGAGCCCCGCGAGGTTGCGGCCGCTCGCCATGAGGGCGACGTCGCCCAGGTAGGCGTAGAAGTCGCGCTCGTCGATCGGGCGGATCCACGCGGCGCCGGCGCACCACGGGGGCAGCAGGTCGTCGGCCTGCGCCTCGGCGAGCCACGCGTTGTAGCCGGCGACGTAGCCGGTCACCAGGTCCTGGATCCACGTCGGTTGGGCGGCGCGGAGCGCCTCGGCGCGGTCGAGCACGCCGAGCATCAGGTAGCCGAGGTCCGAGGCGACGTTGCGATCGTCGGCGCCGCGGCCGTGGAAGCGTGCCCGTTCGCTGCGGACCTTGGTGATCTGGTCGGCGAGCGTCGGCAGGTGGTCGCGGGCGCACGCCCACCCCTGGCCGAAGCCGAGGTCCCCCCACGTCGCCGCCGTGATGTGGACCACCCCGTGGGTCGTCCACCGGATGTCGGCCTGGTACTGCTGCTCGCCCGCGCTGGTCATGGCCGATTCCTAGCAGCCCCCATCCAACCCCCGATCCGTTCTTCGCCGCGATGTGGCTGCCGGGCGACCAGGACGCGGCGAAGAACCGCGACGCGCCGGCCCCCGATCCGTTCTTCGCCGCGAAGTGGCTGCCGGGCGACCAGGACGCGGCGAAGAACCGCAGCGCGCGCCGGCGCTACGGGCGGGGGAGGCCGAGGCGGTCGAGGGCGGCGAGGTACGCGGGCGGGCCCTGGCCGACGGCGCCCAGCGTGCGGAGCAGGACCCGGCACGCCGCCAGCTCGGCGGTCGACGGCTCGGGCAGGCGCAGCAGCAGGCGGGCGACGGGCGGGAGGCACGCCGAGGCGCCGGCCCAGATGGCACGCCACGCTGGCTTCGCGGCCGCGGGGATGATCGGCGGGTCGTCGAGGAAGGCGATGCCGTGGGCGGCGTACTCGCCGACGGCGAGCTTGCGGCGGTGGCGCTCGAGCGACTCGTTGATCTGCTGCCAGGAGCGCGGCGGGGCCTCGACACCGGTCGCGGTGCCCACCACCGCGACCTCGGCGACGTAGCGGTCGAGCTCGTGGCGGGTCATCGGGACGACGGCGAAGCGGCGGTTCGCGGCGGCGATGGCCAGGTACTCGGCGATGTGGACCCAGTCGAGGAGCTCGGGGTCCGAGGCGTCGTAGGGCCGCCCGTCGGGGGCGACGCCCATGACCGGTCGGTGCGCGGCCCGCACGATGCGGCACAGCTTCTCGGCGCGCGCCGTGGAGCCGTACACGACGCCCTGGACGAACTCGCCGGTGCGCTGGGTGCGGCCGAGGAAGTCCTCGGAGAACGCGGAGTGCTCGGCGACGCCGGCCATGGCGAGCGGGTGCAGCGCCTGGAGGGCGAAGGCGGCGATGCCGGCGACGAGCAGCGAGGGGTCGGTGTGGACCCGCCAGGCCACCGAGTCGGGTCCGAACCAACCGGGGTCCCCGGCCTCTTCCGGGGTCCACGCCAGGCCCGAGGGGTCCGCGGCGAGCGGGGCGAGGGCGCCGAGGATCGGGCCCGCGAGCAGCGGCGAGGCCAGGGCGGCCGCGGTGCCGCCGGCGATGCCGGCCACGAGCTCGACCGGCCCGGGGGTGGGCGGCACCCACACGGGCGCTGGCGCCAGCAGGTCGGCGGCGGCCTGCTTGATGGGGCGGGTCGTGGTGGTCATCGGACCTCGGTGCGTCGCCGGACGGCCGGCGGGGGCGCGCGGCCGTCGCCAATCTCCCACGCGCCCGCCCGGTCGACAAGCGGGGCGGGTGGGCACCACACTGGACCGTCCGGCAAAGCGGAGTGAACGCTCCGGTTCGGGGAAGGTGCTGGCTGATGCGTCGTCTGCTGCTCGTGTTCGCGCTCTGCGCGGGAGCGGTCCCTGCCGCCCAGGCGGCCACCGTCGCCCCGGCCGCGGCGGGGGCGCCGTTCACCGCCAAGGGCAGCGTGAACCAGGTGTACGTCACCGATCTGCCGTCGGGCGTCACCGTCGACCTGAAGGACGCGTCGGACACCGTGGTGGACACCGGCACCACCGACGCCCAGGGGTCGTACCTGTTCCGCAAGGTGCCGGCCGGCACCGGCTACCAGGTCGATCGCAGCGGCATCGTGATCGGCGGGATCAAGGTCACCGATCCCGACGTCAACCCGGGTCCGTCCTGGTACCAGCAGCAGGTCAACAACCACCCGCTGAACGAGGGCTACGACTACCTGACCACCCGCGACGGCACCACGCTGTCGGTGAACATCACCTTCCCGAACGACGGCAGCTCGGCGCCGTGGCCCGTGGTGCTCGACTACTCGGGCTACGACCCGTCCCAGCCCGGCACCGTCCCGCAGGAGGCGGCGGTCTACCAGTACCAGGGGTACGTGGTGGTCGGCGTGAACATGCGCGGCACCGGCTGCTCCGGTGGCGCGTTCGACTTCATGGAGACGCTGCAGTCCCTCGACGGCTACGACGTGGTCGAGACCCTCGCCCGCCAGTCCTGGTCGAACGGCCACGTCGGCATGGTGGGCATCTCGTACTCGGGCTACAGCCAGCTCTACGTCGGCGCCACGAACCCGCCGCACCTCGATGCGATCACGCCGCTGTCGCCGTTCGCGGACACCTACACGGGCATCCTCTACCCGGGCGGCATCTTGAACGACGGCTTCGCGGTCGACTGGGCCACCGAGCGCAACGACGGCGCCAAGCCCAAGGCCCGCCCGTGGGCCAAGACCCGGATCAACAACGGCGACACCACCTGCGCCCACAACCAGCTGCTGCGCCTCCAGAGCCCGGACCTGCTCGATCGGATCGAGTCCACGCCGTTCGCCGATCTCGCCTACTCGTACCTGGATCCCGAGACCTTCGTCGACAAGATCAAGATGCCGACGTTCCTGTCCAGCCAGTGGCAGGACGAGCAGACCGGGGGCTCGGCCGCGAACCTCGTGGAGCTGTTCGACCCCGACACGAAGGTGTTCGCCAACTTCACCAACGGCACCCACGTGGAGCCGATGGCGCCCTCGGAGATCTACGAGGCGATGGTGTTCATCGACCTCTACGTGGGGCATCGCATCCCGCACACGGCGAACCTGCTGAGCCTCGGCGCGCCCGCCGTGCTGGCCGACCTCTTCGGCGCACCCGACCGCGACGCGGACTTCGGCCTGCCGTTCAACGGCTGGCCCCAGCAGCCCTCCTACGAGGCCGCGCTCGCGTACTACGAGGCCAAGCCCCACGTGCGCATCCGCTGGGAGAACGGCACCGTGTCCGGCAAGGAGGGTCTGCCCATCGCCGCGGCCACGACGCGCCACAGCACCTGGCCGCTCACGGGACTCACCAACGAGAAGTGGTACCTCCAGCCCGACGGCGCTCTGGCCGCCAGCGCGCCCACCGTGCCGGACACCGCGGCCCGCGCCAGCTCGTCGTACACCTACGACCCGACCACGAAGCGGAACTCCACCTACACCGGGTCCACCGAGTCCGCGTGGGCACCACACCCCGACTACACGTGGGACGTCCTCGACGAGGGCAACGCACTCAGCTTCGTGACGCCTGCGTACGCGTCGAAGGCCGCGTACGCAGGGCAGGGCTCGGTCGACCTGTGGGTGCGGTCCTCCGCGGCCGACACCGACTTCGAGGCGACCCTCACCGAGGTGCGGCCCGACGGCAAGGAGGTCTTCATCCAGAGCGGTTGGCTGCGCGGCAGCCACCGGACCCTGGACGAGGCCCGGTCCACCGAGCTGGTGCCCTTCCACTGGCACCAGGAGGCCGACGCCTCGCCGCTCCCGGCCGGTCAGTTCACGCCGATCCGCATCGAGCTGTTCCCGTTCGCCCACGTGCTCCGACCCGGCTCGAAGCTGCGGCTCAACATCGAGGCGCCTGGCGGCAACCAGCCGTTCTGGGCGTTCGACGCGCTGCCCGGCCCGGCCACCAACTCGATCGGCCACTCGGCGGGCATGCCGTCGCGGGTCGTGCTGCCCCGGGTCCCGGCGAACCAGGCGCCGAGCGTGCCCGCCGCCTACCCGGCCTGCGCGCTCGACGGCGTCACCACCCGGGCCGTCTCGTACCGCAACCAGCCGTGCCGCACCTACTCGCCCGACCGGATGGTCACGCAGGTGACGGGCTCGCCCAACGGCCGTCGTCCCGACCTGTGGGCGAACTGGATCCCGTTCGACGGTCCGCAGCCGACCACCTACACGGTGACCGCGTCGCTCGGCGCGGGCGCGCCCGCCGGCGCGATCGTGCCCGCACCCAAGACCGTGCCCGGCTCGGCGACCGAGGTGCTGTTCGAAGGCCTGCGGGAGAACGTGCCCTACGAGTTCACCGTCACGCCCCACTACCCGGGTGGCGACGGCCCGACGTCGGACGCATCGCTCCCACTGGCCGTGAAGCCGGTGGGCCTGCGCCTGTGGGGCGACTACCCGAGCTTCGTCGAGAACGTGCTGCTGCAGTTCCAGCAGCACGCCAGCCAGGCAGAGATCGACGCGGGTGCCGCGGCGCTCGAGGCCGGCCAGGACAACGCCGAGTGGGTGGCCTCGCTGCGCCGCGACGCCGATTCGGTCAACAACGTCGACCCCGTCACCCGCCTCTACCTCGCCTACTTCAAGCGGGTGCCCGAGTGGAGCGGTCAGCGCTACTGGGCGGGCCAGCGCCGGCTCGGCGTCACGCTCAACAAGGTCTCGGACTCCTTCGCCGCGTCGAGCGAGTTCAAGAACACCTACGGCGCGCTGACCAACAAGGCGTTCGTGGACCTCGTGTACCAGAACGTGCTCGGTCGGCCGGGCGACAGCGGCGGCGTCGCGTACTGGACCAACCAGCTGAACCTGAAGCGCAAGACCCGCGGCCAGGTGATGACCGGGTTCTCCGAGTCGAACGAGTTCAAGACCAAGTCCCGCAACACGGTCGACGTCGCCTCGCTGTACATCGCGCTGTTCGCTCGCAAGGCCAAGACGGCCGAGTGGAACGCCGCGATGGCGACCCTGGGCGGCGGCGGAACCCTGACCGATATCGTGCGGCCGATGCTCGACTCGGTCGAGTTCGACAACCGTTCCATCTGACCTTCGGACGAGGAGCCCCCGGTGGGTGTGATCCCCAAGCAACCGATCGAGTTCGCCGACGCGCCGCCCCGCTACGCGGAGGGCACCGCGGTGGTCGACGCCACGCCCGAGCAGATCTGGGCGGTGCTGATCGACCATGCCACCTGGCCGTCCTGGTTCGGCAAGGCGCTGAAGTCCGTGGTGCCGACGTCCGAGCCGGCGGCGGGCGTGGGCTCGACCCGCACGGTCTCGCTCCAGGGCGGGACGGTGGTGGAGGAGGAGTTCATCGCCTGGGACGAGCCGCGGCTGTGGGCGTTCACGGGCACGAAGGTGTCGCCGCCCGCGTTCCGCAAGCTGGTGGAGCGCTGCACGATCGAGCCGCTCGACGACGGGCACACCCGCATCACCTATCGCATGGCCTTCGAGCCGGCGCCGCTGATCAAGCCGCTCGCCGGGATGATCGCCAAGACCGCGTCCAAGGCGCTGGGCGACGCGATGGCGAACCTCGGCGCCGAGGCGTCGCGTCGCGCGGCCGCAGGCTGATCAGCCGACTCGGGCGACGAGCTCCTTCTCGAGCGGGGTGGGGAACCGCGACTTCACGCGGGTGCCGTCCAGCCACGTGGTGAGGGCCTCGGCCCGCGCCGCGACCGCCTGCACGCCGTCCGCGCCGATGTCGTCGAGCAACCACGTCTGGATCACGCCGTCGGGCATCGACGCCCAGCCGCCGACGATGCGCCCGCCCCACCAGATGGTGGGCCCGCCGTTGCCGTTGCGGTCGAACAGCCGGGGCCCGTGGTCGCCAAGGTACCAGGCCCGCGCTTTCCACCCCATGGTGGCGGGGTCGAGCCCGGGCAGGAGGGCGGCGACGGGGTCGCTCGGCGGGGTGGCGTCGAGGTCCTCGGGGAGCACGTGCCCGGTGGTGCCGTCGTCGAGGTCGACGGTGATCGCCCCGATCGCGCCGAGCGCCGCTCGTGCCTGGCCGAGCGTCCAGCCCGACCACCACTTGAGGTCTTCGACGGGCGCCGGGCCGTAGGTGGCGAGCCATCGTCGAGCGAGCTCGGCTCGGGCCTCGGCGGGGTCCCACGGTGCGAGCGGGCCTCCGAGCCAGGTGTCGGTGTGGGCCCACCGGTACTGGCTCGACAGCCAGGTGCCGAGCGGACGCCCACGGATGAGGTGACCCTCGAGGGCCATGATGAACAGCAGGCGGGTGGACAGGCCGATCGTGCCCTCGTAGGACTTGCCGACGGCACCGACGAACTTGGTCTGCAGCTCGGGCACGGCCTTGCCCAGCTCGACGGCGGATGCCTCGCCGACCTCGTCGAGGTGGGCGAGGACCCGGGCCGCCAGCTCGTCGAGCCAGGCGCTGGCCTCCACGGGATCGGCGATCGGGCCCTGGTCGGTGACGAGCTGGACGACCTTGCGCCGCTCGCCTGCCACGAGCGCCTGCGAGCACGCGGCCTCCATGACCGCGGCGCCGTCGCGGGGGAGCACGAACACGGTGCGCCGCATGCCGAGCAGCCGGACGAGGCTGCGCTGTTCGTAGAGGGCGTCGTCGATCGCGGCGTGGTCGATGCCGGCCACACGGGCGTGGAGCGACAGGTACACGGTGGCGGGGTCGGTGGCGTGCAGCCCGCACAGCCGGCCGGCGACGTCGACCGCTGACGCTGCATCCCCACCGAGGTGGTGCCGCGCCTGCACCCGCGCTCGTCGCTCGTCGTCGCCGATGTGCGGGGTCGCAGCCATCGGATGGACGGTACCGGCATCGGGACGGGTCGCTACGTCCGCCAGACCGTCGCCGTCAGGAAGGCGAACGCGATGGCCAGGGACCCGAATCGGATCACCCGCAGCACCGTGGACGCCCGCTCAGGCCCGGCAACCCGCTTGATCCCGGCCACCATCAGCACCGCGAGGATCGTCAGCAGGACGAACGGCACGGAGAACAAGATGGTCCCCATCGCCGGACTCAGTTCCGGCCGCGGCCGAGGGAGCGGCGGCCGCCGGGGAGGACGCGGAGGCCGAGGCGGGCCCGGTCGGCGGCGGCCCGGCCGCTGCGGACGCCCGCACCTGACGACACGGTGAGCCGGGTGGTGCGCACGTTGGGGAACTCGCGGCGGAAGGCGACGTCGACCGCCTCGGACCGCTTGGCCAGCACGACCGCGGTGGAGGTGCCGGTCTCGGCCTCGTACTCCCGCTGGGCCGCGACGGTGGCCTCGCGGAGCCGCTCGCCGATCCGGCCGGCGAAGGCGAGGAGGAACGCCCGGCGGAACCGGCGGGCGGTGTCGCCCGGGGGGACCGTGGCATCGAGCATCGCCCGCACGGCGTGGAGCGACAGCGACAGGTAGAGGGCCTCGGTGGCATCGAGGTCGCTGCGGTGGCCGACGAGGGTGGCGTCGGCCACGCCCTCGCCCTGGTTGCGCCACACGGCACGGCAGTCGTTGGCGGTGGCGACGGCGCCGAGCAGGACGGTCTTGGCCGACGCGTACGGCGGCTGGATCCGCACCGTGCGGACCTCGATCTCGTCGGCGCCCCGCGAGGTCGATCGGTTGCGCTCGACCATGGCATCGCTGATGCGGTGCCGGGTCATGAGCTCCTGGGCCTTGGCGTAGAAGGCCTCGGCCTCCTCGGCGAAGGGGGTGGACTCGGCCTTGTCGAGCAGCGCGCGGATGCGGGCGGTCGCGGGGTCGTCGGCGGTGGTGGGGGGAGGGGGCAGGGTCATGGGGTCCTCAGATCAGCCTGGATGATGCCGTTGCCCTGCCAGACAGTGTGGCCCACCCCACTGACAACGAGCCCCGCGAACGGCTCCGTCCTAGGCTGGCCGCCGTGACCGACGCTGCCGCTCGCCCCCGTCCCGACACCGGTGACCTCACGATCCTCGGGGCCACGGTCCGCCATCCGGTCGAGCACCTGGAGACGTTCCCGGCGCCGGTGGGCTGCACGCAGGTGACCTTCACGTGCGAGGAGGTCACCTCGATGTGCCCGGTCACCGAGCAGCCCGACCTGTCCACGGTGGTCATCACCTACGAGCCCGCCGAGCGCTGCATCGAGTCCAAGTCGCTGAAGCTCTACCTGTGGTCGTTCCGGGATGCGGCGGTGTTCGCCGAGCAGCTGGCGGTCGACATCGCGTCCGAGGTCGACCGTGCCGCGTCGCCAACCTGGGTCGAGGTCGTGGTCACCCAGCGGGCTCGGGGCGGGATCGTCACCGAGACCCGTGCCCGCCTCCCGGTGCCGCTGGGGTGACGGTGCCCGTGGACCCGGCGGAGGTGGCGGCACCGACGGACCGCCTGCGAGTCGAGGCGGACCGGTTGACGGTGCGCGAGTACGCCGTGTCGTCCCCGGTTGCGGGAACGTCGTTCGGGATCGCGGGGCTCGTCGTGCTGGTGGCGCTGATCGCCGGGGCCTTCTTCTTCGCCGGCCTGTGGGGCGTCGGCCTGGTGCTGGCGTGGCGGCGCCTGTCGACCCGGGTCGACGCCGATGCGACCGGGGTCCGCGTCGTGAACATGTGGTGGAGCCGTCGCCCGGTCCCCTGGGAGGAGATCGACGGGTTCCTCCCCTCCGAGGCCGGGGTCTACCTGCACCGCACCGATGGATCGATCGTGGCGCTCGACGCCGCGGGCGACACCAGCCTCTCCCACGACCGTCGCGTCGAGCGCAACCGGCAGGTGGCCGTCGCCCTGGTCGAGCTCGGCCAGCGGCTCGGCCACCCGGTGCGGGTTTGTGGCTCGGGTCAGTCGGCCGACGCGGCGCTGGCGCCGGCGGTCGAGCCCGACGCAGGGCCGCGGTAGACGCAGCCCGACGTGCACGTCTCAGCTACGGCGACGGCGCTCAGCTGGGGCAGGGCGCCGATCACGCGGTCCCAGATCCAGATGGCGAGGTGCTCGGCCGTGGGGTTCTCGAGGCCGGGGATCTCGTTCAGGTAGTAGTGGTCGACCTGGTCGATCACGGGGCGGACGGCCACGCCGATGTCGGCGAAGTCCATCACCCAGCCGCTCTCGGCGCCGAGGTCGCCCTCGAGGTGGAAGGTGACCCGGTAGCTGTGCCCGTGGAGGCGCGCGCACTTGTGGCCCTCCGGGACGTTGGGGAGCGAGTGCGCGGCTTCGAAGGTGAAGGACTTGTAGATCTCCATCAGGGGATCCCAAGGTACTTGTGGGTCTGCACCGACAGCCGCCAACGCGGGTGGGTGAGGCAGTAGTCGATCGCCGCCGCCGTGTTGGCCGCCCGGTCCGGGCCGTCCATCGGCTGCAGGAGGAGGTGGTCGAAGGCGAGGTGCTCGACGTCGACCGGGGCCAGGCCCTCCTGGGGGAACACGAGCTTGAGCTCGTCGCCCGACGTCACCACGAGGTCGGTGCCGGCCTTGGGGCTCATGCAGATCCAGTCGAGGCTCGCCGGTGCGGCGACCGTGCCGTTGGTCTCGACCGCCACCCGGAACCCCCTGGCGTGCAGGGCCTCGATGGCCGCTTCGTCGAGCTGGAGCAGCGGCTCGCCGCCGGTGCACACCACCAGCCGCTCGTCATCCGTGGTCGCCGTCGCCGTCCACGTGCGCTCGATCGCAGCCGCCAGGTCGTCGGCCGACGCGAACTTCCCGCCGCCGGGGCCGTCGGTGCCGACGAAGTCCGTGTCGCAGAACTGGCACACCGCCGAGGCCCGGTGCTCCTCGCGCCCGGTCCATAGGTTGCAGCCCGTGAAGCGGCAGAACACCGCCGTCGACCCGGCCTGGCGGCCCTCGCCCTGCAGGGTGAGGAACAGCTCCTTGACTAGGTAGCTCACGGCGCGTCGGGCCGGTACGGCGTGGGGTCCGGGAGGCCCGCCTGCTCGAAGCCCCGGCGGCGCAGGTGGCACGAGTCGCAGCGGCCGCACGCCCGACCCTCGTCGTCCGCGTCGTAGCAGCTGATGGTGAGGCCGTAGTGCACGCCGAGCCCGGTGCCGACCGTGACGATGTCGGCCTTGGTCATCTGCATCAGCGGGGCGTGGATGGTGACCTCCGTCGCGCCCTCGACACCCGTCTTGGTGGCCAGGCGGGCCAGCGTCTGGAAGGCGTCGATGAACTCGGGGCGGCAGTCCGGGTAGCCCGAGTAGTCGAGGGCGTTTACCCCGATGAAGATGTCGCTCGACCCGAGCACCTCGGCGAAGGCCAGCGCGAACGACAAGAAGATCGTGTTCCGGGCCGGCACGTACGTGACGGGGATGCCCTCGTCCATGTCCTCGGCGTCGTCGTGCTTGGGGACCTCGATGTCGTCGGTGAGCGCCGACCCACCGAAGAGGCCGAGGTCGATGTCGACGATGCGGTGGTCCGTGATGCCCGCCGCCTGCGCGATCCGCGCCGCCGCCTCGAGCTCCACCGTGTGCCGCTGCCCGTACCGGAACGACAGCGCATGCACCTCGAACCCGTCCCGCTGCGCCATCGCCACCACCGTCGACGAATCCAGCCCCCCGGACAGCAGCACGACAGCAGGCTTGGACATGGCTTGACCTCAAGGGCGGGGGCGGGAGCGGCGGGGTGCAAGCCTAGGGGCCGTCCCCCTCACCAGCCGAGGGCCGGGCTGCCTGGGGTGGGGTCCGCAGCCCGACCGCCTCGGCGATCCGGACCGAGGCTGCGACCGGATCCTCGTGTTCCCAGATATGGATCGGCAGCCATCCGTTGGCAGAAAGCAGCTCGTCAGTCTCCCGATCGCGTGCACTGTTGGCATCCAGCTTCTCGGTCCACCACTGGGTCCTTGTCTTGGGGGTGGTGCCGTGGAGCGGGCAGGCATGCCAGAAGCATCCGTCGACGAAGACAGCGACCTTCGCTCGCCGGAACACGATGTCGGCCGTCCTCCGCAGAGTGGGATCAGGGCGAACGTGGACTCGGTACCGGAGGCCCCGAGCGTGTAGCTCACGGCGGACCGCGAGTTCGGGCCTTGTGTCACGCGTCGCCTGGCGGCGCATCCTCTCGCTCGCGCTGCTCACCGCCCAGAGGCTAGGCAAGACCCCCAGACTTCAGCATGAGTCAGGGCTACCGTGACCTAGACCTGACTGGCGGAGGAACCTAGATGACCGACGAGAGGCCGGACCTGACATTCGCGGAGAAGGCGGTGCAGGTCTTCTTCGCCAAGCTCAACAGCGCGCTAGGCCAGGGTGAGGACTTGGACGCCGCGTCATGGCTCGATGTGCGCGCTCTCGTCGGGATGGCGGTCGATGAGTTCAACGCAGCTGCGCGGGAGATTGATGGCCGAGTCGGTCTCAACTCTGGCAAGGCCCGCCTGCGTCAGTACCTTCTTGACCACGTTGGCGAGGTGGTCACCAACGATCGCCTTGCCGGGGTCGCAGGTACCCACGAGTGGGCTCGCCGCATGCGTGAGCTCGAACTCGAGGAGGGTTGGTCGATCACCGCAGGGCCCAAGGGCGGTCTGCGACCAGGCACCTATCGGCTTGAAGCCGAGGGCATCGACGAGGCCAAGGCGAGCCGATGGCAGGTTCGCAACACCATCCGCCGCCAGGAAGGCTCGGGCGGTTCCCGACTTCTCGCCTATCTCAAGGCAGTCTTCCCCGAAGCCGCATCCAAGGAAGATCTGGCGTATGTCGCGAGGATCGGTGAATGGCCTCGTCGGATGCGTGAGCTCGAGGAAGCGGGTTGGGATGTCGTCAGTTCCGTCGACGACCCGCGGCTGCCGGCAGGGTCGTATCGACTTGGCTCCCTGGAGCAAGGACCGCCGAGGCAGCGCGAGGCGATCAAACTGCGGTTCGAATTGCTTGAGCGGGACGGGCGTGCGTGCCGCGACTGTGGC
This sequence comes from uncultured Iamiaceae bacterium, assembly GCA_964624775.1. Classification (GTDB taxonomy): domain Bacteria; phylum Actinomycetota; class Acidimicrobiia; order Acidimicrobiales; family Iamiaceae; genus Aquihabitans. The sequence goes on from CAZUYW010000002.1 coordinate 21,062, forward strand.
TCAAGCCCAGAATCGGTGCCAGGAACCATCCTGCAGATTCATCACCTGCACCAGGTGAAGGACGGCGGCGACAATGACCGCGACAACCTTGTCACCCTCTGTCGCGCCTGCCATGCCGGTCGTCACTCGGTGAAGCTCGATGACCTGTCACGGGTGCGAGACGACCTGCTTGACCCGCAGTCAGACCTTGGCGCTTGAACGCTTCAGGCACTCGTAGACGTATCGAGCGATGGCCTGGCCCAGAAGGGGTGGAACCGCGTTTCCGATCTGGCGGGCGATCTGCACCTTCGTGCCCTCGAAGATGTAGGTATCCGGAAAGCTCTGCAGGCGCGCTGCCTCACGATGGGAGATCACGCGATTGGCCGTCGGATGGAGATAGCGGCCCTTCTCCGGCTTGTAGAACTCGGTCCTGATCGTGGCCGAGGGCTCGTCCCAGTGGACTCGGCCCATCACATCGGTGGTACCGGTCGGCTTGTTGAGCCAGCAGGCGGGGGTGATGTCCGGGCGCTTCGCCATGAGGTCGAAGCGGTTGCCTCCAGGTGGGATTGCCCGATACCGCTCGAGCGACTTCTCAATCGGGCGGCGGCCGAAGTGAAGGTGCTGAATGCCGTCTTCGATGATGGGCTCGGTGCCCTTGGTCCGTGACGGGAGATCACCGATCGCCATGCGTGCGGTCACGTACGGGGCGCCACTGGTGGATTCTGGGCCGTGGGTCGGTTCGGGCGGCCAGGGCAGGTCACCTTCAATGTCCCGGACGGCGACCAGGATCCCCCGACGTCGCCGCTGCGGGACGCCGTAATCGGCGGCATTCAGCACGCCGTACGCCGGTGTGTAACAGCTGAGGTCCGTGTCGGTCTCGAGGAGGTGGAGTAGCTCGGCGAACTGGGCAGACCGTTGAAACTCAGGCACGTTCTCGATGACGAAGGCCCTTGGCTTCAGGGTGCGAACGGCGTCGAGGTAGTGCTTCCAAAGCCCGTTGAGCTTGGCCCGGGACTCGTCGTCGCGATCGCGACCCAGGGGGCTGAAGCCCTGGCACGGGGGTCCACCGATGATCACGTCGACCTCGTCGGGGTACTCGGGCCCGTCCTCGATATCTCCTGCAAACACCTCGCAGCCGAAGTTCCGGGAGAAGGTGCTAGCTGCGGCAGCGTCGTGCTCAACGGCATAGACCGGCGTGAATCCCAGGTCCGCAAGGTGGAAGCCAAGGCTGAGTCCCCCGGCTCCGGCAAACAGGTCGAGCGTCGTGATGGTCCCGGTCTGCGGCTCGGCTGTCGGACCGCTCCCGGTCTCGTCGGGGGTCTTCATGTGGGCGGGCTTTCGTGTTGCCATGGTGCTCCCAGGACGTCCGGTGATGTCGGGGAAGTCCTTGAAGGCTACGGCCAGGGTCTGACAGTGAAGCTAGCCGGCCTGCCCGTCGAAGGCGGGTACCTACCCCAGCGACACGACCCTGATGTCACCCGACACCGCAGCCACTTCGTCGGGGAAGCGCCTGACGTCGACGCCGAAGGCGAAGGCCTGGTCCTGGTCGAGGCCGCGGAAGAAGTCGTCGTAGTGGGTGAGCACCACGGTCTTCGGTGACAGGCGCGCGAGGATCCGGGGCACGTAGTCGGGTGTGACCTGGCGGCCGGCGATGCCGCAGAGGAACACGTCGACGTCGCGGTGGCGCACCTCGTCGTCGAGCAGGTTCGCCGAGCCCTGGTGGTAGATCGTCGCCCCGGCCACGGCGATGTGGATGCCCCACACCTGACCGCAGCAGTACGCCTGGTCGGTCAGCCCCTCCACGTGCTCGCACGTGATCTCGCCGCCGTTCGGCACCGACAGCCCGAGCAGCAGCTTGGAGTGCAGGCTCGGCACGAACGTCACCTCGAACGGCCCGATCTCGTACACCTGGTGTGGGGTCACCTCCACCGCCTGGTCGGCGAGCCCGTGCAGGCCCATCAGCGTGTGGGCCGAGGTGCCGCCGTACACGGTGGCTCCATCGCGCCGGGCGATCGCCGGCGTATCGAGTGCATGGTCGAAGTGGGTGTGCCCGAGCAGGATGGCGTCGGCCTTGGGCACGTGACGGTCGACGAGCACCGGGTCGGAGGCGATCACCCGGCGACGCAGCATGTCGCCCAGGCCGTGCCGGGTCACGTACGGGTCGATCAGGATCGTCGTGCCCTCGCAGGTGATCGCGAACCCGGCCACGCCGAGCCACCGCAGCTCCACCCCGGCGGGCAGGCCGAGCTCGTCGGCACCGACGGCGAGGTCGGCGAGCACCGCCCGGTCTGCCACCTCGTGGGACCGACGGGTCGCCGCGTAGGCGAGCAGATCGCGGAGGTTCGTGAGCGCGTTCGCCATCCCCCGAGTCTGGCCCACCCGGTCGGGGCGCCCCGCTCCGATGTCCGGATTCGGTTCTTCGCCGCGAAGTGGTCGGTGGGGGACCAGGACGCGGCGAGGTTCGGGCGATCGGTGTCCGGTTTCGCGTTCTTCGCCGCGAATCGGCTCCCCAGCAACCAGAACGCGGCGAAGAAGCGCCGGCCCGCTCCGCCCGGCCCCCCGCTCAGCGCCTTAGGTGACGACGATGCGGACCTCGCCGGTGCTGCTGAGGGAGCAGTCGCCGATCAGGGTCTGGGGGCGCTGGAAGCGCTGGTTGAGCGTCTGACCGGGGTCGACCGTGTAGGGACCGACGGTCATCGTGGCCTTGTCGTCGTTGCGGACCACCAGGGAGTCGCCGACCTTGAGCTGGAGCTCGGGCGGCATGATCTGGATCTGCTCGCCCTTGGCGATGCGAGCCGCGGTGCCGGGCTCGACGATGTAGGTCACCGTGCGGCTGGCGGGCTCGTCGTTGGACACGAGCAGCCAGCCGCCCACGGCGACGAGCGGGATGAGGAGGATGGCGCCGAGCACGACGAAGAACAGCAGGTTCGCTCCGCCCTCGCCCTCGGGCTCGGTGCCCTCGGCGGTGGTGGAGGGGTCGTGCTCGGCGCTCATCGTCAGCCTTCCTTGACCTCGGCGGTCACCGTCTTGGTGCCGGCCTTCTCGAACTCGAGGGTGATCTCGATCTTGTCGCCCACCTTCAGCGGCTTCACCAGGTCGATCAGCATGATGTGGTACCCACCGGGCTTCAGCTCGACCATCTTGCCCGCGGGGAGCTCGATCGAGTCGACCTCGCGCATGGTCATGTTGTCGCTCATGCCACCGCCCATGGTGGTCGACGTCTTGTCGTCGCCCATTGCCGCGGTGGTGGTGCTCATGTCGCTCGAGCCCATGGCGGTGGTGGTGGTCTCATCGCCCATGGCCTCGGTGGTGGAGCTCATGTCGGAGCCCTCCTCGGCCATGACGGTCTCGTGGATCTGGGCCTCCTTGGCGACGGAGGGATCCACCGAAGCCTTGACCAGCTTGTCGTCGACCGGGCTGGTGATGTTCAGGTAGGCGGCGCCCATCGTGGCGCCCATCGGGCTCTGGCGGGCCCACACGTCCTCGAGCATGAGCTCGGGGGCGGCCGTGGTCGTGGTGGTGTCCTTGGCCTTGGTGGTGTCGCTCGACTCGCTCTTGGAGTCGCTGCCACACCCCACGAGGAGCAGCAGGCTCACCCCGAGGGTTGCGGCCAGGCTGCGCTTGACGGTCCGGTTCATGGTGGTCCTTTCGTGGGGCGACAGCCCCGTCACTGGGTCAGGCTCGGTCCAGGAGGATCGCGAGATCGTGTGCCATGCCGTCGGAACCCGTGCCGAAGTTCCACTCCACGACGACCTTCCCCGTGTCATCCACGATGAAGCTCCTGGCGGAATGGGTGACCTCGACCTCGCCGTCGGGCTTCTTGGTCACGCTCGACTTCACGTCGAACGCATCCTTGGCCTTGGCGAGGGCATCGGCATCGGTCGTCCGGATCGGGTGGCCACCGCTCTTCGCGAACGAGCCCAGGTAGGGCACGATCACGTCGGGGGTGTCCCGCTCCGGGTCGATCGTCACGAACGCCATGTCGACCTTGTCACCGTCGGCTCCGAGCTTGGCCTTGGCCTTCTTCATGTCGGAGAGGGTGGTGGGGCAGACATCGGGACAGTTCGTGTAGCCGAACGCCACGAAGAGGAGCTTGCCCTGCTTCGCCTTGAAGGTGAAGGGCACGTCGGGCTTGCTCGTCGAGACCTGCGGCAGCGTGATGTCACCGACCTGGAGGGCGGGCGTGCGCACCGTGCCCTCCAGCTGCCCCGATCCCCCGGTGGCCTTGGAGCCGTCGGAGGACCCGCCGTCGCTCCCGCACGCGGCGAGGACGAGGACGGGCACCACCAGCAGTGCGGCCAGGCGCCCGGCGATGCGGGTCCTGCGGTGGTCAGGGCGTGATGTCATAGCGCTTCTCGATTTCTCGGAGGAGTTCGGCCTTGGTGAGGGCACCGGTGTGGCGGCCGACGATCGTGCCGTCGGCATCCACGAAGATGGTGGCAGGCAGACCCGAGACATCCAGGTCGACCATCAGCTCCTGATCCACATCGACCTTCAGCGGGTAGCTGACCTTGGAGGCCGCGGCCGCCTTCTTCGCTGCGGATCGGTCGGGATCGTCGGTGACCCCGACGATCGCCACCTTGTCGCCGAGGGCCTGGTGGACCTCGTCGAACGCCGGCATCTCGGTGCGGCAGGGCACGCACCAGCTCGCCCACAGGTTCACGACCATGGGGCGACCCTTGCCGTCCCACGACGTGGCCTTCCCGGTGTTCAGCTCGACGAGCTTCACATCAGGCAGCGAGCCCTTGGCCGAACCATCGCTTCCTCCCGAGCACCCCGCCACGGCCACGCTCGCCGCCACCGCCAGGGCGATGACGACGCCCATCGCCCGGGAGGGGCGACGGGGGTTGGCCAGGGTGAGGGGTCGTGGATTCCGCATGGCTGAGCGTGACGACCAGTTGTCGCCACGGTCATTCTGTCGCCCGAGTGCCGCGATCGGTTCCTCGAACCCCCAGGTTGTGACCTTGGACCCTGCGGGCCAGGGCACTGGGGCCCCGGGTGTCACCCTTGGCGCAGGACGGCCCGCTCCGGGCGCGGCAGCGTCCGGCCCCAGGCCGCCCGGGCGCCCGCGACCATCGCGTCGGGATCGCCGGTCGTGGCGAAGGACCGGCTCGCGCGAGTCGTCGCCTGCGGGGGGACGAGGGGTGCGAACCGCTCGACCAGCTCCCGGGCGAGCTCGGCCGCCGGGTCCACCAGCAGCGTGCCCGGCAGGGCGGCGGCGAACGCGTCGGCCGCGGCCGGATAGTGGGTGCAGGCGAGGACCAGGGCGTCGGCGCCGCGCAGGGGCGCCACGATGCGGCGCAGATCGGCGCGGAAGGCGTCGGTGCCGATGCGGCCCGCCTCGATGTGGGCCGACAGCGGCTGGGCGACCCTCGACACCACGGTGCGACCCGGGCGCGCCAGGCCGCGCCGGTAGCGGCCGGCCCGGATCGTGGCCGCACCACCGACCACGCCGATCAGCCCGTCCAGATCGGGAGGCACGGCGGCGATGCCCGCCTCGATGATCCCGGTGACGGGCAGCGGGGCGTCGGCCAGCCGGTCGACGGCCGTGCTCGCCGCGTTGCACGCCAGGACCACCTCCGTGCAGCCGCGCTCGGCCAACTCGGCCACGACGGCGCGCAGGCGGGTCGTCAGCGGGGCCGCGCCGAGCTTCCCGTACGGCGTCGCCCCGGTGTCAGACCAGTACGCGACCGGGAGCGCGGGGAGGGCGTCGTCGAGCAGGCCGAGCAGGCCGAGCCCGCCGATGCCCCAGTCGACGATGCCGAGCCGCGGCGCCTCGCCCATGTCAGGGGAAGGAGAGGGGGGCGGTGGTGCCCTTGGCGAGCGGCCCCGAGTCGAACGCCACCACCCGCTGGGTGCGGGTCGTGTTCAGGATCTCGAGCTCGTTGCCCGGGAACCGGCTCTCGAGGAACCACTTGTACTCGTGCTCGGCCCGGATCGGGTTGTGGGCGAGCATCACCTTCCAGTCCGGGTGGGCGGTGAGCGTCGCCACGTCGCGGGCGAACTGCGGGTGCCGCTTGGGGGCCCGCAGGTGGTGGAGCGTCGAGCGGGCCAGCAGCGGGAGCTCCCGGAGCCGCACCGGCTTCTCCACCATGTCCACCACCCAGAGCCGCCCGCCGGGAGCCAGGACGCGGCGCACCTCGGCCATGATCGGGTCCCAGTCGAGGTATCGGAACGAGAGGAACGACAGCACCACGTCGACGTGGTCGTCGGGCAGCTCGATCACCGGTCCGTCGATGCGGGCGAACGACAGCCGCGGGCGATCGGCGCTGCGGGCCCGGGCCCGCTCGACCATGTTCGCCGAGTCGTCGAGGCCCACGCCGAGCTCGAGCGCGCCGAGGTCGTCGAGCTCGCGCAGCAGCGCGCCGTTGCCGCAGCCGATCTCGAGCACCCGCAGCGGACGGCCGACCTCGGACCGGGCGCGGGCGAGGTGCGCGGTGATCCACGCCCACTCGGCCTCGCGCACCGTGATGTCGACGTAGGCCTGGTCGTAGAGCTCGGCCACCTTGTCGTAGGAGGTGACCCCACCGGGCGGGGCGGGGAGGCACTCGATCATCGGGTCGACCGGTGCGCCGGCGTACTTGCGCAGCGAGCCGACGACGCCGTGGGTCTTCTTGCCGATCGTGGCCACGAGGTAGAGCGCCGGCTGGCGCTCCGGGTGCCGCCCCGCCCAGGCGAACCGCTCCTTCGACGTGGACACGGTGGTGTAGCCCTGGTTGCCGAAGGCGGGCACGTCGAAGGTGCGGGCGAAGAAGGGGGCGAACCAGCGTGCGGTGCGGCACGCGTGGAACCAGGCCCGGGCGCCGGGCGCGAACGGGATGGTCATCGTGCGCCACTCGTGGGGCGAGAACTGCTCGGGCCAGTCCGTGGACCCGAACATCGGCCCGTACATGCCGGCGTGGCCCACGAAGTGCAGCTGGGCGATCCGGCGCCCCTCCGCGGCGATGGCGTCGAGGGCGGCCACGAAGTCGGCCTTGCCGTCGAGCGCGGCGACCCGCACCTCGAGGTCGGGGAACTCGGCGGCGAGCTCGCGGCGCATGGTCTGGGCGGCGAGGCCGAACTCGGCCGAGCCGCCGCGGTAGCGGGTGGTGTGGCAGATCCAGATGAGGTCCGGGCCGGTGGGGTCGGGCACCGCGGCGGTGGTCGGCGCTCCGGACGCCTCGTCGAAGGGTGCCGAGGGGTGGTCACCGTCGGGCACCCAGGCGCCGAAGTCGCCCACCAGGTCGAGCACCAGGCGGCGGTCGAGGTCGTAGACGCTCATGCGCTTCGGGGCCGGCGCGTAGACGTGCAGCGTGACCCCGCCGACCTCGGTGCCCATGGCGTGGACGACCGAGGGCCCGAAGCCGTAGGCGTCGCCCGGGTCGCGCGGGATCGTGTCGTGGACGGCGAGGTCGGTGCCGTCCCACCGGTACCGGTACTCCTCGAGGTGGCCGCTGATCACGGTGACGAAGCCGCTCGAACCGCCGTGGTCGTGGGGCGCGCACCGGCTGGGCGCGCCCCACCGGGCCACCATGATCTCGACGGCGTCCTCGGCGTGGAGCGTCCGCCGCGAGTAGGGGTGGCCGTCCTGCGGCTCGGCCGCGAGGGCCTGGAGGTCGGGGAGGGCGGCGATCAGCTCGGCGACGAGCTCGGGCGACGGGTCCTGGCGCGACGACGCGGCATCGGCGAGCGCTGCGATCAGCGCAGGCGGCAGGGCCACCGGTTCCTCTCCACGCTCGCTCATGCACCTCACCCGCTCGAGCTCCTCTGCCCGCAGTCAACCACACGGTGCAGCGCCCTCCCGGACTCTGCGACGGTGCCCGATGAGGGTCGAAGGTCCCTGGCGGTAACGAACATCGAGTCTCATAGTCGAGGACTATGCGATTGGAGATCACCCGCCGCGCCGACCTCGCCGCCCGAGCGCTCGTGGCCCTCGTGCGCGACGGCGACCGCGCCAAGTCCGCGGTGCTCGCCGAGCGCATCGGCACCACCCCGGGCTTCTTGTCCCAGGTGATGACCCCGCTCGTCCAGCAGGGTTGGGTGCGCTCCGAGCCGGGCCCCACCGGCGGCTACGTCGCCACCGTGGACCCCGCCGAGGTGTCGGTCCTCGACGTGATCGAGGCGATCGAGGGCCCCACCGACACCGGGCGGTGCGTCCTGGCCGACCGCACGTGCGGCGGCGCCGACGGCCAGGGGCCCTGCGCCCTGCACGCCGCCTGGTCGAGCGCCCGGGCCGGCCTGGTCGCCGAGCTGGGCGGCCGCAGCCTCGCCGGCCTCGTCGCCGAGGCCTCGTCGTGAGCGACGCCTCCGGGCCGGTCGCGCCCGACGGCGTGCGGGTCCGCACCCACCCGAGCCTCTGCCGGGGCTGGGGCAACTGCCACCGCTGGGCGCCCGACGTCTACCCGCTCGACGAGGAGGGCCAGATCGCGGTGCACCTCCTCGACGTCCCCGCCGAGCACGCTGCCGATGCTTGGCTCGGTGCCAGCGTCTGCCCGGAGCGAGCCATCTCGGTGATCGGCGAATCCGAGGCCTACTGGATCCGCCGGGCCGCCGCCGTCGACCCCGACCGTCCCACATCGTCACCCCGGCCCCGCCCCGCGGCGACGGTCCCCGAACCCTGAGGAGGCCCGATGGCCACCGAGACCGAGACCGAGACCGCCGACCGGATCGACGCCGACACCCCGCTCGGGGTCATCGTCACCCACGTCCCGCAGGCGGCCCGCCTGCTCGAGGCCTACGGGCTGGACTACTGCTGCGGCGGCGCCATCTCGCTCGGCCGGGCGTGCGCCGACGCAGGGGTCGCGGTCGATCAGGTCCTCGCCGGCCTCGGTCGGCTCGACCCGGAGCCGGCGCCCGACTGGGCCGCGCTCGACATCGTGGGCCTCGTCGACCACCTCGTCGCCACCCACCACGCCTACCTCGGGCGCGAGCTGCCGCGCCTCGAGGCGCTCATGGACCGGGTCCTCGATGTCCACGGTGATCACCACCCCGAGCTCCACCGGATCCGGGTGATCACCCGCGCCCTGCGCGCCGACCTCGAACCGCACCTCCAGAAGGAGGAGCGCGTCCTCTTCCCCATGGTGCGCGAGCTGGCGGCGGCCCCCGCCGCTGGTGCGGTGCCCGAGTTCCACTGTGGCAGCCTGACCAACCCCATCGGGGTGATGCGCCACGAGCACGACCGCGCCGGTGCGCTGCTCGCGGAGCTGCGCACCGCCACGCTCGGCTTCGCGCCGCCGCCCGACGCGTGCGCGAGCTACCGGCAGCTGTTCGCCGGCCTCGCCGACCTCGAGGCGGACACGCACCTGCACGTGCACAAGGAGAACAACGTGCTGTTCCCCCGGGTCGCCGAGCTGGAGCGTGCCCTCAGAGGTGGGTGAGGCCGTCGTAGAGCACGCGGCCTCCGAGCAGCACGAAGACGCCCGCCATGATCGCGGCGTTGTGCTGCACCATGAACGCCTTCAAGCGCTGCAGGCTTGGGTCCACCCGGGCCGGTGCGAGCAGGTGGGAGGCGACCGCGCCCGCCACCGTGATCGAGGTGAGCACCACGAACACGATCGACACCACGAGCGTGTCGGTCGACGGCAGGTCGGCCTGCACGATGAGCGAGGCGCCGGCGAGGGTGAGCAGCAGGTTCTTCGGGTTCACGGCGGACAGCGCCAGGCCCAGCAGCCCGGCCCGGACCGGCGTGATGCGGTCGAGCCCCGACATCCACCCGGGCATGGGGGTCTCCTGGCCGGGCTTGGGCCGGTGCCGCCACTTCCGGGCCGCGAGGGCGAGCAGCAGGACCCCGAGCGCCACCTTCCCCCACGCCACGCCGGTCGACGCCTCGGCATCGGCCGCGTCGTTGCCGTCGCCCAGCAGGACCACGAGCGTGGTGATCACCACGATGCCGGTGACCCAGCCGATCGCGAACGCCGGACCGTTGGTCCGGGCGCGCGGCGTCCCGAGCACGAGGATGACGCCGATGACGGGGAACGGGCTCAGGGCGATGGCGAGCGCCGGGGGCAGCAGCGTCGCGATGGTCTCGAGCATCTCGGCATCCTTGCCGCTCCCGTGGGGTGGCAAGGGGATCGGTCAGCGCAGGGCGGCGAGGCGCTTGGCCATGCCCTTCTCGTGCTTGGCCAGGCGCACGAACTCGGCGTGCAGCCCGTCGTGGATCCTGCGGCTCGCCGGGTCCGGCGTGAACGTCTGGTCGATCCGCACCCGGCCCGCGAGGTCGCGCTGATCGAGCAGCCCGAGCGACAGGCCGGCGAAGAAGGCGGCGCCGCGCACGTTGGCGAACAACGGCTGGGCCACCCGCGCGATGGGACGGCCGAACACGTCGGCGTGGATCTGGCACCACACGTCGGACTCGGCGCCGCCGCCGATCGCTCGCAGGCCCTCGAAGCGGTGCTTGAGCACCGACTCGGACGACTCGAGCAGCCACCGGTTGTTGTGGGCGACGCCCTCCAGCACGGCGCGGACCAGCTCGGCGCGCGTCGTCGACAGCGACAGGCCGTGGAAGCTCCCGCGCAGGTTCGCGTCGGCCACTGGCGAGCGCTCGCCGTTGAGCCACGGCGCGAACAAGACGCCTCCGCTGCCGGACGGCGCGCCCGCCGCCACCGCATCGAGCTCGGCGAGCGAGGTGGCCACCGGCGTGGTCAGGCCGTCGTCGGCGTCGACGAGCAGGCCGCGGGTCCACTCCACGCAGACGCCCGACGTCTCGTGGTTGTTGGCCAGCACGTAGCGCCCCGGGAGCGCCGAGGGCACGGTGGCCATCTGGGTGCCGATCGACGTCACCTTCTTCGGGGCGTGGCAGCCGATCCACGACGACGTGCTGATCGACAGGTGCGCCTCGAACAGCTCGATGGCGCCCGAGCCGAGCGTCGCCGAGAGGAGGTCGGGGAGGGCGGTCACCACCGGCAGGCCCGAGGGGAGCCCGAGCTCGGCGGCGACCGCGTCGGTGACGGTGCCGACCGTGGAGCCGGTCGGCACGAGGGGCGGCAGCGTGGCGGGATCGACGCCCGCCAGCCGCAGCAGCGTGGGGTCGTAGGTGCCGGGGTCGAGGGTCCGGTTGTCGGTGAGCCAGGACAGCAGCATCGAGGTCTGCGATGCGGCGACGCGGCCGGTGAAGCGGGCGTTCAGGTAGTCGAGCGGCTCGATGAACCGCGCCGTGCGCCGGTAGGTGTCCGGTTCCTCGTGCTGGATCCAGAGCCGGTGCCCGAAGGGGTCGTTGCCCTCGAGGCTCGGCGCACCACCGGACCGCCGGATGAACTCGAGGATCGTGCGGGGCGCGAAGCCCTCCACCGAGACCCGCCCGCCCAGGGCTCGTCGGGCGAGGTCGCCGCCGCGCGTGTCCATCCAGAGCAGGCAGTCGCCGACGGCCTCGCCGGCCTCGTCGACGGGCACCGTCGAGCCCCACTGGCCGGTGACGGCCACCGCGGCGAGGGCGGCGACCGCATCGGGGTGGGCGGCCACGAGGGCCCGCGTGCCGTCGGCCACCGCATCCCACCAGCTGGCCGGGTCCTGGGTGGCCGAGCCGTCGGCTCGGACCCGCGGCTCCACGCGCCGGTGGACCGCCTCGATGACGGTGCCGTCGAGCGACACCAGCGCGGTCTTCGGGCCGCCGGTGCCCAGGTCGACCGCCAGGACGGTGGGGGTGGGGGTGTCGGTCATCGTCAGCCCAGCGACAGGGGCAGCACGCTGGAGGTGCCGTCGGGGGCGATGTGCTCGATGGTGAGCGAGCTGCCGAGGCTGTCGCCCACGCCCATCTGGCTCGTGACCTCGCTGGCCATGGCCAGCATCTGGTCGACCGGCACGATCGCCTCGGGTGGGTGCACGCCGGGCCGGTCGCCGAGCCCGCCGCGCAGGTGCAGGGCGGCACCGAGCGCGGCCGGGATGCCCGTGCCCTGGCCGGCACCGGCCCCGGCCGCGTTGATCGAGAACACGTAGGTGTGCGCCTCGCCGTCCTTCACCCCGGCCACGTCGACCCGCAGGCATCCGCCGGGGCCGGTGATCCCGTCCTCGGCGAGCAGGCGGGGCCGCTCGTGCTGGAGCAGCGCCACCATCACGTCGATGGGCGCCACCGACACGTCGCCCACCGCGATCTCGTCCTCCAGCGACATGCCGGCGCGGACGAGGTCCTGGGTCATGGCGAAGTACGACAGCGGGTAGACGACGCCCAGGTTCGTGGCCCGCTTCAGCGTGGGGAACGTGGCCGGCAGCGTGATCGTCTCGGGATGCGGATACGGGTAGGCGGGGTAGACGCCGACCGACGGGAAGTCGATGTCGCGCGTGTGGGCCGCGCCGCTCTCCTCGAGCTGGCGCACCGCGATGAACTCGCCGTCGACGAACAGCGGCACGTCGTTGACCATGGCGTGGATGCGGTGCTTGAGGACGGCCGCACCCTCCGACGGTTCGCCGCCGTGGATGTGGCAGATGTCGGCGCTGTGCACCTCGTCGAGCAGGTCGTCGGCGCAGAGCTTCACGAAGATGTTGGCCAGGCCCGGCGAGTTGCCCATCCCGATCAGGGCGGTGACCCCGGCGGCCTTCGCCTCGGCGTCCAGGTCGAGCAGCGCCCGGGTGGCGTCCAGGTCGTCGCAGATGTCGACGTAGCCGACGCCGGCGGCGATCGCGGCCCGCAGTGTCGGCGGACCGAACCGGTAGAAGGGCCCGACGCAGTTGAGGACGACGTCCGCCCGACCCAGGAGGGCGACGAGCGCATCGTGGTCGGCGACGTCGACCGCGGCCGGCGTGAGCTTGGGGCTGCCCAGCTCGGCCACCACCGCCTCGGCGGCAGCCAGGTGCAGGTCGGTGACGACGACCTCGTCGACGCCGCTCAGGTGGGTGAGCGTCTCGACCGCCACCCGACCCACGCCACCCGCGCCGCCCAACACCACGATCGTTCCCATTGCGTCCTCCCTGATCTCCTCGCCGCAACGTAGCCGAGGCCCTCCGGGGGCCTTCCCCTGCCGACCGTCCCTCAAGACCGGACCGGATCGCGCCGATCACCGGACATGGTCGACTTCACCCGGGCCGACGTGGCCCACCTCCTCCGGCGTGCCGGGTTCGGTGGCAGCGCGGCCGAGATCGACCGCCTCGCCGCCCTGGCATCGTGGGCCGACGTCGTCGACGACGTGCTCGACACGACTGCCAACCCCGCCGATCCGATCCCGGCGGCGATCGACGACACCGACGACGAGTGGTACCTGCCGTGGGTCGCCGGGGTGCACCACTGGATGGATCGGATGGCCACCACACCGACCCCGATCGTCGAGAAGATGACCCTCTTCTGGCACGGCAACCTGGCGACGTCGGTCGAGGGCGTGCTGCCCCGCCTCGTGTTCCGCCAGATCCGCACCTACCGGTCCAAGGCGCTCGGCGACGTGCACGACCTGCTCCAGGCCATGGCGATCGACCCGGCGATGCTCCTGTACCTGGACAACGCCTCCAACATCGCCGAGGCGCCCAACGAGAACTTCGCCCGGGAGCTCATGGAGCTGTTCACCCTCGGCAACGGCGCCTTCACCGAGTCTGACGTCGTGCAGATGGCCCGAGCGTGGACCGGCCACAACCTCGACGACACGGGGGAGCACTACGCGTTCCACGCCGCCGATCACGACACCGGCCAGAAGACGATCTTCGGCATCACCAAGAACTGGAACGGCCCGGCCACCATCACCGAGATCGTGCGGGGCAGCCGCCAGCCCACCTGCGCCCGGTTCCTCGCCGGCAAGGTCTGGTCCTTCTTCGCCTACCCGAACCCCGCCGCCGCGCTCGTCGACGACCTGGCCGCTGCGTTCATCGCCTCGGGCATGGTGGTGCGGGAGCTGCTGCGGGCGGTGTTCCTGCGCCCCGAGTTCCGCCTGGCCACCACCCGGACCGCGCTCGTCCGCAGCCCGATCGAATGGCTCGTGGTGGCCATGCGCGCCCTCGACATGACCGCCTCGGAGCTCAACCCCGAGTGGTGGATGGAGCGCCTCGGCCAGGCGATGTACCAGCCGCCCAACGTGTCGGGCTGGAAGCAGAACGCGGCGTGGATCTCCACCTCGGCCCAGTGGGCCAAGGGCTCCTTCGCCGGCTACGCCTGCTGGAAGGCCGACGAGGCGGGCGTCTTCGCCGGGCTCGACGCGGCCGCGCCAGCGGTCGCCGCCCAGGCGGTCTTCGACCGCTTCGGGGTCGACGCCCCGGCGGCCACGACCCGCGCCCGCATCGAGGCGTACGTCCAGCGCGAGCAGAGCCAGGACCGCGCCTGGGCCATCCCGCCGAACCTCGTCACGCTCGGGCTGCTCGCGCCCGACGTGCAGCTCGCCTAGGAGGCCACGGTGCGCGACCTCGAGACCGCCGAGATCATGGCGGCGCTGTCCGTGCCCGCGGAGCGCCTGCCCGGTCAGGTGTCCCGCCGCCGGTTCCTGCAGGGGGCGCTGGCGGCGGGCACCATCGCCTCGGCGCCGGGCTGGTTCCACGCGCTGGCCGAGGCGGCGACGCCGGTCGGTGCCACCGACGGGATCCTGGTCGTCATCCACCTGGGCGGCGGCAACGACGGCCTCAACACGGTCGTGCCCATCGGGAGCGCTGCCTACCAGGCGCTGCGCGGCGACATCGCCATCGCGAACCCGCTCCCCCTCGACGCCGCCCACGGCCTGCACCCGGCGCTCACCTCGCTGAAGGCGCGGTACGACGCCGGGAAGGTGGCGATCGTGCAGGGCGTCGGCCAGTCGACGGTGGACGACCTGTCGCACTTCTCGTCGACCGCGAGCTGGATGGCCGGCACCGCCGGGTCGAGCCGGACGTCGGGATGGCTCGGGCGCTGGCTCGACGGGGTGCCCGAGGCGGCCCAGGGCCTGCGCGGCGTCGCCATCGGGTCGTCGGTGCCGCTCCACCTGGTGGGCCAATCCTCGGTGGTGACCGCGCTCGACCTCGACGGCGACCTGTTCGGCGCCGACCGCAGCGAGGCCTGGCAGGCGTCGGTGTTCGACGCGGTGGCCTCGTTCGGTGCCGCGCCGACCGGCAAGGGCGTGTGGGCCGACCGCCTGGCGGCGGCCGGTGCCGCGTCGGTGCGCCTCGCCGCCGATCTGAAGCCGTCCTTCACGCCCGGGTTCGAGGACTGGTCGCTCACCTCCCAGCTCACGCTCGTCGCCCGCCTCATCAACGCGAACCTCGGGGTGCGGGTGTTCAACGTCAGCTTCGGCAGCTTCGACACCCACGACGACCAGCTCGGTCCGCACGCCGAGCTGCTCGCCGACCTCGACGGCGCCATCAAGGCGTTCTACGCGACCCTCGCGGCGACGTGGAGCCATCGGGTCGCGCTCATGACGTTCTCGGAGTTCGGTCGTCGTCCCGAGGCCAACGGCTCCCGTGGGACCGATCACGGCACCTCATCGGTCCTGTTCGTGATCGGGGACAACGTGAAGGGCGGCCTCCACGGCCAGGCGCCGTCGCTGACCGCGCTCGACGATCGGGGCGACCCCGTGGTCACGGTCGACTACCGCAGCGTCTACCGCTCGGTGCTCGGCGGCTGGCTCGGCGGCGACCACGCCGCGATCCTCGGGGCCACCTACCCCGACCTCGGGCTGTTCCGGGCGACGCCGGGCAAGCTGCCGCCACCGCCCACCACCACGACCGGGCCGTGGGTGCCCTTCACCAACCCGGCCGATCTGGTCCGCCAGCAGTACCTCGACTTCTACGGCCGGGAGGGCGACGCGGGCGGCGTCGCCTACTGGGCCGGCCAGCTCACCTCGAAGGCCCGGACCATCCCGTGGGTGATCGACGCCTTCCTGCACAGCGCCGAGTTCGGCCGCGTGGTGGCGCCCGTCGCCCGCCTCGCGGTGCTCGCCCTGGGTGCCCCGCCCGCGTTCGACGATCTCCAGGACTGGGCGGCGGCATCCAAGGCGGGTTCGCCGCTCGCGACGGTGGCCGTCGACGTGTGCACCCGCCCGGCCTACGCGGCCCGCTTCGGTGCCCTCGGGAACGCCGCCTTCGTGGCCGCCGCGCACCAGGCCGCGCTCGGCCGGGCACCCACCTCGGCGGAGTCCACCGACCTCGTGGCCAAGCTCGCCGGCGGGACGCTCACCCGACCCGCCCTGCTCGCCCAGCTCGCCGCGACCGCCACGTGCGCCACCCACCTCGGGCCGGAGGTGGAGGTGCTCATGACCTACGCGGGCCTGTTGCGCCGCAAGCCGGACAGCGGGGGCTGGACCTACTGGGTGGCCAAGGTGCGCGCCGGGACCTCGATCCAGCGCCTCACCGCCCAGTTCTCCCCCGCCGCCGTGTCCCCCCGCCGCTCCACCGGCTGCCCCGGACCCCCGTCAAACCCGGAGGGTGGGGGGCGCTCAGCGACCGCCACGCTCCACAAACGGGGATGCGGGTCCTCAGCCGGCGAGCAGCTGGGCCTTGGCCGCCTCGAACTCGGCCTCGGACAAGATGCCCTGGGCCTTGAGGTCGGCGAGCTCCTTGAGCTGGGAGACCAGGTCGCCACCCGCAGCGGCGGGGGCAGCGGCCGGAGCCGGGGCGGGCGCCGGGGCCGGGGCGGGCGCCGGGGCGGTGGCCTGGACGTAGGCCTGCTCGCGCTGGGCGTAGATGTTGGCGTCGCGCTCGGCGTACTTCTCGGCCTGGCGGCGAGCGACGCGACCGCTCACGGCGGTGGCGGTTCCGGAGATGACGGCGGTGCGGGCGACGCCGCGCAAGAGACCGGGCATGGGGTGCTCCTCGGGAGGGTGGGTCGGGTGGTGGTCGGGTCGTGGGGCCGGCTCAGCCGGCGGCCTCGGCGGCTTCGAGGGCGTCCAGGGCGTCGTTGACGTCCTGGGCGGGGATGCGGGCGCTGGCGATGACCTCGCCGCCGGCCCGGTAGGTGGCGGCGATGAAGGGGCGGGCCCAGGCGTTCTCGAACACGAGCAGCGCAGCGAGCGTGCCGGGAGCCATCGCCTCGGCGGCCGCGGCGATGTCGTCGTCGCCGAGGAGGCCCGAGCGGGCGCCGGCGATCGAGGCGAACGGGCTGTCGCCGTCGGTCACGTCGTCGAGGGCGATCGTCGTGACGGTGCCGTCGCTGTCCTTCTGGACGATCAGCACGTCCCAGAGGGTCACGGTGCCGGCCTCGACGAGGGCCAGCACCTCGGCGGCGACCTCGCCTCGGAGGTTGTCGGTCGGGAACTCGAGGAGGAGGAAGTCGATGGGGCCGAGGACGTCGGGATCGGACATGGCGGTCGCTCTCGTGAGTAGGGGTGGGGTGGGACCGGTGACCGTAGCGCCACGGGGCGTGGCGCGTGCACCGGTGGGGTGCGGTCAGTCGTTGTGGGAGAGGGCGTCGATGGCGACGGTGATCGCGATGATCAGGGCCGGGTCCACCGACGCGTCGACCTCGATGCCGTAGGTGTCGCGCACGCGGAACCACTTCTTGGAGCACTCGGCGACCTTGTCGCCGTCGCGGTCGATCTTGTACTCGTGGTCGACGATGTCGCCGTGGGCCTCGAGGTCGGGGCCGTCCCCCATCTCGATGTGGAACTTGTCGCGGATCGAGACCAGCTTCTTCTTCACCACGGCCTTCTTGCCGCGCACCTCGATGGTCATCGAGTCGCGGACGCTCAGCTTGCGCTCCCGGATGGTGGCGACCTCGTTGCCCGACGCGTCCTCGAGCCGCCAGGTGTCGCGGATGCGCAGCGCCTTGCCGTCGACGCGGAACGCCTTGTGCCCGTCGTGGTCCTCGATCCAGTAGTCGTCGCCGAACGAGATCAGGTCCTCGCGCATCTGGAAGCGCACGGTCGGGTGGTCGCCACGGTTGAACAGGCCCATCGGGGACTCCTCGTCGTCGGGGGTCTGGGCGCACCGTACCGCCGGGCCGGGCTGCTCGGATGCCCGGCCGTCTTCCTACGATGGCGTGTCCGCCGAGCCGAGGTCGCCGTGCGCCCACCGATCACCACCTTCGATCCCTTCGCCGGCGCGCCTCGCCTGCACGGCGCCCGACAGGTCGGGGTGCGGCCCGGCACCGAGGTCATCCACCCCCTGGCTGCCACCGGTGCCCGGCCGCTCGCGTTCGAGGTCGACGGCCTGCCCGACGGTGTCACCGTCGACGGTGAGGGGATCCTGCGCGGCACCGCTCCCGCCGCGCCCGGTGACCATCGACTGCGGGTGCGGGTGGCGAACGAGCACGGGTCGGTCGAGGGCACCGTCACCCTGTGCGTCGGCGACACCTTGGCCCTTACGCCGCCGATGGGGTGGAACAGCTGGAACGTCTACCGGGACGAGGTGAGCGCCGAGGTGATCGTGGCCGTGGCCGAGGCGCTCGTCGCCACCGGCATGCGGGACCTCGGCTACCAGTACGTGAACATCGACGACCACTGGCACGCCGCCGCCCGACTGCCCGACGGCACGCCGGCCGCGGACCCGGTGCGGTTCCCCGACGGCATCGCCCCCGTCGCGGCCCGCGTCCACGAGCTGGGCCTCAAGCTCGGCATCTACTCCGATGCCGCCCACCTCACCTGCGGCAACTGCTTCGGCGGCTACGGGTACGAGGCGATCGACGCGCGGACCTACGCCGCGTGGGGCGTCGACCTCCTCAAGTACGACTACTGCCACGCCCCACACGCCCGCGTCGCCGCCGAGGCCCGCTACCAGATGATGAGCCGCGAGCTGGCCGGTTGCGGCCGGTCGATCGTGTTCAGCGTGTGCGAGTGGGGCCTGCGCCGCCCGTGGGAGTGGGCGCCCCGCCTGGGCGCCGCGTACTGGCGCACCACGCCCGACATCTTCGACACCTTCACCACGCCGGTCATGGGTGTGCGGTGGATCGCGGCCCGCAACCTGCGCCTCGCCGACCACGCCGGGCCCGGGCACTGGAACGACCCCGACATGCTCCTCGTGGGCAACCGGGGGCGGGGTCGGTCGACCGGCGTCCTGCGTCCCACCGCCTCGTGGGGCTGGCAGCCCACCCTGCGGCGCTTCCGCGGCCTCGACGACGAGGAGGCCAGAACCCACCTCACCCTCTGGGCGATGATGGCCGCACCGCTGCTCGCCTCCCACGACGTCGCCCTCGTCGACGCGTGGGACCAGGCCCTGCTCACGAACCCCGAGATCCTCGCGATCGACCAGGACGAGCTCGGCGCCCAGGGACGCCTCGTCCCCTCGGCCCGGGGCACGTGGGTGATCGCCAAGCCCCTGGCCGACGGCGGGGTGGCGGTGTCGCTCACGAACCTCGGTCGGCGCCGCCGCTCGGTGTCGGTTTCCCTCGCCGACCTCGGCGCAGCTCCAGGCCTCGAGGTGACCGACGCCTGGACCGGCGCGGAGCTGGGCCCGGTGGCAACGGTCGGTGCCGACCTGGCGCCGCACGGAAGCGCGGCGTTCGTGGCCCGCCCGGCGAGCGCCTGAGGGACCGATCCTCACCATCGGGCCGATCCATCCGATGGAAGGGGGTGGGCTGATCGGCGCGCCCAGGAGTAGGCATGGCAATCGTGGAGCGAGGTGACGACGAGGCGGTCCGGCTCTACGCGCTGCTGATCGAGCACTCCTCCGAGGTCGTGTTCCACGTCGTCGAGGGTCGTCTGCGCTGGGTGTCCCCCACCATCACGGCCATGGCCGGCTGGTCGCCCGAGGACCTCGTCGGCCGCCAACCCGCCGAGTTCGGCCACCCCGATGACCTCCACCTGGCCCTCGCCCTGCGCGACGCCGTGGCGGTCGACGGGGAGGCGTCGGCGGAGTTCCGGTTCCGCACCCATCGGGGCGGCTTCATCTGGGTCGAGGTGTCGCTCCGGTTCGTGTCCGAGCCGGACGGCACCCCCGCAGTCGTGGGCACCATGCACGACGTCACGACCCGCCACGAGCAAGCCGTCGCGCTGGCCGACTCGGAGCGCCGCTACCGCCTCCTCGCGGAGAACAGCAGCGACGTGGTGTGCGTCGTCGGGCCGGACGAACGCGTGCTCTGGGTGTCACCCGCGGTCACCCGCATCCTGGGGTGGCGGCCCGAGGAGCTCGTGGGCCGGTCGCTGGCCGAGCTCGTCCACCCCGAGGAGGGGACGACGGTGCAGGAGGTGCGTGGCCTCCTCCTCGACCGGGACCACCCTCAGCCGCTCCAGGACGGCTACGTGGTGCGCCTCCGGGATCGCCACGGGACCTACCGCTGGTACGTCGGGACCCCGACCCCGATCCTCGACGATCAGGGTCATCTCGACGAGGTGGTCATCGGCCTGCGCGACATCGACGAGCTCGTGCGGGTCCAGGAGGCGGTGGCCGAGTCCGAGCGCCACTACCGCCTCATCGCCGACAACTCGGGCGATCTCATCGCGCTGTCGCGCGACGGCCGATTCGAGTGGGTCGCGCCATCGGTCCAGGAGACCCTCGGGTTCGCGCCCGAGGAGGTGGTGGGTCGGCTGGGCATGGAGTTCATCCACCCCGACGACGCGAAGGTGGTGCGGCGCTCCCACGAGCAGGTGGTCGAGCACGGCACCTCGCGCCACCGGGTCCGGTATCGCCACAAGGACGGCAGCTGGCCGTGGTTCGAGGTGCGGCTCCGGGCCGTCTACGAGGACGGGGTCGTCGGTCCGGTCATCGGCAGCGCCCGGCTGGTGGACGACGAGGTCGCCGCGCTCGCCGAGCTCGAGTTCGCCGCGACCCACGACCCGCTGACCCGCCTGGCGAACCGGGCCCACCTGGTCGACGCGATCCGTCAGGCCCTCACCAGTGCCGCGGACGGGCAGGGCACCGCCGCCGTCCTGCTCATGGACCTCGACCACTTCAAGTTCGTGAACGACTCCCTCGGCCACGCCACCGGCGACGAGCTGCTGCGCCTCGCCGCGGATCGGATCCTGACCTCCGCGCCTGAGCGCGACCTGGTGGGTCGTCACGGCGGCGACGAGTTCGTCGTCGTCCTGCGTGACCTCGACAGCCTCGAGGACGCCACGCGCGTCGCCGAGCGTCTCGTCGAGGCCTTCCGCGCCCCGATCGGCGTGCACGGCGACGAGCTGTTCACCACGGCCAGCATCGGGGTGGCGGTCGGGTACGACGGGGTGGACGCCGACACGCTCCTCGCCGAGGCGGACACGGCGCTCTACACGGCCAAGCGCCAGGGACGCGACCGCTACG
Source organism: uncultured Iamiaceae bacterium (assembly GCA_964624775.1). GTDB lineage: Bacteria > Actinomycetota > Acidimicrobiia > Acidimicrobiales > Iamiaceae > Aquihabitans. The sequence continues at coordinate 42,065 of CAZUYW010000002.1, forward strand.
CGGTCTTCACCAGCGAGCTGCGCGAGCAGGTCACCGAGCGGCTCCGGATCGAGAACGGCCTGCGCCTCGCGCTCGACCGCGGCGAGCTGACCCTCTGGTACCAGCCCGAGGTCGACCTCGACGACGGCAGCGTCACCTCGGTGGAGGCGCTGCTCCGCTGGCGGCACCCCGACGGCGTGGTCGATCCCGCCGCTCGCTTCCTCGACGTCGCCGAGGACTCGGGGCTCATCGTCGACATCGGGGCGTGGGTCGTGCGGGAGGGCATGGCGCAGGCGGCACGCTGGGCGAGCCGCCGCCCCGGCGGCCTCGAGGTGCGGATCAACCTCTCCGCCCGCCAGCTCTCCGAGCCGGACCTCCTCGACCAGATCGACGACGCCCTGGTCGACACCGGCGCGCTGCCGTCGTCGGTGTGCTTCGAGATCACCGAGACCGCGATCATGCGCGACCTCCCGACCGTGTGGGAGAACGTCCGCGGCATCAGCGAGCGCGGCTTCACGCTCGCGATCGACGACTTCGGCACCGGCTACGCGTCGCTCACCTACCTCCACGAGCTCCCGATCAGCGTGGTGAAGCTCGACCGGTCGTTCGTGGCCGACATCACCTCGGATCGCAGCGACCGCGAGCTCGTGACCGGCGTGATCGACCTGGCCCACCGCCTGGGCGTGAACGTCACCGCCGAGGGCGTCGAGCATCCCGAGCAGGCCACCATGCTGCGGGGCCTCGGCTGCACCCGTGCCCAGGGGTGGCTGTTCGCCCAGGCCCTCCCCGAGGCCGAGCTCGACGCCTTCCTCGCCGTCGCCCCGCCCCGTCCGAGCTGAGCCCACGCCCGGGGCCAAGGACCCTGTGCACGCCGGGCGCTGCGGTCGTACGGTCTGGTCCATGACATCGCACGCTCCCGCACGCCTCCTCGCCGCCGGTCTGGCCACCGCCCTCCTGCTCGCCGGCTGCGGCGCGAAGGGGAGTGACGGCGACAAGGCCACGAAGAAGACCACGACCACCACGTCGACCACCGTCGCGTCGTCCACCACCAAGGCCGACGACGAGACCACCACCACCGAGGCCGAGCCCGGCGGCACCGAGGCCGACTCGGGCTGGGGCGCGACGGCGGTCGCCCACCGCGGGGAGGACGGCAAGACGTTCACCTACACGTGCCCGCCCGACGGCAGCGCGGGCTCGCTGTGGGGCGTCGAGACCTACACCGACGACTCCTCGGTCTGCACCGCCGGCGTCCACGTCGGCCTCATCACCCTGGCCGACGGCGGCAAGGTGACCATCGAGATCGCACCCGGCGAGCAGGGCTACGACGAGGGCACCGCCAACGGGATCACCTCGGCGAGCTACGGCCCCTGGTCCGGCAGCTACACGTTCCCCGACGCGCCCCCCGGGAGCGGCACGTTCGAGCCCGGCACCTCCTCGTGGAACGTGACCGCGGCGGGCCTCTCGCTCGAGCCCGGCTCCTCCTACACGCTCACCTGCTCGGGCTCGGGCAAGCCCGGCTCGGTGTGGGGCACCGACACCTACACCGCCGACTCCTCGATCTGCACCGCGGCGGCCCACGCCGGCCTCATCACCGTGGCCGACGGCGGCGCCGTGACGATCGACGTCGGCGAGGGCGCCCAGTCCTACGAGGGCACCACCGCCCACGGGATCACGTCCTCGTCCTACGGCCCGTACAACCCGAGCTACACGTTCCCCGAGGACCAGCCCAAGCCCAAGGACTCCTGACCGGGGCGGCGTCGGTCGCCCCCGCCATCCGCCCTGCGGCCGGGAACCCCGGTCACGATGCGTTCGTCGGAATCTGGTCGTCGAGCGCGACGTCACGGCACGTTCGTGCGTGTGTGGTGCGGAAGCAGGTGGGGATGATCGATTTCGGGCAACTCGTCGAACGTGAGAGCCGGGGGCTGGTGGCTGCGGTCACCGCCATCGTCGGCGACCGCCACCGGGCCGAGGAGATCGTCCAGGACGCGTTCGAGCGGTGCTACCGGCGGTGGCGCCGGGTGTCCCGCATGGATCGACCCGGGGCGTGGGTGCGCCGGGTCGCGATCAACGCCGCCATCTCCGCGTCCCGACGTTCGGCCTCCGAGCGGCGGGCCGTGGAGCGCCTCGCCAGCCGCGACGCCTCGCCGGTCTCGTGGGATCCGATCGGATCCGTCGAGGATGCCGAGGTGTGGGCGGTGGTCCGGTCGCTGCCGGGCGAACAGGCGGCCGCGGTCGCCCTCCGCTACGGCGCCGACCTGAGCCTCGAGGAGGTCGCCGCGACCATGGAGATCACCCCGTCGGCCGCCCGTTCCCTGCTCCACCGCGCCCGCCGCACCCTGCGCGAGCGCCCCGATCTGCTGCTGCACGCCGACCGCATCCGAGGAGCGTCATGAACGAACCCATCGATCCCCACACCGACACCGACGAGGGCGGCGCCGACGACCCGATCCTCGAGGCGGCCGGTGCCCGCCTGCGGGCCGGCTCCCCGTCGCTGTCGCCCGCCGCGATCCAGCTCGCCGTGCTGCGGCGCCGCTCCCGCCGGCTCGCCGTCGGCCTGGTCGCCGCCCTCGTGGTGGTGGCGGTCGGCGCCGGTGCGCTGGCGCTGGGTGCCCGTGACGACGACCAGCCCGCCGATCTGGCCCACGACGCCCGCCCGGCCACCCCGTCCCAGCGTGCCGAGGTCGAGCACCTCGTGGCGTCGCTGGCCAAGCGCCAGCCGGTCGACCCCCGCAAGGTCCAGCTGGTGAGCACCGTGTCGACGTTCGCCGACTGCGACGCCCTCATCGGCGACCTGCGCACCGTCGGCGCCGAGCACGTCGGCAGCCGCGGCTTCGGCGACTTCAGCAACCAGATCCTCTACGGCGACGTGAGCCGTGAGCGACTCGCCTACACGGGGGACGCGGCGTTCGCACCGACCGCGTCGAAGACCGCTGCGGTGGACCAGAGCTCAGCGGCCGGCTCGGGCGTCGACACCGTCGGCACCAACGTCCAGGTCGAGGGCGTCGACGAGCTCGACTCGGTGAAGGCCGTCGGCACCCTCATCTACGACCTCGACGGCCTCGGCAACCTGCGCATCACCGACGCCAAGACGCTGCAGGTGCGCTCGACGCTCGACGTCACCCCGAAGGCGATCGGCGCGCCGGCCAAGCCCAGCAAGGGCGAACCGATCGAGCCGACGTCGGTGAGCCAGCTGCTCGTGTCGGGGAGCCGGGTGGTGATCTTCGGCTCGGAGAACGAGACCTCCAAGCCGGTGGCCGGCGATCCGTCCGCCACCCGCTCGACCACGAGCTTCATGACCGTCACGTTCGTGGATGCCACCGACCCGGCCAAGCCCTCGATCACCGACCGGGTGCGGGTGGAGGGCAGCCTCGTCGCGGCCCGCATGGTCGGCGGCGAGGTCCGCCTCGTCACCACCTCGAACATGGCCGACCTCGGGTTCGTCATGCCGACCACGCCCACCTCGGTGGCCAAGGCGCTCGAGCAGAACCGCCGCTCGGTCGCCTCGTCGACCGCGGCCGACTGGATCCCCGACTGGCAGCGGGCCGGCGGCTCGCCCGAGCCGCTCGTGCCGTGCGACCGGGTGCACGTGCCCGACACGTTCTCCGGCGTGGCCATGACCTCGATGGTCACCTTCCCCGTGGCGTCGGGCCGCTTCGCCCCGGAGGGCACCTCGATCCTGGCCCCCGGCGCCACCCTCTACGCCGGGCTCGACAAGGTGGCGATCAGCTCGGAGGTCTGGGTGGACCCGATCGACCGGGAGCGCCTGAAGTTCGACGACTGGAAGACCGCGATCCACGAGTTCACGTTCGCCGACGGCACCGCCCCGTCCTACGAGGGCTCGGGCATCGTCGAGGGCTCGACGATCGGCCAGTTCGCCTTCGGCGAGATCGGCGGCTCGCTCGCGGTCGTCACCACCAAGGGCACCCCGTGGTCGCAGGACACGACCAAGGTCGGCGTCGACCTCACCGTCCTCACGCCCGACGGCAAGCGCCACCTCGGCGTCACCTCCAAGATCGACGACCTGTCCGACGGCAAGGGCGAGGTCACCGCGGTCCGCTTCGTGAAGGACCGGGTCCTGGTGTCGACCGGCTTCTTCGGCCGCCAGGTCTACGTGATCGATGTCAGCGACCCGGCCAAGCCCCGGCGAGCCGGCAACGTGGCCGTCCCCGGCGACGTCGGCTACTTCCACCCGCTGCCCGACGGCAAGGCCCTCGTGATCGGCAGCCGCTCGGACACGGTCGGCACCGGCAAGAACCGCCAGAGCCGCCAGTGGGTCCAGGCTTCGCTGCTCGACGTGTCGAACGCCGACGCCCCCAAGGTGGTCCAGACCTGGGAGCGCCCGTGGTCGAGCGACGACGTGGGCGCCGACCACCACGCGTTCACCTACTGGCCGGCTCGCAAGCTGGCCATGTGGGGCGTCCACGAGACGCGGTGGAGCGAGTCGAACCCGCTGCTCAACCACGCCGCGGTGCTCGGCGTGGGCTCCGGTGTGGACGAGGTCGCGGTGCCGGTGGCGAGCCAGCCCGACGCCGTGGCCCCGCCGTGCCCGAGCGTGCCGGTGCCCGCCGACGCCCAGGAGATGATCGCGGCCGACTCGATCGTGCTGCGCTGCGACGACGGTGGCACCAAGACCGTCGACTGGCCCCGCTACCAGTGCTTCCGGGTGGACGACGGCACCGTCGCCCGCTTCGTCCCGGAGGACCAGCGCAAGAAGGCGTTCTTCGCCTGCAGCCCGGCGCCCATGCCCCGGGTGGCGCGGGTGCTGGTGGTCGACGGCCGGCCGATCCTGCTGACCGACCAGACGCTCGAGGCCCTCGATCCCCAGTCGTTCGCCTCGACCCAGCGGGCCTACCACGTCACCGCCGGCGGGATGATCGCCTACTGAGCGCAGTCCTCCAGGGCCTCGGCCGACGCACGACGGCTGTGGTTGTAGCTGACCCACCCGGGTCGGATGCGGACCACGCCGTCGTCGTCGACCGTGGCGTGCGACGGCGCCGGCACGAACTCGTACGGGTCCTCGGGCGGTTTCGGCGGCCTGCAGAGGCGGTTGCGGAGCGTGGCGGCCAGGTCCTTCGGGAGGCGGTCGATGCCGTCGACCGCGGCCGGGATGGCGTCGTCGCTCATGGAGTCGAGGTAGTCGACGTCGAGCTTGCCGGTGGCCAGCGCGTGGTCGATGTTGGTGCGCACCACGCGGGCCTCGGGGTTCGACGCGTTCCACCACACGAGCGACACGAGCGCGAGGCCCAGGTACGCGGCCGGCAGCCAGTCCCGCCCGCCGCCCTGCAGCATCCGGGCGCCGAGCAGCACGAACGCGGCGCCGAGGATCCAGGCGAACGTCGTGCAGCCGAGGCGCAACATCGTGAGGCCGTACGCGTCCTGGTAGAGCCCGAGGCGGGTCAGCGCGGCCGCCACCACCACCAGCGTGAGGGCGCAGGTCAGCGCGGAGACGATGCGCACGGCGAGCTGCTGGGCGTGCCCGCCCGACCGCGACAGGGCGCGGAGGCCGAGCAGGACGGCGATCGTGATGCCCGCCGCCCACAGGAGCTGGAAGAACCCGCTGCGGGCGTACTCGGCGTAGGTGAGGCCCGTCGTCTCCTCGATGTGGCCCTTGCCGGCGGTGGACGCCACCAGCTGGGAGATGGCGAACAGGCCGTAGAGGCCGGCCAGGCCGACGAGGATCACGAGCGTCTCGACCGGGCCCAGCGGCCGGCCCGGTGCCGCGCTCGGCTCGATCGGCTCCCGGCTCCACCGGGCTAGCCCGGCCACCGTCGCCGCACCAACGCCGGTCAGGAACAGGTGGCCGAACGGGTGGCCCAGGTCCGGCGTCGGGATGTCGACGAACGAGGCGAACACGCCGTCGGCCGACGCCAGCAGCGCCCCGAGCACGAGCAGCAGCGGCACCGCGATCAGCAGGCCCCGGCCGACGGCGGGCAGATGGCGACGCCATGCCGCGGCCTCGGGGTCGGGCGCCCGATCCTTGGGGCGACGGCGCACCGTGTCGGCCGCGGTCCCGAGCTCGGCCACGCCGATGAATGGCGCGACGGTGGGCGGCGCCGCCGATCGCCACAGGATGCGGCTGAGCGACGAGCCCACCACGGGGTGCTCAGCGCTCGTCGACGACGCCAGGCCGAGGAAGCCGAGCGCCATCGCCCAGTCCACCGGCACCACCCACGGGCTCGTCCGCCACGCCAGGCCGCCTGCCGCCAGCACCGCCAGCCCGGCGAACGCCCAGCGCTCCGCCGGCCGGTCCTCGGCGAGCACCAGCACGCCGCCGGCGATCGCCGTGATGACGATCGCGGACCCGAGGCTCACGAGCGTGCCCCGCAGGCCCACGTCGGCCACCAGACCCACCACGATCGCCGTCGCCATCACCGTCAGCGCCCGCCGCACCTGCTCGGGCGTCGGTGGCTCCTTGACCCGGGGGATCGGGGTCGGCGGCATGGGTGGGTACCACGTGCCCGCCGGCGCCCACCCGGGCGGCGGCGGCAGCGACGGATCGAGCGGTGGCGCAGGCGGCGCCGGCGGGGCGAGCGGTGGGGGTGGTGCGGGTGCCGGGCGAGCCGCGGCATCCCCGGACGGCCCCGCCGTCGTCGCGTCCCCATCTCCGCCGTGCCCCTCGCCCATGCGGCCCGACGCTAGGCGTCAGGGTCTCCCGCCCGGGGGTCACCCACGCTCGCCGGCCCCGCAACGACGAAGGCCCCGGTCGTCTGACCAGGGCCTTCTCGGAGAGCGGGTGAGGAGAATCGAACTCCCGTATTCAGCTTGGGAAGCTGATGTTCTGCCATTGAACTACACCCGCGAGGGACCGCCAGGGTAGCACCACGGCCCGAACCCCGATCCAGGGCGAAGCTCGGCCCGGCCGGTCGTTCAGCGCCTGGTCGGGTCGGTCACGCGGCCGACGAACAGCACCGCGCCGGTGGCATCGTCGGTGATCACGAAGAGGAACGGACGATCCACGTCGAGGGTCACCGGTGGCCGCTCGTCGATCCGGGCGCCCACCTTCTCGAACACGGCCGCGGTGGCGGCGGCAGCGACGGTGCCCCGCTCGTCGACCTCGACGGTGGCCTGGTGGACCACCGCCGCGAGCTGGAGCGGCTGGGCCTCCGGGTCGGTCGTGATGGGCCGGAAGTCGGTCGTGGTCTCGAACGGTGCGGTGACCCCGACCTGTTGCAGGGCAGCGGTCAGGTCCGGCTCGGCCCTGAGGTCGAATCGGGGCATGGTGAGCGTGACGCTGCGCTCGGCCTCGCTCCCGACCGATGCGAGGTCGGCCAGGCGAGCGAGCAACTCCGGGTCCAGGTCGGCCTCGACCGCACCGAGCTTCCCGGCGTCGGGCACGAGCAACGTCATCGACAGGTCGTGGCCGGCGTAGGGGACGGACACCGCCTGCCAGCCCGGCCCCCGTGCGTAGCCCGTGAAGAACGATCGCCGCATGGCGGGAGCCCGCACGCGCGTTCCGGCGGCCGTGGTGAAGGGCTTGGCGCCCACCGGGTCGAACCGCTCGGCCCACGGCGCCGCCAGGTAGAGGGCGTTCACGAGGGTGAGGCGGGTCTGGTCGTCGAACACGCCCCTGGCGATGAGCGCGGGGATCTTGCCGTGGGTCTGGTCGCCGACCCAGGCGTTGACCGCTTTGCGGGCGCCCTCGGTGTCGTCGACGTAGTCGACCGCGCGCATGCCGGCCCCGTACTCCCGGGCCAGCACGTCGAGGAACGGCCGCTGCCACCGCACACCTTCCTGGCCCCACGGGCTGTTGGCCAGGGCCAGCTCGATCGCCCCTTTCTGGCCCTTGTCGTCGGTGACCCTGCCCGACCGGGACTCGAGTGATGCGCTCAGCCCGTTGAGGCTGCGGTGCAGCGCGGCCGGATCCCCGGCGCCGAGGAACCGGTCGAGCTGGGTCGCGCTCGCGCCCTGGGCGCCGGCCCGGACCATCCCGAGGGCGACGGCGATGCTGGCGGGGGAGTAGGCGAGGTTCCCGCCGTCGGCCTGCGCGGCGATCGGCCGCCACAGGGTTGCGGCGACCGTGCGGGTCACCTCGCCGCCCTGGCTCGCCGCGGCCTTCGGGGCCTTCGCCCGGGCGACCGACGAGCGCACGACGCTGGCGTGTGTCCCATCCGATGACCCGCACGCCCCGAGCGCCGCGGCCAGGGCGATCGCTGCGACGACGCCCACCGTCGAGCGTCGCCCCCTTGCACCGTGCACCATCGCGCCGCCTCCCTGGGATCGGGTGTCCGATCCATCGAACCAGCAGTCCCCCCGCTCGACGGGGATGGGCGTGTCCGGTTCTCGTTCCTCGCCGCGTCCTGGTCGTCCGGGAGTCCGATCGCGGCGAAGAACGGGAAAGCGGTCGAATCGGACCGGTTCTTCGCCGCGCTCTGGTCACCCGGGAGCCCGATCGCGGCGAAGAACGGGTAGGCGGCGCCGGCGCCCCGAGCGTTCTGCACACCGAACTGGTCCCCCGGCAGCCGATCTGGTGTGCAGAACCGATCCTCGCCCCCGCCCCGACGGTTCTGCACACCGATCTGGTCCCCCGGGCGCCGGATCGGTGTGAAGAACCGACGTGGGGGCTGGAGGTGGGATGCTGTCGGCCTATGGCATCGGTCGACGATCCGCGCCTCGAGGGGTCCATCCGGGTGGCGAGCGGGCGCAAGCTCGGCTTCGCCGAGTTCGGAGCGCCCCACGGGCCCACCCTCGTGTGGCTGCACGGCACCCCCGGCGCCCGCCGACAGATCCCCGCCGAGGTGCGGACCCAGGCCGCCGAGCAGGGCCTGCGGGTGGTCGGCATCGACCGCCCCGGCATCGGGTCGTCGTCGCCGCACGTGTACGAGTCCGTGGCCGAGTTCGCCGACGACCTCGTGGTGGTGGCCGACCGCCTGGGCCTCGACGAGTTCAGCGTGGTCGGCCTGTCGGGCGGCGGCCCCTACGCCCTCGCGGCGGGCGCCCGCCTCGGGCCCAGGGTCACCGGCGTCGGCGTGCTGGGCGGCGTCGCCCCCACCGTCGGCCCCGACGCCATCGGCGGGGGCCTGGTCGGCATCGGCCGGTACGCGGCACCCCTGATCCGCGTCGCCCGGGTGCCGATCGGCGTCGGCCTCACCGCGGGCGTGAAGGTCATCAAGCCCCTCGCCTCGCCCGCCCTCGACCTCTACGCCCGCTTCTCCCCACCGGGCGACCGCGCCCTCCTGCGGCGCCCCGAGTTCAAGGCCATGTTCCTCGACGACCTCCTCAACGGCAGCCGCAAGCAGCTGTCCGCGCCCCTGGTCGACGTCATGCTCTTCAGCCGCCACTGGGGCTTCGAGCTCGCCGACGTGGCCGCCCCGGTGGTGTGGTGGCACGGCGACGGCGACCACATCGTGCCCTTCGACCACGGCGTCCACGTGGTGGCCCGCCTGCCCGAAGCCGAGCTGCGGGTGCTCGAGGGTGAGAGCCACCTCGGTGGCCTCGGCATGGGCGAGGACATCCTCGTGACCATGCTCGGCGCGCAGCGGTGGTCGGCCGACCCCGAGGGCTGACCGAGCAACTACCGTGCGGGGCCGTGATCCTCTCCGACCGCAGCATCCGTGAAGCGCTGGCCTCGGGCCGCATCGAGATCGACCCGCTCGACGAGTCCTGCATCCAGCCCTCGTCGATCGACCTCAAGATCGACCGCTTCTTCCGGGTGTTCCGCAACCACACCGCCGGCGTGATCGACGTCAAGGAGAACCTCGAGGAGCTCACCGAGCTGGTCGAGATCCCCGACGACCCCGACGCCGCGTTCATGCTGCACCCCGGCGAGTTCGTGCTGGGCGCCACCGCCGAGCGGGTGCGCCTCGCCACCGACCTGGTCGGGCGTCTGGAGGGCAAGTCGAGCCTCGGCCGCCTGGGCCTGCTCATCCACTCGACGGCCGGGTTCATCGACGCGGGCTGGGACGGCCACGTCACCCTCGAGCTGTCGAACATCGCCACGCTGCCGATCACGCTCTATCCGGGCATGAAGATCGGCCAGATCAGCTTCCTCGCCATGACGACCCCGGCCGACGTGCCCTACGGCTCGAGCGCGGTCGGCTCGAAGTACCAGGGCCAGCGTGGCCCCACCCCGTCGCGCTACTGGGAGAACTTCACGCCGCGCTGACGTCGGGCCCGACGGCCGCCGCCTCGCGCCGCGGGGTGCCGGCCGGCACCACGCTGCCCGGGTGCACCTCGATCTCGGTGCCGTCGGTGAGGGTGACCGTCGCGGGGCGACCGTCGCGCAGGTCGATGGTGGCCACCGAGAGACCCGTGACCGTGTCGACCATGCGGCCGTCGTCGGTGATGGTCATGCGCCGCGGCCGGCCGTAGGCCAGCACCAGCAGGCCGAGCACGCAGGCGAGGCCCATGCCCCGGGCGTCCTTGGCCACCGACTCGCTCCACACCAGCACGGTCAGCAGGTTGATGACGGCATGCCCGGCGGCCATCGGCAGGACCGAGCCGGACCGGTAGACGAGCAGGGCGGCGAGGCTCGCGTAGGCGATGAAGGGGATGGAGGCGAGCGGGCTGTGCATCTGCTCGAGGTGGCCGGGCAGGAGCACGAACCACACGCCGCCGACGATGAGGCCGCCGATGCGGGCCTGGCGGTGGTCGAGGCCGACGGCGCGGAGGACGACGGCGGCCACCGCCGGGACGGCGAGCCGGTAGATCAGCTCCTCGCCGAGGGCGGCGGTCACGAGGCTGAACCAGAGGCCGAGCCGATCGCCCCGCCAGTACACGATCCCCAGGGCGGGGAGCAGCACGGCGATGCAGATCCAGTAGCCGACGGCGACCGAGCGGCGGGTCGACCGGCCGAGCAGCCGCTCGCCGCACACCGCGGCGAGGCCGAGCGCCGGCACGAGGCCGAGCGAGAGCTCGAGCGTGCCGACCCGCACGTCCGGCACGAGACCGGCGACCGACAGGGCCTCGATCACCGTGGTGATGAAGGCCATCGTGAGCACGAGGCTGCGGCGGGCGGTGGGGCTCGCCGGATGGACGTCGAGGGTGTCGGCGTCAGAAGCGGGCACTCGGCGGGCAGGGTGCAGGAGATCGCTCACCGTGCCCCTCCGAGTGCCGCGGTGCCCGGGACAGGAACAGGCACCGGTTCGGCGGCGATCGTGGCCTCGAGGGCCGCGATCGCCACCTCGATCATGTCGTCAGTGGGCTCGGCGGTGGTGATGGTCTGCAGCCACGAGCCGGGCGCCATGAGGATCCGGCCGATCAGCTGGTGCTGGTGGCGGCCGGCGAAGCGGATCGCCTCGTAGGCCACGCCGGCGATGATCGGCAGCCCGAGGATGCGGGAGGCGATCAGCACGGGCCAGCTGGGGTGGCCGACGAGGGCGTGGGCGAAGATCGTGACCAGCACGACCACGAGGAGGAAGGCGGTGCCGCAGCGGGGGTGGCGGCGGTCGAAGGCCCGGATGCGCTCGGGGATGAGCGGGATCCGGTGCTCGAAGGCGTGGATCGTCATGTGCTCGGCGCCGTGGTAGGCGAAGACCCGCTGCACCTGGGCTGAGCGGCCGAGGGCGAGCAGGTAGCCGACGAGGATGGCGAGGCGGATGCAGCCCTCGACGACCGAGAAGGCGAGGGGATCGGTGATCCCGAGGGCCTTGACGATGATCGCCGGCAGGAGGCCGAAGACCCCGACCACGCCGACGATGGCGATCGTGATGGTGAGGGCGAGGCCGCTGCGGGTGTAGCCCTCGCCGTCCTTGTCGCCGCGCTCCTCGGCCGCCCAGATGGTGGCCCGGGTGCCGAGGGCGGTCGTCTCGCCGAGGGCGACGACGCCCCGCACGAACGGGATGCGGCGCCAGGACGAGATCGACTCGGGGAGCGTGCGGCTGACGCTGGCGATGGTGCCGTCAGCCCGACGCACCGCGGCGCCCCAGGAGGCGCCGCGGCGCATCATCACGCCCTCCGGCAGGGCCTGTCCCCCGATGGGCCCCACGCTCTCGTCGATCCCGGCACCAGCTGGCATCTGTCCCCCGACTTGGACCTCTGACCACGGAGTGCGGTCGTCTTGGCGGTCACCCTAGACAGGACAACGATCGCTGTCTAGGCCAAACGGCCTACTTTTCAGATTTCGTGACGGAGCGTGACGAGCGCAGGGGTCAGCGGCCCGTCGGCCCCGCCCTTCAGCCCGGGAGGGCGGCGAGCTCGGCGGCCCGTGCGGCGGCCCGTGCGGCCCCGTCTGCGGCCAGCGCCGCGTCGATCGCGGCCTGCAGCTGCTCGGCGTCGAAGGGGCGCACGAGGTAGCCGTCGGCGCCGGCCTGCCAGGCCAGCCGGGCCCCGGCGGGGCCGGTGCCGATCACCACGACGCGCTGCTCGTCGCCGGCGGCGCGCAGCGCACCGAGCACGTCCTGGGTGGCCGGCCCGAGGTCGAGCACGACCGCCTGGGCGCCCGATGCGGTGATGGCGGCAGCGTCACCGTCGCCGCGGGTGGCCGTGTGGCCCCCGGCCTCCACCACCCGCGCCAGCACCTCGCGGACGGTGTCGTCCGGGCACGCGACGTAGACGGCGGCGGCTGCCGGGGCCATGGGGCGGCTCAGTCCTCGACGGTCTCAAGCATGCCGGCGACCTTGTCGGCCTCGCCCTTCTCGAGCGCCTCGAGGAGGTGCATCGAGATGTCGGCGACGCGGACCTCGTCCTCGTCCTTGCCGAGGCCCTTCACGCCGTCGTCGATCATGATGTAGCAGAACGGGCAGGCGGTGGCGATGCGGCTCGCACCGGTCTCGACGAGCTGCTCGGAGCGGGCGTCGTTGACCTTGGTGCCGATCGTCTCCTCCATGAACATGCGGGCGCCGCCGGCGCCGCAGCACATGCCCTTGGTGCCGTTGGCCGAGGCCTCGACGACCTCGATGCCGGCCAGGCTGCCGATCACGTTCCGGGGGGCGAGGTACACGTCGTTGTGGCGACCGAGGTAGCAGGAGTCGTGGTAGACGACCCGCTCCTCGAGCTTGGCCTCGCTGAGGTCGAGCTTGCCGGTGTCGATGAGCCACTCCAGGAACTGGCTGTGGTGCACGACCTCGTACACGCCGCCGAGCTGCGGGTACTCGTTCATCAGCGTGTTGAAGCAGTGCGGGCACTGCGTGATGATCTTGCGCACGCCCATGCCGTTGAGCGTCTCGATGTTCTGCATGGCGAGCATCTGGAAGATGTACTCGTTGCCCGAGCG
>CAZUYW010000003.1:0-50017 GCA_964624775.1 uncultured Iamiaceae bacterium
CGTCCCGGCTGTCGCGGTCGGCGAGGGCGCGTGCCCGGCGCAGGGCGCCGGCCGAGCGCACGTAGCACCGGCTCGGGAGGGTGCCGGCGGCGGCGATCTTGGCGCCGCCGAGGGTGGCGGCCCGCTCGTCGACCCGCACGAGCTCGGCGGGGGCGACCCGCCCGGCGCGCTCGGCGAGGGCGACCGGGAGGGCGATCCAGCCGTCGTCGGGCCAGCGGGCCGACGCCTCCCAGAACAGCTCCGGCAGCAAGGGCAGGTGGGTCTTCTGCCCGACGAGCCCGAGCTCGGCGAAGCGGGCGATGAGCTCGTGGGTGGCGCCGGCGCTGCGCCCGATGGTGGCGGCGATGCGGCGGGCGGTCACCGGCTCGGTGGGGGTCAACAGCGCGGCGAGGGCGATCTCGAGGCCCACGGTGGTCCAGGCGTTGGTGGGTCCCGGGCGGTGCCCGGCCCCGTCCAGGTCCGGCACCGGCGCCTCGATCCGCAGGCCCGGCGCCCACACCCGCAGGTGGCCCCGCCGGTCGAGCCAGCCCCAGCCGGCGCGCCGGAGGAGGTCCCGCCCGGCCTCGCTGATGCGGTCGGCCACGACCATGGCCGGGAGCCGCCCGACATCCGTCTCGACGAGCTGGCCCAGATCGGCCGGGGTCGGGTGCGCCCGCCCCACCAGGTGCGGCACCACGCGGGTGCCGTCGACCAGGACGGCGTCATCGACGAGCCGGGCGTCGAGCCCGAGGCTGCCGAGGGCGTCGGCCACTGCGTCGAGGAGATCGGCGTCGTTCGCCGTCTGTGCCGTCACGAACACGGAACAAACCGTACGCTTCCATGGCCCGATGCGCAAGCATCGGTGATCGTGCCGCCACGAACACCGAACGCTGGGCCATCGGCGGGCCGCCCGCTCCCGGCGCCCCGGGCATCCGTGATCCAGGCGATCCGGACGGCAAAGCTGGTGCGGTGGCCAACGACCGCTCCCCGGTGAACCGCGTCCTCGGCGCCATCGTGGGTCCCGCGGTGGGTGCCGTCGACCCCGACGCCCTCCTCGAACGGGTCGACATCGAGACCCTCATCCAGCGGATCGACGTCGACGCCCTCATCAGCCGCGTCGACCTCGACGCCCTGCTCCTGCGCATCGACGTGGACGCCCTCATGGCCCGGATCGACGTCGACGCGCTCGTGCGCCGCGTCGACCTCGACGCCCTCATGGCCGACGTGGACGTCGACGCGCTCGTCGGTCGGATCGACCTCGACGCCATGATCGACCGCGTCGACCTCCCGGCGCTCGTGAGCCGGGCTGGCATCGACGACATCGTCTCCGACGCGGCCACCGGCATCGCCCGGCGCACGATCGACCTCCTGCGCCGCCAGCTGCTCGGCATCGACACCGTGATCCTGCGCGTCGTCGACCGCCTGCTCGGCCGGCCCCGCCCCACCGGCCCCCAGGCCGTGGCCGGCCGGCCCGCCGGGCCGCTCGCCCGCCTGGCCGCCATCGCCGTCGACTGGGTGCTCGTCGGCTTCCTCTTCACCCTCACCGTCCGCCTGAGCGCCTCGCTCATCGAGCTCTTCACCCGCCAGAGCGTGCGGCCCGGCGACGGCAACGCCACCGGGTGGGGCCTCGCCTTCGTCGGCTGGCTGTTCCTGTACTGGTGGGCCAGCCTCGCGGTCGCCGGCCGCACCCCGGGGAAGGCGCTCATCGGCCTCCGGGTCGTGGCCAAGGACGGCTCCCCGGTGGGTCCCGGCGCGGCCGCGGTGCGCACGATCGTCCTGCCGTTCAGCTGCATCCTCGCCCTCGGCCTGATCCCCGGCGTCGTGGGTCGGTCCCGACGCGCCCTGCACGACCTGGTCAGCGGCACCCGCGAAGCCGTCGACTGGGGCCAGCGCGACGCCGCCCTCCCCTCCCCGCTCGCCCGCTGGCTCGAGCAGCACGCCACCGACACCGCACCCAACGACGCAGCCGGGTCCGACCCGATCCGCAGCCCGTAGGGCCGCACCCGTCGGGTGGCGGCCAGGGTGAACCGGCTGGTCACGGCCGAGACCCGGGACCGCCGTCCCACCAGGAGGGGTCCAAGGCCCCTTGGGAACCGGCCCCCCGCGGCCGACGATGGAGGTGCGGGCCGCCGCAGGAGGTTCCATGGCCAAGCACGAGCACAGCGACCAGGCCAACGTCGACATCGACGGCACGCCCGAGATCCTCGGCGCGCCCCATCCGCTCGCCATGGTCTACGGCGGCGGCGGCGTCTTCGGCATCGCCTACGGCGCCGGCGTGGCCCAGGGGCTGATCGAGTCGGGCATCCCGGTGGATCGGGCCCCAGCCCTCGGCACCTCGGCCGGCTCGTGGGTCGCGTCGGCGATCGCGCTCGGCTACGGCTACGACCACTTCGCCGACATGGAGGCGCCGTCGGTGCCGACCCGCCACCCCGTGCTCGTCGAGGCCGCCACCGAGGTGTTCGGCGACGCCACCCACGATCTGGTGTCCGTCTCGGCCGTGTGCCTCCGCTCGCGCCGCCGTCACATCCTCGACGGCGGCACGTACCACCTGGCCGACCTGGCTGCCGCCTCCTCGGCGGTGCCCGGGCTGTTCCCGCCCCACCGCATCGACGGCCGGCTCTACGTCGACGGCGGCATGTGGTCGGCCACGTCGGTCGACGCCGCCGCCGAGGCCGAGCAGGTCATCGTCATCGCACCGCTCGCCGGCCCCGTCATGGGCCCCATGGGTCGCACCGCCGGCGCCCTGCTCGGCCGGGAGCTGCAGGCGTGGCGCGAGCGCCACCCGGGCCGGTCGATCACCATGATCCGCCCCAACCGGCGCATCGGTCGCGAGGCGGGCCGCAACCCGCTCGGCCTGTTCGACTCGGACCGCGCCAAGCGGGTCTACCCCATGGCCCTCGCCCAGGGTCGAGAATGGGGCGAACGCCTCCAGGAGGAGGCGGCCCGCGCCGCCTGACGGTCCGGGCTCCCCGCCTGAGGAGGCCGCCGTGTCCACCCCGCTCGAGCCTTGGGTCTACGCCTGGCCGCTCTCCGCCGCGCTGGGGGAGTCGGTCGGCATCCACGTGGCCGGCCCGCCCGGATCCGCCTCGCTCGAGATCACCCGCATCGGCGCCCACCGCCGGACCGTCCACCGCGACACCGTCGACCTGGTGCCCCACGAGATCCCGGAGGACGCCAACGAGGCCGGCTGCGGCTGGCCGGCGGCGACCACCATCGAGATCCCGGACACGTGGGCGTCGGGCTACTACGAGGTGGTCCTCCGCTCGACGGCCGGTTCCTGGCACGAGGCGGTGGCCTGCTTCGTGGTGCGGGCCGCAGAGACCGACCCGACCCGGCCCCTGCTCGTGCTGTCCACCAACACGTGGAACGCCTACAACGAGTGGGGCGGCCCCAACCTCTACCCCGGCGGGGTGCTGCACCCCGTCGCCGCGAGCCGCGTCTCGTTCCAGCGACCGTTCGCGCCGGGCATCCTGCGCAAGCCCCACGGGCCCGGGATGCGGATCGCGGTGGTCCACCCGCCCGAGCCCACCATGGCGAGCCACGTCCGGTACCTGCTCGAGCACGGCATGTCGGAGTGGGCCGGTTCGGCCGGGTGGCCGTCCTGGGAGCTCCCGTTCGTGCAGTGGGCCGAGGGCAACGGGATCGAGCTCGACTACGCCGTGAACGCCGACCTCGAGCTGGTGCCCGGCCTGCTGGAGGGGCGGCGGCTGGTGCTGAGCGTCGGCCACGACGAGTACTGGTCGTGGGGCATGCGCGACGCCATCGACGCCCACACCGCGTCCGGCGGCCACGTCGCGTTCTTCTCGGGCAACACCAGCTACTGGCAGGTCCGCCTCGAGGACGGCGGCACCACCATGGTCGGCTTCAAGGCCGACTTCGAGCAGGACCCGGTCCACGGCACCGACCAGCAGCACCTCCTCACCTCGATCTGGGCGGACCCGCTGATCGGGCGACCCGAGGCGGCCATGACCGGCGTGTCGTTCAGCCGCGGCGGCTACGCGCGCATCGGGGTCAACGTCGGGCAGGGCAGCGGCGGCTACACAGTGCACCGTCCCGAGCACTGGATCTTCGAGGGCACCGGCCTCCACTGGGGCGATCAGCTCGGCGCCGACGCGGTCGTCGTGGGCTACGAGTGCGACGGGTGCGAGCTGACCCTCGTCGACGGCCGGCCGGTGCCGCTCGGCACCGGCGGCACGCCCGAGGACTTCGTGGTCCTGGCCACGGCGCCGTGCGAGCCGTTCGGGCGCCACAACGAGCTGCGCCACACCCCGCCGGACGCCCGCACCGAGGTGGCGTTCAACGCGTGGCGCCTCTTTGGCGACGACTCGCCCGAGGCGTGCGAGCGCCTGGCGCACGCCCACGCGGTGCTCGGCATCCACGAGCCGGGCGGCACCGTCATCACCACCGGGTGCACCGACTGGGCCTGGGGGCTCGCCCAGGGCGACCCGGCCGTCCAGCAGATCACCCGCACGATCATCAGCCGCCTGACCGCCCCGTGAGCTCGTCCGAGACCAGCGGTTGGGGACGGTCGCGCCGCGCCACGATCGTGGCGTGGGTGCTGTTCGCCGCGGTGTCGCTGTTCTGGGTCAACCAGATCGGCCGTGACGACTTCCGCCACCATCCCGTGATCGGCGACGCGTCGGCCTACCTCCTCCAGGCCGAGAGCCTGGGCTACGCCGGCCACGACCTCCGCTACGACCAGCGGGACCTCGACTACTACCGCAGCTTCGCCTGGGCCGACGACCCCTACGGCCTGTACTTCCAGCGCGACGGCGACGGCTGGGCCTTCGCCAAGCCCTACGGCTACTCGGTGGTCCTCGCCCCGGCGCTGCGGATCTTCGGGGTCCGCCGCGGCGTGCAGGCCGCCAACCTGGCCCTGTTCGCGGTGATCGGGGTCATCGGTGCCGCCATGTTGCGCCTGCGGTTCCGCGGCGCCGTGGTCCCGGTCGCGCTCGGTGCCTTCCTGTACGGCTCGCCGCTGGTCTTCTACGCGTTCCACGTATGGGTGGAGCTCTTCACCGCCGCGCTCGTCGCCGCCACGTCCTACGCGCTCGTCCGGGCGAGCCGGGATCGGTCGATCCCGTGGGCGGCGGCCGGCTTCGCGCTGGCCGGGTTCCTCCTCGCCGAGAAGGCGCCGGCGCTGCCCCTCGTCGGCCCGCTGCTGGTGGTGGTCCTGGCCGGGCTGCCCGGCAGGCGGCGCCGGGTCGCGGTGGCCCTGGTCGGCCTGGTCGTGCTGGGCCTGGCCACCGTCCCCTACCGGATGGCCTCCGACGGGCGGGCGTCGAACCCCTACGGCGGCGAGCGCTACTACGCGAAGTCCGGGGTTCCCTTCGAGGACCCGCCGCGGCCCCTCGACAGCACCGGGCACCCCCGGTGGGGCCGGGTGACCTCCGACGAGACCTTCAGCATCGGCTACGCCCGCGCCGAGCTCCTCCGGGACGGCCGCGACAAGGCGGCCTCGGCCGCCACCACCGTGGTCGGGCGCCACACCGGCCTGCTGCCGTTCACCCCGATGGCCCTGTTCCTGCTCCTGGCCGCCCTTGCCGCGACACCGCGGCTCGTGCGCCGGCGGGCGTGGCTGCCGCTCGCCGTCCTCGCGGGCCTGCTCGGGTACCTGGCGTTCTACGTGCTGCTGTTCCCGCACAACTACAACGGCGGCGGGCAGACCTTCGGCAACCGCTACGTGGTGCAGGTCTACCCGATGGTCCTGCTGCTCCCCGCCCTCATCCCCCTGCGCGCCAAGGTGCTGGCCGCGGGATCGGCGATCTCGGCCGCGGTCGCGCTGGCGTTCCTCTGGCCGCACTACACCGATGCGCAGCACGCCCTGGCCGACATCGACCGCACCGGCGCCCTGCAGCGGCTGCTCCCGTTCGAGGCGAACCAGGACGGCGCCGACTACTTCCGGTGCGGCATCGCCCGGTGCCCGGCTGATCCAGGCTCCTGAGCCGACGGGCGCTCAGCGCTCGATGCGGCCCGGCAGCAGGAACGGGTAGGGCCGGTGCCGCACCTGCGCCTGCCACCACCGGTCGGCCCTGCGGAGCCGGAGCAGCACCTCCCACATGCGGGCGTCGGAGCGGTAGTAGGCCCGCGCCTCCTCGACGGTGATCGCCGGGGTCACGACCCGGTTGGCAGCCTCCACCGCGGCCGGCAGCCACGGCTCGAGCCGCTCCTTGATCAGGTTGGCCGCCAGGTCGAGCAGGACGTGGCGGGCATCGCGGTAGGCGCCCACCACGCCCGGGGCCACGAACCGGCGGATCGGGGCCCGCAGCGCCCACGGGTAGGCGGCGAGGAACAGGTCCAGCTCCAGCTCGAAGCGGCCGCCGTCGTCGAACAGCATCGGCGTGGTCACGTCGAGGTACTGCAGCTGGTCGCCGACCAGCGCCCAGTTGGAGATCTGGCCATCGAGCCCGGTGCGGGGGTCGACCACCTCGGGGACCGCGGCGCAGACCCGGGCGAGCAGCGGGTGGTCGGGATCGGGGGACGCCGCCCGCAGCACGTCGGGCCCGAGCGATCCCGCCGGCAGCGCGGGCTGGACGACGTACGCGGCGATGCCCCCGCCGTCGGTCGCCGCCGGGAGGGTGGTGAGGGTGCTCGGCACCGGCGTCACCCCACGATCGGCGAGCAGGTCCAGGTAGCGGTCGAACTGCTCGCGGTACCGGGCCGCGGCGCCGTCGTCGGCGAACACCGGCAGCCGCTTGCACGCCCAGGCCGGCTCGGCCGCGGGCCAGCCGACCACGAGGGTGATCTCGCCATACCCGAGGATCCGCAGGCCCTCGTCGCTGACCCGAACGAGCGCCTCGGCGACGGCTGCCTCCACCTCGTCGAGCGGCGCCTCGCCACCGATCGCACTCATCCCAGGGCCTCGTGCACCCGGCCGAGCAGGTCCTCGACCTCGTCGTCGGCGATCACCAGCGGCGGCAGGAACTGCAGCACCGACGGGTCGTTGTTGGCGTAGATGGCGAACACGCCGTGCTCGATCATCGCCTTGGTGGCCACCAGGCCGCCCGCCGGGTCGTCGAACTTGAGCCCCATGAACAGGCCCCGCCGCCGCAGCGTGCACGGCAGGTCGGCCAGGCCGGCCTCGAACCGCTCGCCGACGGCCCGCACCCGCTCCAGGAAGCCCGGCGCCTCGACGAGGTCGAGCACGGCCAGGCCGGCGACGCAGCCGAGCTCGGCCCCACCGAACGTCGACACGTGGACGAAGGGGTGGTCGTCGAAGAAGGCGTGCAGCTCGGCGGTCATCAGCGTCGCGGTGATCGGGTAGACGCCGCCCGAAAGGCCCTTGCCGGTGCAGCAGATGTCGGGCGTGACCCCCTCCTGCTGCCAGCACCACACCGTGCCGGTGCGGCCGAGCCCGGTCTGGACCTCGTCGAGCGCGAGCAGCACCCCGTGCTCGTCGCACAGCGCCCGCACCCCGGCGAGGTAGCCGGGCGAGGGCATCGCCATGCCGAGCGTCGCCGGGATCGGCTCGAGGATCACCAGGGCAGGCGGCTCCCTGTCGGCGAGGGCGGCGGCCAGGGCGTCGAGGTCGTCGAAGGGCACCTGGCGGAACTCGGGCGGGTTGGGCCCGAAGGGCTCCCGGTACTCGGCGTCGCCGGTGGCGAGGGCGAGCCCGGTGTGGCCGTGGTAGCCCCCGATCGCCGACACGACGCCCTGGCGCCCGGTGTGGGCCCGGGCCACCTTGATGCCGAGGTCGACCGCCTCGCCGCCGCCGACCCCGAACACGACCCCCGGCAGCGCCCCGCCGGTCGACGCCGCGAGCCGCTCGGCGAGCGCCGCCCGCCAGCCCGACACGAGGTGGTGGTTCCCCACGTCGAGGTGGTCGAGGGCGTCGCGCACCGCGGCCACCACCGCCGGATGCCGGTGCCCGAGGTTGAAGACGCCACCGTTGACGTGGCAGTTCACGTACCAGGTGCCGTCGTACGCGTCCTGGAAGCGGATGCCCTCCCGAGCGCCCATGGCCAGCTCCAGCCCGAGCGCCTCGTAGGTGACGACCTTCCCCCGGTTCACGTGCGAGGCGAACGCCTCGGCCAGCGAGGCGCGCGTGCCGTAGGGCTGCTGGGCTGTGTCCATGGCGCTTGCGTACCACGCCCCCGCCGCCCGCGCCCGCGCTCGCGCCGCTGCTCACAGCATCGGCACGCAGGGCCCCCGACCCAGCCGCACCAGGCCGGCCAGGTCGCCATCCTGGTAGCCGTCGATGCCCTGCTGTCCTCGCGGGTACATGAGCTGATGGTCGTCATCGACATGGGCCAGCCCGACCAGGTGACCCAGCTCGTGGAGGATCACGTTCATCACGGCGCGCTCGCCGTCGTCGCGACGCAGGATCGCTCGGAGGTCCGGGCCATCGAGCGCGACGATCCCCGACACGTAGACCAGCCGCGATCCCCCGTCCTCGGAGGCCGGGGCGCTTCCTCCGATGCCGGCGACGTCACCGGACAGTCGCGGCACCTCCTTCGGATCAGACCACGCGACGAGCACTGGAGCCCACCGATCGCCGTAGCGGTCGGGTTGGTAGGGCGCACGATGTTCGACCGGTCGCTCCGAGGTCGTGCCGGTGAGCTCGATGCGAAGCCCCGTCACCTGTGACACCCGGTCGATCGCCGCCTCGACCATGCCCGCGGCTCTCGCCGGCATGGTCCGATCGTTGACGACCACGCTGATCGGACGACACGGGTCATAGGCGACGGGCACCCCGGAACCAGGCTGCACGACCTCCCACCGGTGCGGCCCACCTCCCTTCGGCGCCTTGCGGGGGTGTCCCAGCGGTGTGTCGGTCGACGCCGCTCGGGGGGTGGGCCGTGTCCCCAGGTAGGCCGCACCACTCGCTCCGTCGGCGAGCCAGGGCGGCGGGCCACCGGGTCGTGACTCGACGTGATCCACGACGAGCACCGCCGCCAGGAGCGCGCAGCAGGCCAGCAGGGACACGCCCACCCTTCGGCGCCGCGCCCGGCCCGATCGCTTCGCCGCAGCGGCACGCTCACGCTCCGCCTCACGGGCCAGGCGCGCGTGCCGCACCGTGTTGGCGCGAGCGCGTGCCGACGGTTCGCGGACCGCCGCGCCCTTGACGAACTCGTCGTCCAGCGTCAGATCCTCGAACGGATCATCCTCACCCTCTCCGCCGCCCGCCACCACGTCAGCCTGCCCCATGGTGGATCGGCGCTCAACCGCCGCCCACCGTCCCGACCGGGGAACATGAGTGGTGACCACTCATGACACGATCGATGGGTCGTGCGACGATCGGACCAGGCGCGCGTCGGCGCGCCCGAGGGGAGCACCGCCATGCACGACGACCGATCGACCACCCCACCCGCCTCGGACGACGTGCTCGCCCGCCTTGCCGCGCTCGAGGCCGAGAACCGGCGCCTGGCCGCCGCCCTCGAGGCCCTGACCGCACCGGCCGGGACGGCACCGACACCGGCACCGACACCGCCAGGCGAGGTCGCGTCGCCGCCCGCCCGGCTGTCCCGACGCCACCTCGTGCTCGGGGGCGCGGCCGCTGCGGTCGCGGGCGTGGCCGTGGCCGCTGCGGCCACGCCGGCCGCCGCGAACTCCCAGGGCGAATCGTTGACCCTCGGCGACCCGACCAACACGGCCACCAACGTCACCGCGGTCTCGACCGCCGTCGGCGGCCCGGCGTTCCGTGCCGAGAACTCCTCCACCACGGGCTACGGCCTCCAGGGCCGCGCCCACGCGGCCAGCGGCCTGACCTCGTTCGGGGCCGGCGTCCATGGCGACAGCGACATCCTGCCCGGGGTCCACGGCACCAGCACGGCGGGGTACGGGGTCGTCGGCGTCACGGGTGGCCTGTCGACCACGTGGTCGAAGATCGCGGGTGTGGCCGGAGATTCCTCCCAGGAGGCCGGCGTGGCCGGCAGCTCCGACAGCGACGCGGGCGTCTACGGCACGAGCGCCACGGGATCGGGCGTGGTCGGCGACCGCGGCACCAGCGGGTTCACCGGCACTGCCGGCGTGCTCGGCACCGGTAACGCCGCCTACGGCGTGGCCGGCTTCTCGGCGTCGCGCAACGGCGTGCGCGCCGCCAGCGGGAGCAGCGAGGGGATCTACGCATCGTCGACGTCGAGCGTCGGGGGCCGCTTCATCGGCGGACGGGCGGCCATCAACCTGGTGCCCCGCTCGGGCGGCGGGCGGCCCACGACCGGCGCCCACAAGCGGGGCGACCTCGTCGTCGACAACACAGGCACGCTGTTCCTCTGCACCGGTGACGGCACGCCGGGCACCTGGGTCAAGGTGAGCGTGACCCCCGCGTGATGCACCGCGCCTACAACCAGGTGCGGGGGATCGGCAGGCGCTCGCGGAGCCGGACGAAGGCGAGCGTCGCCCGACCGATGGCCCGCGTGTTGTCGAACCCGCGCACGACGGCGGGCCGGAACGTCACGAGGGTGAGGCCCGTCTCGGCGTAGGTGTCGGCGGTGAGCTTCTCGTACTCGGCCGCGGCCAGCTTGCCGAAGTACCGGACGGCGACGCCCTCGGTCGGGTCCCGCACCAGGGCGCGGTGCTTGGGGGCGTCGGTGCTGGTCGTCATCAAGAAGGCGCCGTCGCGGTAGGTGAACCAGATGGGCGACTGGTGGGGGCGTCCGTCGCGGCGGACGTAGGCGAGCGTGGCGATCCGCGTCTCGCTGACGAAGCGCTCGAGCGCATCGGGCTCGAAGGCGGGCTGGCCGCCGACCGGATGGAACGGCAGCGAGGACACGGGTGCGGCGGTCATGGCGGGCAGGGTAGGCCCGCCGCGCCGCATCTACCCCGTGTAGTCGGGGCTGCCGTCGACCGCGTTCGCCGGTGGCGGCTCGATGGTGGGCACGGGCGCGGCGGGGCCGCCGCCCTCCCACACGTAGGCCGTGTAGATGCCCATGACCCCCGAGCGCGGTCGCTCGTTGGCGTACGTGGCGTCGAAGCGGAGGCGTTCGCCGGCGGACACGGGCTCGTTCAGCCCGCACCCGTTGATCCGCTCGATCATCATGTCGTCCGGGTAGAACTCGGGCGGATAGGGGTCGGTGGGATCGACGACCATGGTGGTCGTGGCCATCTCGGTGGTGCTGGTGGCGGCCTTGGGCCCGGCGTGCATGCCGGTCATGTCCATGGGCTCGTCACCGAGGGTGAGCACCGACCGGCACAGCTCCCTGCCACGGTCGTTGGTCCAGACGGCCGACTCACCGCCGTTGTGGATGTGGCCACCCGCGCCGATCAGGCGACCCGACTTGGCCATGGTCACGTAGGTGCTCTGGGTGTCGGGCTTCCCCGAGCCGAAGATGGTCCAGGTGAACGAGCTGCAGCCGGTGGCCGAGCCGAAGTAGGTGGTGACCGGCCGGACGTTGTCGATGTCTCGGCGGTAGGTGATGTCGTAGGTCAGGTACACCTGCTGGGGGTGGTCGGCGCGGCTCATCAGCTCGTACACGCCGGTCCACGCGTCGCTCGCCTTCACGACGGTCGCGTAGGGGTCGCGGAGCTGCAGGACGGTGCGCTCGGCTCCGGCGGCGCCGACGATCTGCCCGGGCAGGCCGAACGTCGAGCTCGGGCAGGCGGGGTTCGGCTTGGACTTGTTGGTGATGACGAAGTGGTGCAGGTGGGCGTCGTGCTGGCTGACGGGCATGCCGTCGGCGTCGACCAGGTCGAAGGCCATCTTGGTGATGGCCAGGTCGCCCTCGGGACGGGGCACCGGGATGAACAGCCCGCTCGATCCGAGCTTGGCGCCCCCCTTGGCGGCTGCCATGCCGTCCATGCTGTCCATCGCCGGCAGGGTGATCGGCCCGATGCGGCCGTGGTACACCTCGCGCGGCCCGCGGCTCGGCCAACCGGTGGTCGGGTCGTCGGGCAGGGGCGCCTCGGCGGACACCGTCGCCGGCGCGAACACCTCGTAGGGGTCCGGGAAGCCGCTCTCGTCGTCGCACCGCCCGGTGACCCCGTAGCTGCCGGGCGTGGACGGGGCGGTGACATCGCCGGATCCCACCGATGCGTCGCCGAGCTCGAAGGGCGCGGACTCGTCGAGCACCGTGCCGTCGCGCCGCTCGATGGCGACGGTGACCGGGCCGGCGCAGTCGCCCTCGACCTCGATGTGCACCCGGCCGCCGGCGGGCGAGGCGGTGGGGCTCGACCGCACGACGTAGAGCTCGGCCCGGCCGTCCTCGAAGACGTTCGTGTCCACGTAGCGGAAGCCATCGGCGGTGGGATCACCGCAGTCGGCGACGGCGTAGACCTCGTAGGGCACGGTGGGCGCGGGCATGGTGCCCGACCACGTGCCGTCGGCCTCGGGCGAGACCACGACCTCGGTGGTGACGCTGTCGTCCCGCGCCTGGCGCCGGCTGCGGGTTGCGGCGCGATCGGCGCGGGCGGCGTCGCGCAGCGACCGCCGGGCGAGCGCACGGTCGACCCGGCCACGGGTGTCGAAGATCGGACCCCCCTCGCTGCCGACCGAGGTGACGCGCACGGTGACCTGCCGGCCACCGGTGCAGCCCGCCCCGCTGAACGCGAGCTGATCCCCGTCCTGGGTGAGCTCGAAGGAGCCCGAGGGATTGGTGCCCGCCACGGTGACGGCGCGGGGCTCGGCCAGCACGTACGGACCCGCGTCGGTCCCGCAGTACCCGAGGAGCGTGTAGGCCCCCTCGGGCACCGGGCCGCCGTGGCCGTCCCCGCCGTCGACGAGCTGGGTGTTGAGGGCCAGCTCGATGGTGAAGGTGCCGTCCGACGCGACGCCGTCCGATGATCCGCTGCCGACCAGGAACCGGCCGATCGTGCGCCCGCTCAGGTCCTCGCCCTCGACCAGGCTCACGTCGGCGAACTCCGCCCCTGCGCAGCCGCTGCCGGTGACGGTGATGACCTGGCCCCCCGCCGCGGTGCTGCGATCGAGGGTGAGCACCGGAGCGAGCGGGTTGCCGACCTTCGGGGTGATGTCGATCGGCGCGTCCGGGTAGGTGAAGCGGGTGGTGACGGTCTCGCTCTCCTGACCCGCGTCGGGGTCGTAGGTGTAGGTGGTCCGCACGCAGCGGCCACCGACGACGGCCGGCGCCGCCGGATCCAGCCAGCCGGGGAGCGCGAGCTCGAGCAGACCGGACTCGGACCGGCGCTCGCCGAACGCGGCGAGGCGCTCATCGGCGCCGCTGCCGGTGACGAGGATCACCTCGGGACGCTGGGAGATGAACCCCGTCGGCGTCTCCTGCTCCGTGTACGGGCAGCCGCTCGCCGTCACCGTGAGCGAGCCGCCTGCCGCCACGCTGCCCGCCGACGGCGTCAACGTGCCCGCCGCCGACGCGGTGGTCGACCCGGCGAGCACCAGGCCCGCCCCGATCACCGCCATCGCCGCCGCCAACCCTGCGATCCGTCGTCCCCGCACCACCGCCGCCTCCCGTGTCATGTGTCTGACGTCACCGAACCTAGGCGACGCGCGCCCCGTCGCACTGTCGCGCGGCACAGGGGGGCGGGACTTTCGACCCTAGGGGGCCTGGCAGGGCAGGCGTACGGTCCCACCAATGTCGATAACGGGCGTTATCGACGTGCGGTTCCAGGGACCACAGGGGGCACCATGACCGACACGACCGACCGCTACGCGGACCTCCCCACCGAGACCCCGATGGGGGCCCCGCTCGACTGGCTCTGGCTCAAGGGCGCCAAGAGCGAGTGGGGCGTGCAGCCCAAGCCGGGGCCCCGGGGACTCACGATGATGGACATCGCCGTGGGCAAGTACGGCGAGGTGCCCGAGGTGCCGCCGCGGCGGGCCATGGCACCCCGCGGCGCCGACATCGACGACCCGGCGCCCGACATGGGCTACATCCTCAACAAGAAGTCCGAGGTGTGGTCCGACAACGTGCGCGAGCTCTACGAGGAGGCGGTGGCCCGCCAGTGGTCGGCCACCCGCGACATCCCGTGGAACGAGCTGCAGGAGCTGCCCGACGACGTCGAGCACGCCATGTGCCAGCTCTGCACCACCCTGTCGGAGGTCGAGATGATCGCTGCCGACCTGCCAGCCAAGTGGATGTGGCGCATGAACCACGACTTCCTCGAGGCCAAGATGTTCCTCTGCACCCAGATCATGGACGAGGCCCGCCACAGCGAGGTGTTCCGCAAGCGGGCGCTCGCCAACGGCGGCGGCCTGCTCAAGTCCCGGGGCGGCACCACGAGCCTGCTCCGCACGATCCTCGAGGCCAAGACCTACACGCAGGCCTCGGCGCTGATGCACCTGCTCGGCGAGGGCTTCATCCTCGACATCTTCCGGCAGGGCGAGCTGATCAGCCCGACCGACGTCGAAAAGCGGATCTTCCGCATGGCCATGCAGGACGAGGCCCGCCACGTCGCCTACGGCACCCTCCACCTGCGGTACGCGATCGAGCACGACCCCGACACGGCCGAGGAGATCCACGAGGCGCTCGACCACGGCGAGGAGGTGCTGATCGAGTTCGGCAGCCAGCCCGACCTGTCGACGGCGATCGCCGTGCTGCTGGCCGGTGGCGTGGAGAACATCGAGACCGAGGGCTTCCCCCGCCAGCAGGACCTGAGCGTGAAGCTGCTCACCTCCTACCTCGCCCGCTGCGAGCGCGCCGGCCTGAACAGGGTCGCCCGCACCAAGCTGCCGATCGACCTGCTCGGCATCGACCCCGCCACGTTCACCGCGGCCTGAGACCGACGAGGAGACCAGCCATGAGCGCCATCGACACCGTGTCGTTCTTCGACACCCTGGCCACCACGATGAACGCCGACCCGCAGCAGTACGAGGTGCTGGGCGACGTCGACATGGACATCGCGGTCGTCATGCAGCGCGACGGGGGCGACGACTTCCGCGTGCTGCTCAGCTTCCGGGGCATCGCCTGCGAGGGCGTGTCGGAGATCGAGGCCGGCGACGAGCTCACCGCCGACTGCCGCCTTGTCGGCCCGCTCGCCGCCTGGCAGGCCATGTTCGACGACATCGCCGAGCACGGCCACGCCACCGGCCGCCAGACCATCAACAGCCTCACGCTGCTCGGCGACGACATCGTCGTGCAGGGGTCGGACCCGCTCGGGGTCGACAAGTTCTTCCGCTTCAACCAGACCGTCCAGGCCTTCGTCGATGGCGCCGGCACCCATGCCGCCGCCGTCGAGACGTCGTCGGCCACCGCCTGAAGGAGATCACCATGGATGCACCGACCTGCCCCACCTGCGGTGAGCCCCTCACCAAGGTGCTCGACCTGCCCTACGGCTACTGGGAGTGGACCGGCGAGGGCTACGAGCAGCGGTTCACGTCCGATCGCGTCGACGTCGCCCCGTGGGCGTGCGCCGGCTGCCTGCGCGAGCTGCGCCCGTTCCACCCCCAGGACGCCGTCCCGCAGACCCCGGTGGCGACGTGAGCCACAAGGTCATCGAGGAGGTCTGCATCGGCTGCGGCGGGTGCGAGTACGCCTGCTCGGTGGGTGCGCTCTCCAAGACCGACTCGTTCCTCGGCCTGTTCGTCATCGACCCGTTCACCTGCAACGACTGCGGTGACTGCGTCACGAAGTGCCCGGAGTCGGCGATCGTCGTCGACCCCGAGTGGGCGGTGTGCGGCGACCGCGGCTGCCCGCTGTCCTCCTCGCGCCTCGCCGACGTCGAGTGTGCGTTCTGGCAGGAGCGCTGCCCCACCTGCGGCTCCACCATGTGGCGTCGCGAGGCGGCCGCGGACGACCGGGTGGACGCGGACGGCGAGCACCAGCACGGTGCCTGGGTCTGCAGCCGCTGCGACCTCGAGATGAAGGTGGCCTGTCCGCGGGCCAACAAGCTCGAGCCGGTCACGTTCCGGAGCGGCCCCGCCTGAAGTTTCGGGTGTCGGGTCCTGACCGGGTGCGGCCCGATCAGGACTCGACCACCACCGTGCCCGTCATCCCCTCGTGGACGGTGCAGCGGTAGGTGTAGGTGCCCGGCTCGTCGAAGGTGACGCTGTCGGTCTGGCCGGGGGCGAGCGGGTTCTGCACGGTGGCACCGTTCACGTCGACCACCAGCTGGTGGCGGTTGGTGCTCGGGTTCCGCCAGTTGACGGTGGTGCCGGGGGTGACGTGCACCTCTTGGTCGTTGAAGTGGTCCATGCCGGCCATCACGGTGGCGGAGGCGACGCGCGTGGTGGGCGGCTGCGGGGCGGGGTCGGTGGTGGCGTGGACGGTGGCCCAGGCGCCGAGGACCACGACGGCCACGGCCGCGGCCCGCACCAGCAGGGCCCGGTTGCCGGACCGGCTCGCGCTCACCCCGGCGAGGATGGCATCGGTGCGATCCGGGACCGCCTCGGCCACGTGGAGCGCCGACCGGCGGCGGAACCCGGCGAGGGTGGTCTCGAGCTCGCGGCAGGCGGCGCACGAGGCCAGGTGGTCCATGACCGCGGCCGCCTCGCGGCCGTCGAGCTCACCGTCGACGCCGGCCGAGATCGGCTCGAACCACTCCTCGCAGCTCATCGACCCAATAGTCGCACGGGAGGGGCCTGGAGTTCCCGTCCGGACGCGCAGCGGGCGCCCTCCCGGAGGAGGACGCCCGCAGCTTGGGGGGTCTGTGCGATCGGGGCCCGAGGACCCCGATCGGGCTAGAGGGCCGTGACGGCGGCCGAGGCGGCCGACTTCACGCTGTTCCCTCGGGCGTTCACCGCTTCCACCTTGAAGGTGTAGGCCGTGCCGGTGGTGAGGCCGGTGACGCTGGCGCCGGTGCCGGCACCGGTCAGCTTCACCGTCTTCACGACCGTGGCCCCGCTGTAGACGGTGATCCAGTAGCCCGTGATCGCCGAGCCGTTGTCGGTGCTCGGAGCGGTCCAGGTCACCGCAGCGCCCTTCGTCATCGGGGCGGCGCTCACACCGGTCGGGGCGAGCGGCGCACCGACGGTGATGCCCACGCTCTGGACCGATGCGTCACCGGTGCCCCGGCCGTTGATGGCCGCGATGTCGAAGGTGTACTTGCCACCGTTGGTGAGGCTCATGAGCACCTGGCTCGTCGCCGTGGAGTTGAAGGTCCGCGACGGCTGGGCGACCCCATCGAGGTACGGCGTGATGACGTACCCGGTGATGGCGTAGCCGTTGGTGAAGCTCGGAGCCGTCCAGGACACCGTGGCCCGACCGTTGCCCGGCAGCGCCGACGGGAGCGTCGGAGCCGAGGGAGGCGCACCCACGGTGACCGGCGCCGAGGCGGCGGACTGGGCGCTGTTCCCGAAGGAGCTGATCGCCGCCACCTTGAAGGTGTAGGTGACCGCGTTGGTCAGGAAGGTGATGTCCTGGGTGGTGGCCGTGGAGTTGAAGGTCCGCGGCGTGAGGGCGGTCGCGCCCTGGTACGGGGTCACGATGTAGCCGGTGACCGGGTAGCCGTTGGCCGTCGAAGCCGTCCAGGAGACCGTCGCCTTGCCGCCCGTCGGGGTCGCGGTGACCCCGGTGGGAGCGGTCGGCACCGTGCCGGCGATGAACGAGGCGGACACCCCGGTCGGGCCGACACCGGCGGCGTTCTTCGCCGCCACGGTGCAGGTGTAGGTCTTCCCGTTCGTCATGCCGGTCATGGTGACCGGGTTGGTCAGGCCGTTGTACGCCGTGGCGGCGGTGCCACCGTTGGACGACGTGCAACGGACCCGGTACTCCGACGGGTTCTCACCACCGAGGAACGACGGCGGCGAATAGGACACGACCGCACCGTTCATCGCCGGCGTCGCCGTGACCCCCTGCGGGGCGGTGGGGAGCTCGATGCCCGGGTTCACCGTGATCGTGACCTCGTCGGCCACGCTCGCCCCGTAGCCGTCGTTGACGACCAGGGAGAAGGTGAGGTCGGTCGGGCCCTGGAGCTGCCCGATGAACGGCGCCGTGAAGCCCGGCGTCGCGGTGGTCGGGTTGAGCAGGGTCACCGTGGGACCGCCCGTCTGCACCCACGAGTAGGTGAGCGGCGCACCCGAGGGCGAGTTGGAGCCGGAGGCGTCGAGCTCGACGAGCGAGCTCGAGGCGACCGTCTGGTCGTCGCCTGCGTCGGCGGTCGCAGCCGCCCACGGGGTGTTCAGGATGGTCATGGTGTCGTAGCTCGCCGCGAACCCGTTGCGGGTCGTGAGCTCGAAGACGAGCTCCTGCGGATCGCCACCCTGGGGGATGAAGGGTGCGGTGACCTGGGCCATGGCGCTCAGCGCCCCGGTGATGGTCGCCGGCGGGCCCGACACCTGCTTCCAGGAGTAGGTCAGCGGGTAGTTGGAGGCGTCATAGGACGCCGACCCGTCAAGGGACACCGACTGTCCCGGCTTGGAGAGGCGGTCCGGTCCGGCGTCGGCGCCGGCCCGCTGGACCGTCACCCGCACCGTCGAGGACTGCGTCACACCGGGGAAGGTGATGGCATCGGTGACCGACAGCTTGAACGCCACCTCGTGGGGCGCCGTGTCCGGCGCGGTCCACGAAGTCGTCACCGTGTCCGTGCTGGAGAAGGTGCCGTAGGCCGGGTCCGTCGGGGCAATGGCGTTGCCGGTCACCGGATCGACCTGCGACCACGTGTAGCCGAGCGGCTGCGTGGGTGCGGTGTCGGGGTCGGTGGAGGTGGCACCGCTCATCACGATGGTCCCGGGGTGGCCCGGCCGGCTGGCCAGGACCCTGGCCGGGAGACCGGTGATGGCTGCGGTGGGACCACCGGCGTTGGCCTTCAGCGTGTAGCTCCAGTTCCTGTTCGACGAGGTGCCGCCGAACGGATCGCTCACGACCAGGCGGAGGCCGCAGGCCGTGGGGTTCTGGTTGCTGGCACCGAACGGCGGGGCCTGGAACGTCGCCTTCCAGGGCTCGTCCGGGTCGTTGGTGATGGTGATGCCACGGCAGGAGCCGCCCGGCCAACCGCTCGCACCGCTAGCGAACAGGCAGCCAAGGGACTCACCCAGACCGCCACAGGGCTGGCCGGTGAAGGTGTAGGTGAGGTTGGCATCGGGGGTGCCGTCGGGGTCGACGACCGAGCTCGCATCGAGCTCGATCTGGGACCCGATGTAGATGGTCGACGGGTTCACCACCGACATCCCGTAGCCGGTCCGCAGCGTCGGGTTCGACGGGACCGAGGGTGCCGTGTTGGACAGCGCCACGGAGAGCGTCGTCGACTGGGCACTGGCGCCGAAGCCGTCGCCCACCGTGAGGCGGAAGTACAGCGTGGCGCTGGCCACCGTGAAGCCCGGGGCGGTGAAGGTCGCGCTGCGAGGCGTGCCCGACACCGGGGTGAGCGTCACGTTGCCGACCGCACAGGACGGGGCGCACGGGGTGCCTGCGGCGTCCGTCTGCACCCACTGGTGGGTGTAGCCGGCCACGGGGTCACCATCGGCGTCGTTGGCCAGTGCGGGCACGGTGATGGTCACCGTGCCGCCGACCGTCTTGGTGCCCGACGAGGTCGGGGTGCCGACGGTCGGTGCCCGGTTGGCGTTGATCTGCACCGTCGTGAACGACGGGGTCGGCGAGACCTGGCCGTAGGGCACGTCGGCGACGTACAGCTGGAACTTCAGCGTCGTGGACGAGGCGACGTGCGGAACCGTGAAGGTGGGCTGCGCCGCGGTGCTGCTCGAGAGCGTCACCTTGGTCGGGCCCGAGGTCACGGGCAGGTCGGTCGTGGGATCGACCTGCGTCCACGAGTAGGTGAGCGCATCGCTGTCAGGATCGGTCGAGCCGGTGCCGTTCAGCGTCACCACCGCGTTCGTGGCCTTGTTCGTCTGGGCCGCACCGGCGTTGGCCGCCGGGGCGTTGTCCTCGACGAGGTTCACGTCGACCACGTCCGGATCGCTCAGAGCGCCGAAGGCGTCCGTCACGAACAGGCGGAAGTGGAGCACCGACGGGAGCACCGCGGTGGGCGCCGTGAAGGTGGGCTGTGCCGCGGTGTCGTTCGACAGCGTGACGTACAGCGGGTCACCCGGGAGCACCGTGACACCGGCGCCGTCCACCTGGGTCCAGGCGTAGGTGAGGCTGTGCCCGTCGGGATCGCTCGAGGCGGTGCCGTTCAGGGTCACGACCTTGCCGCGGCCGGGGGTGAGGTCGGTGCCGGCGTTGGCAACCGGACGGCGGTTGAAGTTCACGCCGATGCTGACCGTCGAGCCGGTGGAGACCGCGCCGTAGGCGTCGGTCACCACGAGCTTGAAGCGGAGCGTCGCGCCGGCCGGCAGGGCCGGAGCGGTGAACGTGGGCTTCTGGGCCGTGGCCGAGGACAGCGTGACCAGGGTCGGCCCGGTGGTCACCGGGTTGCCCGAGCCGTCCACCTGCGTCCAGGCATAGGTGATCGCGTGGCCCTCGGGGTCCGAGGAGGCCGAGCCGTCGAGCATGACCGTGGCCGAGGCCGCGACGTTCGACTGGTTCGGGCCGGCGTTGGCCGTCGGGGTGGCGTTGAGGTCCACGGTGATGGCGACCGTCGAGCCGGCCGAGACCGCCCCGTACTGATCGGTGGCCACCAGCTTGAACCGCAGGACCGTGTTGGCGGCGAACGCCGGGGCGACGAAGGTCGGCGAGGCAGCCGTGCTCGAGGACAGCGTCACCAGGGTCGGGCCGGAGGTCACCGGCACACCGCCGGCGTCGACCTGCGTCCAGGCGTAGGTGAAGCTGTGGCCCTCGGGGTCGGTGGTGCCGGTGCCGTCGAGGCTCACCGTCTGGCCGGCCTTGCGCCCGGTCTGGGCCGGGCCGGCGTTGGCGATGGGAGCGTCGTTGGCGTTCACGCCGACGTCCACGGTGTCACCCGTCGAGACCGCCCCGTACTGGTCGGTGGCGACGAGCTTGAAGTGCAGCGTCGCCGCCGAGGCCAGGGCCGGGGTGGTGAAGGTCGGGTGGGCCGTGGTGGCGCCGGTCAGGGTCACCAGGGTCGGGCCGGAGGTCACCGGCGCACCGGCGCCGTCGACCTGCGTCCAGGCGTAGGTGAACGAGTGGCCCTCGGGGTCGGTGGTCCCGGTGCCGTCGAGCGTGACGGTGGCCGGGGCCTCCTTGCCGCTCTGGTCCGGGCCGGCGTTGGCGATGGGGGCGTCGTTGGCGTTGATGCCGACGTCGACCGTGTCCGTGCCGGTGGCACCGAAGATGTCGGTGGCGCTCACCTTGAAGTGCAGGGTGGTCGCCGCCGCCAGGGCCGGCGTGACGAAGGTCGGGTGGGCCGTGGTGGCACCCGTCAGCGTCACGAGGGTCGGGCCGGAGGTCACCGGATCACCGGCGCCGTCGACCTGGGTCCAGGCGAGGGTGAAGCTGTGGCCCTCGGGGTCGGTGGTCCCGGTGGCGTCGAGGGTGACGACGGTGGGGGCCTCCTTGCCCGACTGGTCCGGGCCGGCGCTGGCGGCAGGGGCGTCGTTCTGCCCGATGCCGATGGCGACGGTGTCGGCCGCCGAGACCGCACCGAACGAGTCGGTGACGACCAGCTTGAAGTACAGCGTCGCGTCGGCGGCCAGGGCCGGCGTCGTGAACGTCGGCTGCTGGGCGGTCGAGGACGACAGGGTGACGAGGGTCGGGCCGGAGGTCACCGGGTCACCGACGCTGTCGACCTGGGTCCAGGCGTAGGTGATCGAGTGGCCATCGGGGTCCGAGGAGCCCGAGCCGTCGAGCGTGACGGTGTCGGGCGCCTCGTGGTTCGCCGAGTTCGGGCCGGCGTCGGCGACGGGGGCCTGGTTGGCCAGGACCTCGACGTCGACGGTGTCGGCGGCCGAGGCCGAGCCGAACGGATCGGTGACGACCAACTTGAAGTGCAGGGTCTCGGTGGCGGCGAGCGCCGGAGCCGAGAAGTGCGGGCCGCTGGCCGTGCTCGACGACAGGGTCACGTGGGTCGGGCCGGAGGTCACCGGGTCACCGGAGCCGTCGACCTGGGTCCAGGCGTAGGTGATGGCCCGGCCCTCGGGATCCGACGAGCCCGAGCCGTCGAGGGTCACCGTCTGTCCGGCGATCTTGCCGGTCTGGTCGGTGCCCGCGTCGGCGGTGGGGGGGTCGTTGGCTTCGACCGCGATGTCCACGGTGTCGGCAGCCGAGACCGCGCCGTAGGCGTCGGTCACGACCAGCTTGAAGTGCAGCGTCTCCGCCGCGGCCAGGGCCGGGGTGGCGAAGGTCGGGTGCACGGCCGTGTCCGAGGACAGGGTGACGTGGCTCGGGCCGGAGGTCACGGGATCACCGGCGCCGTCGACCTGGGTCCACTGGCGGGTGATGGCGTGGCCCTCGGGGTCCGAGGAGCCCGAGGCGTCGAGGGTCACCGTGTCCGGTGCCTCGAAGCCGCTCTGGTCCGCACCGGCGTCGGCGGTCGGGGCGTCGTTGGCCTCGATCGCGATGTCGACGGTGTCACCGGCCGAGACGGCGCCGTAGGCGTCGGTCACGACCAGCTTGAAGTGCAGCGTGTCGGCGGCGACCAGGGCCGGCGTGGTGAACGTCGGCTTCTGGGCGGTCGAGGACGACAGGGTGACGGTCGGGGCGATGGGATCGCCGGCGCCGTCGACCTGGGTCCAGGCGTAGGTGATGGCGTGGCCCTCGGGATCGGACGAGCCCGAGCCGTCGAGGGTCACCGTGTCGGGAGCCTCGAAGCCGCTCTGGTCCGCACCGGCATCAGCCGTCGGGGCGTCGTTGGCCTCCACCGCGATGTCCACGGTGTCGGCGGCCGAGATCGCGCCGTAGGCGTCGGTCACGACGAGCTTGAAGTGCAGCGTCTCCGCCGCGGCCAGGGCCGGGGTGGCGAAGGTCGGGTGCACAGCCGTGTCCGACGACAGGGCGACGTGGCTGGGGCCGGAGGTCACCGGGTCACCGGCGCCGTCGACCTGGGTCCAGGCGTAGGTGATGGCGTGGCCCTCGGGATCGGACGAGCCCGAGCCGTCGAGGGTGACGGTGGCCGGAGCCTCCTTGCCCGACTGGTCGGGACCGGCGTCGGCCGTGGGAGCGTCGTTGGCGTTGACGCCGATGTCGACGGTGTCCGCCAGCGACACCGCGCCGAAGGCGTCGGTGGCGACCAGCTTGAAGTGGAGCGTCTCGGCCGCGGCCAGGGCCGGCGTGGTGAACGTCGGGTTGGCAGCCGTGGAGGACGACAGCGTGACGTGGCTGGGGCCGGAGGTCACCGGGTCACCGGCGCCGTCGACCTGGGTCCAGGCGAGGGTGGTCGCGTTGTTCTCCGGGTCGGTGGCCGAGCCGGAGAGCGTCACGGTCTGCGGCGCCTCCTTGCCCGACTGGTCCGGACCGGCGTTGGCGACCGGGATGCCGTTGGGCAGCACGATGATGTCCACCGTGTCGGCCACGTCGGACACGCCGCCGTCGGCGTCGGTCACGACCAGGCTGAACCGGAGGGTGCCGCCCGAGGGCAGGCCCGGGGCGTTGAACGTCGGGTGGGCCGTGGTGGCCGAGCTGAGCGTGACGTGCGCGGGACCGGAGGTCACGGGCACGCCCGAGGTGTCGGTCTGGGTCCAGGCGTAGGCGAGGGCGTGGCCCTCGGGGTCCGACGAGCCCGAGCCGTTGAGGGTCACGAGCTGCCCGGCCTTCTTGGAGCCCTGGTTCGGGCCCGCGCTGGCGGTCGGGAGCTGGTTCTCGAGGACCTCGATGTCCACCGTGTCACCGGCGCCCGCCACCCCGAAGGAGTCGGTGCCGACGAGCTTGAAGTGGAGCGTCGTGGTGGCGGCGAGGCCCGGGGCCGTGAACGTCGGGTTGGCCGAGGAGGCCGACGAGAGCGTCACGTGGGTCGGGCCGGAGGTCACCGGGTCACCGGCGCCGTCGACCTGGGTCCAGGCGAGGGTGAAGCTGTGGCCCTCGGGATCCGCGGTGGCCGAGCCGTCGAGGGTGACGGTGTCGCCAGCCCCGACGCTGCCCTGGTCCGGACCGGCGTTGGCCACGGGGCCCTGGTTGGCCAGGACCTCGATGTCCACCGTGTCGGGAGCGCCGGCGGTGCCATAGGTGTCGGTGCCGACGAGCTTGAAGTGCAGCGTCGTGGTCGAGGCCAGGCTCGGCACCGTGAAGGTCGGCGAGGTGGCGGTGGACGACGACAGCGTCACGTGGGTCGGGCCCGACGTCACCGGATCACCGGCGCTGTCGACCTGGGTCCAGGCCCGGGTGAAGCCGTGGCCCTCGGGGTCGGCGGTGGCCGACGAGTCGAGGGTGACGGTCTGGCCGGCGATCTTGCCGGTCTGGTCCGGACCGGCGTCGGCCACCGGGCCCTGGTTGGCGTCGATCTGGATGTCGACCGTGTCGGCCGAGCCGACGGCGCCGTACTGGTCGGTGCCGACCACCTTGAAGTGGAGGGTGGTGTCGGCGTCGAACTTGGGCGCCGTGAAGGTCGGCGAGGTGGCCGAGGTGGACGAGAGCGTCACGAGGGTCGGGCCGGAGGTCACCGGCGCACCGGCGCCGTCGACCTGGCTCCACACCCGGGTGAAGGTGTGGCCCTGAGCGTCGGCGGTGCCCGACGAGTCGAGCGTGACGGTCTGGCCGGCCTTCACGTGGGTCTGGTCCGGACCGGCGTCGCCGGCGGGGCCGGTGTTGCCGGCCGGGTTGATCACGGTCGTGGCGGTGGCCGACGAGGTGCCGACGCCGTCGGACACGTCGAGGCGGAACCGCAGCGTGCCCGGCGTCGCCGGAGCGGTGAAGCTCGGGGTCAGCGTGGTGCCGCCGGTGAGGGTCACCTTCAGCGGGTCACCGTTGGGCACCGGGTTGTTGGAGCCGTCGACCTGCACCCAGTTGTAGCTGAGCACCTGCGGCGGGGTCGCCGAGGTCTGCGGGTCCGTGGCCGTGCCGGTGAGGTTCACCGTCTCGCCCGTGAGCTTGAGGGCGGGGCCGCTGGCCGTGACCGTGGGCAGTGCCTGGCTGACCGCGGCCCGGTTGATCTGGAAGTTGATCGCGGTGGCCGAGGTGCCGAACTGGTCGGTGACCGTGAGGCGCAGGAAGATCGCCAGGGCCGTGGAGCCGGCCGGGATGGTGATCACCGGCTGGGCCGTGGTCGTGCTGCCGGCGCCACCGGCGAAGATGCACCCGCTGGAGCACTGCGTGCCGCCGTTGAAGGTGGTGCGCTGCGACCAGGTGTAGGTGAAGCTGGTCGTGCCGTCGGGGTCGGTGGTGCTGGCGTTCTGCGCCGGGTTCTGGGTCGGGTCGAGGGTGACGACCTGACCGCCGTAGACCACGTTGACGTTGGTGGCGTTGGTGGTCGAGTTGGTGGCGGCCATGTTGGCCGGGCGCACCGCCCACTGGACGGTGGGGGCCGAGTTGGTGAGCGTCACCGTGAGGGTGCTCGACGTGGCGGTGGCGCCGAAGCCGTCACCGACGTTGAGCTTGAAGTAGAGGGTGGCGCTGGCGACGCTGAAGGCCGGGGCCACGAAGGTGGCCGAGCGGGGCGTGCCCGACACCGGGGTGAGGGTCACGTTGCCCACGGCGCAGAGCGGGGCGCACACGTTGCCCGAGGCGTCGGTCTGCACCCACTGGTGGGTGAAGCCGGCGACCGGATCGCCGTCCGCGTCGTTGGCGAGCGCCGGGACGGTGACGGTCACCGTGCCGCCGACGGTCTTGGTGCCCGACGAGGAGGGCGTGCCGATGGTCGGGGCCCGGTTGGCCGAGACGCTGACCGTGGTGGTCGACGCCGCAGACGCCGCGCTGTGCTCATCGGTCACGACGAGCCGGAAGAACAGGTCGGTGTTCGCCGCGAAGTGCGGGGCGGTGAACGTCGGGCTGACCGCCGTGGCGCTCGAGAGCGTCACCTTGGTCGGGCCCGAGGTGACCGGGGTGCCGCCGGAGTCGACCTGGGTCCACGCGTAGGTGAGGGTGGAACCGGAGTCGATGTCGCTGGAGGCGGAGCCGTTGAGGGTCACGACCGTGTTGGCGGTCTTGCCCGTCTGGGCGGCGCCGGCGTTGGCGACCGGGGCCTGGTTCTCCTTCAGGGTGATCTTCACCGTGTCGGCCGTGCCGGCGAGGCCGAGCGAGTCGGTGGCGACGAGCTTGAAGAAGATGTCCTGGTCCGCCCCGGTGATGGTCGGCGCGGTGAAGGTCGGGCTGACGGCGGTCGCGCTGGAGAGCGTGACCTTCAGCGGACCCGAGGTGACGGGGTCACCGTTGCTGTCGACCTGGGTCCACGCGTAGGTGAGGGTCTGACCGTCCGGGTCGCTGGAGCCGGCGCCGGTGAGGGTGACGGTCTTGGCTCGGCCGGGCGTCTGGTCCGGGCCGGCGTTGACGACCGGTGCACCGTTGGCATCCACCTGGACGTCGACGGTGCGCACCGCGGAGGCGCCGAGCGAGTCGGTTGCGGTCACCTTGAAGTGGAGGGTCGAGGGGCCCGCCGGAGCGGTGAAGCTGGCCGACGAGCTCGAGGCACCGGTGAGGGTGACCTTCAGCGGGTCGCCGGAGTCGATCGGGGCGCCGGCGCCGTCGAGCTGCTGCCACGCGTAGGCGATGGGGTTGTCGGACTCGACGTCGGTGGCGGCGCCGTCGAGGGTGACGACGTTGCCCTGCTTCTTGCCGGTGAGCGTCGAGCTCGGCCCGGCGGTGAAGTCGGGCGCGTGGTTCGGGTTCACGTGGATCGTGACCGTGTCCTCGCCGGTGTCGAAGCTGTCATCCGCGCGGAAGCGGAAGACGAGATCGCCCGCGGTGCGCGGGGCGGTGAAGTGCACGTTCGTCTCGAACGGGTCGTTCGCCTCGTCGGGGTTCAGGGTGACGGGCGTGCCCGACACCTGGGTCCACTGGTACGAGAGGGTCTGGCCGGTGTCCGGGTCGGTGGCCGAGCCGGCGAGGGCGACGGTCGTCCCGCCGTTGACCGTCTGGTCCGGACCGGCGTTCACGGTGGGCACCACGTTGGCGCCTGATGAGTAGCTGACCGTCTTGGTGGTCACGCCGCCGTTGGCGTCGGTCGCGGTGACGGTGAAGGTGTGGACGCCGAGCTGCGAGAAGTCGAGCGGGGTGCCGTCCGCCTGGGTGGCGTCACAGGAGGTGAGGGCGTACACGGTCTCGACGCACTCGAAGTCCGCGTTCACCACATCGTCGGGGAGGTACTTGCCGCCCGAGACCGGCGCGGCGATGTTCACGAGGGGATCGGTGTTCGGGAGGATGGTGGTCTCACCGAGCAGCGGGGTGGTGCCGGTGGTCTCGCCATTGGCGTTCGCGAGGGAGCCGTAGTTCGGGGCACAGGTCGCCGATGCGTCCGACGCGCCGACGAGGGGAGCCTGCACGTTCGGGGTGACCTTGAAGCCCCAGTCGGGGAAGACCTGGGAGATGTTGGTGGGGATGGCGCCGGCGAACTTCGAGCTGATCTTCGAGCCGACGGGACCGTCGGCGACGATCGTCGCCTTCACCTTCGGCGGGGTGAGCACCGAGTTCGGGCCGAACGGACCAGCCATGTAGAGGACGACCTTGTCGGTGCCCTCCTTGGTGACCGTCACCGCGCCGGGGATCGCCTGGGGCGCCGAGGTCGGGGTCGGCTTGTAGGAGCCGGTGCCCGGGACGAGCGACACGCTCTGCAGCGTCGAGCCGCCCATGAAGACGTTCCGCGTGTAGATGTCGTGGAGGTTGTTGATGGCGATGCCGCCGGAGTCGGTGGGCACGTTGGTGTCCCCCGCGGCGACGATCACGTCGAACGTGTCGCCCTGCTTCACGTAGTTCGGTCCGGTCACGTTGATCGACACGTCCTGATCGGCGTCGACCCACCCGACGATGGGGGCGTTGGCCCGGCACCGCATCTTGGTGGTGACGTCGCGGCTCGTGGTGATCCGCGTGGCCTCGGCGCCCGCCGGGGTGAACGGCGCGGCGATGACCGAGACCAACCCCCCGATGATCGCCCAGACGATGAGCAGTGCGTAGATGGTCTTGCGACCCATCGTTCGACGCATGTGTGTCCCTCTCCAGTTGTGCCGGTCGTCCCTCACGACCGATCCCCCATCGCTCGCGGGAGCGGGGGCATGGGCCACCCCTCCTGCACGAGCGGTGCAAATAGTGACATACCGCACACCACCGTGCACGCAATTCATGCACGGCGCGTGCAGCAACCCGTCCCGAGCCCACGAACCAACCGGTCAGAACCCTTGTGGGACAAGGCGCGGCGCCGTTCGATCGGCTCCGGTACGGTGCTCGCCCGGGGACGGCCCGATCGGGCCGGCACGAGACCCAGGGGGACGAGATGGACCAAGGAACGTCGTGGCCGGGGATCACGCGCCGAGGCCTGCTGGTGGGCATGGCGGCCGTCGGCCTGTCCGCCTGCCTGCCGCGCGGCATGGGTTCGGGGAGCACCTTCCACGGCTACGCGGACCCGTCGGACTCACTGCCGTCAGGGCTCTTCGCGCTCGGCGTCGCGTGCGGTGATCCGACGCCGGACGGGTTCGTGCTCTGGACCCGCCTGGCGCCGAGCCCGCTCGACGATCTCGGCGGGATGCCCGACCGGTCGGTGCTCGTGCGGTGGCAGGTGGCCTCCGACGCGGGGTTCTCGACGATCGTCGCGGACGGGCTCGTCACCACCTCGTCGGCTGTCGCGCACTCCGTGCACGTGACCGTCTCGGGCCTGCCCGCGAACACGGCGTACTGGTACCGGTTCACCACCTCCGGTCAAGTGTCGACGGTGGGCCGGGCGCGCACCGCGCCGGCCGCGTCGGCGAGCGTCAGCCACGTCCGCTTCGCGTTCGCGACGTGCCAGCACTACGAGTCCGGCTACTACACGCCGTGGAGCCACGTCGCCGCCGACGACCCGGAGTTCGTGGTGTTCCTCGGCGACTACATCTACGAGGGCGGGATCTCCTCGGGCCGGCCGCGCCAGCACAACTCCGCGGAGGTCACGACGCTCGCCGCCTACCGGAAGCGCTACGGCCTCTACAAGCTCGACCCGCGCCTCCAGGCCGCGCACGCCGCCGCACCGTGGATCCTCACCTGGGACGACCACGAGGTGGAGAACAACTACGCTGGCCTCACCCCGCAGGACACCGCCGACCAGGCGACGTTCGCGGCCCGTCGCGTCGCGGCGTACCAGGCGTACTGGGAGCACCAGCCCCTGCGCTCCGGCCCGGTCAACAACGGCCAGAACCTGAACCTGTACCGCTCGCTCACGTGGGGCACGCTGCTCGACCTGCACGTGCTCGACGGCCGCCAGTACCGCTCCGATCAGGCGTGCAGCAACGACGTCGCCACCAACTGCACCGACCGGTTCCTGCCCGGCCGCACCATGCTCGGGCGCACCCAGCGCAGCTGGCTCGACACCAAGCTGAGCGCCGACCGGGCCCGTTGGGCGGTGCTCGCCAACCAGACGATCATGACGCCGACGCCGTTCGGGTCGGCCCGCAACATGGACATGTGGGACGGCTACCCGGCCGACCGCACGGCGGTGCTCGCCTCGCTGGCCAAGGCGCGCAACCCGATCGTCCTGACCGGCGACTTCCACGCCGCCGGCGTCGCCGATCTGCAGGACGAGGCGTTCGGTTCCCCGATCGTCGGCACCGAGTTCATGACCACCTCCATCTCGTCCAACACCACGCCGGCCAAGGAGAGCGCGCTCAACACGCTCTTCGCCGCGCTCCCCCAGTGGCAGTGGTTCGACGCCACCAAGCGCGGCTACGCGCGAGCCGACGTCACCCCGACCACGTTCGACGTCGACTTCATCTCGACGTCGACCACCACCGACGTCCTGGGCGCGGCCACCGTCGAGTCCTCGTGGCGCGTGGTGGACGGCACCCCGGGCGCCGACCCGCGCTGACCCGTCGGGCTCAGGCCTTGTCGGTGGCCCGCTTGATGAGGCGCGCGTAGGCGTCGCGGCCGTCGGGCGTGAGGTGCACGCCGTCGCCGAGGAACCAGTCGCGGTGGCCGTTCGACGCCGCGTACCAGTCGATCACCTTCGCCCGCGGCAGCCGCGGCACGACCCGCTTCACGGTCTCGTTGTTCGACGTCTCCCACGAGCGCGGCACGCGGGCGTTGATGATGAAGACCCGTCGACCGGCGGCCGCGTCGACGATGGCGCGGAGCTCCTCCTCGGTGACCGTGCCGTTGATGCCGACCTGGACCACGACGGTCGAGCCCAGCCGGCCCTCGGCGAGGAGCTGCTGCACGATCGGTGCGAGCACCCCGGCCTGGCGCGAGACCTTGGCATCGATGATCGCGTCGTCGCCGTACTGCTCGATGAGCGAGGGGGCGGCGCCGACCATCACCGAGTCGCCGACGAGCGTGACCCGCCCGTCGTCGGGCACCGTCACCGTGGTGGTCGTCGCGCCGCCGTCCGCCTTCGGCGCGGTGGTCGTGGTGGTGGTCACGCCGCGCTCGGCGCCGACGCCCGACGCGTCGAGCGCGTCCTGGCCGGCGCGCAGCGCGTCGCCGATGTCGTCGGTGCGCGGGTGGGGGATGACGATGACCACGGTGGCGACGAGCGTGGCCACGACCGCGGCCCACGACGCGTACCGCACCGCGGGGATCGCGCCGTCGCGACCCTCGAGCCGGGCACGGATGCCGGCCACCGAGGTGGATGGCGACCGCAGGTGCCAGGGCCGTTCGACGAGCCGGTAGCAGGCCTCGGTGAGCGCGACCGTGACGAGGATCCGGACCACGAAGACCACGCCCCAGGACCACCCCACGTCGATACGGGGACGTAGCAGGTCGAACACGGGCCAGTGCCACAGGTAGAGGCCGTAGGAGCGCAGGCCGATCGCCACCAGCACGGGGTGGCCGAAGCCCTTCGGGCCCCCGAGCGGCGACCCGGGGTGCACCAGCGCGGCGACGGCCACGGTGGCGAGCAGCGCGGTCAGCAGGAACCCACCGCGATACATGAACGCGGACCGATCGCCGGCGACGTGCATCAGCCAGACGAGCGCGAGCACCGCCACGCCGCCGGCGATGGCGACCTCGCGCCCGCGGGCGCCGATCGGCGCGCGGGCGAGGGCGCGGGGCCGCCACACCAGTGCCAGCGCGGCGCCGAGGAGCGGCGCCGCGAGCCGGGCGAAGGTGTCGAAGTAGGCCCGGGTGGGGTCCTGGCCCGGGTGGTACAGCACGGCGAGGTAGATCGTGGAGCAGAGCGCGGCGGCGAGGATCGCCCCGACGATGCGATCGAGGCGATCACCGGCCCGGCGCAGCGCCAGCACCAAGATCGGCGGGAACACCAGGTAGAACTGCAGCTCGATCGCGAGCGACCACAGGTGGCGGAAGACCGGCGGGCGCCCGGCCTGGTCGAAGTAGGAGCGCTCGGTGACGATCAGGTACCAGTTCGTGGTGCCGGTCAGCGCCGCGATCACCTGACCGCGGAGCTCGTCGAGCTCGTCCCGGAAGGCGACCGCCAGCGCCAGGGAGACCACGACGATCAGGGCGATCTGGGCCGGCGCCAGGCGACGCATCCGGGCGCTCCAGAACCGACCGATGTCGAGGAAGCCCTTCGAGCTGACCGATTCCAGGACGATGCTCGCCACGAGGAACCCGCTGAGCACGAAGAAGATGTCGACCCCGATGAAGCCACCGGGCATCCAGGTGACGTCGGCGTGGTACAGCAGGACGCCGACCACGGCGAGGGCCCGCAGACCGTCGAGGCCCGCGATCCGGGGACGCGCCGGACGACCGGCGGTCGGTCGGGCAGGAGCAGGGACCCGCGCCGCG
This sequence comes from uncultured Iamiaceae bacterium, assembly GCA_964624775.1. Classification (GTDB taxonomy): domain Bacteria; phylum Actinomycetota; class Acidimicrobiia; order Acidimicrobiales; family Iamiaceae; genus Aquihabitans. Next base: position 31,407 of record CAZUYW010000003.1, read on the forward strand.
CGCGTGGCCGCACGGTCGTCGGACATCACCCGCAAAACCTACGTCGTCCCAGCCCCTCGATCCCGTGATCAGGCCACCGCGCGGATACCCTGGGGGGCATGCAGATCCGCCCCCGACGCGCCGCGATCGGCCTGCTCGCCGTCGTGCTGCCGATCACCGCCCTCACGGCCTGCTCGTCCAGCGACGACCAGGCCGGACCCACCACGACCTCGACGTCCGCCTCTGCCGGGGGTGGCACCACGGCCACCTCGACCTCCACCTCCGCACCGCCCGGCCAGGCGCCGGGCCGCGAGGCCGCGGCGACCGCGCTCCGGGAGCGACGCCTCGTGATCGACGTGCGCACCCCCGACGAGTACGCCGCCGGCCACATCGCCGGCGCGGTCAACCGGGACGTGCAGGCCGGCGACTTCGACCAGGCCCTCGACCACCTCGATCCCACCGTCGCCTACGTCGTCTACTGCCACAGCGGACGCCGGTCGGCCATCGCCGCGGAACGGATGCGGACCGTCGGCCTCGACGTGCTCGACGGCGGCGGCATCGCCGACATGCAAGCAGGCGGCTGGACGCTCGGCGCCTGAGGCTCACGCCTCGGCGAAGCGCCCGGCGAACGCCGACCCGCACGATGCGAGCCCGTCCGGGGTGCAGCGGGCGGTGACGCGGCCGCCCTCCACCACCACGACCTGATCGGCGAGCACGCGCACGTCGGCCGGTTCGTGGGTGACGAGCACCGTGGTGACGGGCCGGGCTGCGAGCAGCTCGCCGAGCCAGGCCCGCAGCTCGACCCGGCCGTCCACGTCGAGCGCGGCGAGCGGCTCGTCGAGGAGCAGCAGGTCCGGCTCCACGGCCAGGGCCCTGGCCAGGCCGACGCGCGCCGCCATGCCTCCCGACAGGGCGCCGGGTCGGTCATCGGCACGCTCCCCCAGCCCGAGCTCGTCGAGCACCTGGCGGGCGTGGCGGCGCGCCTCGGCGACCGATTCCCCCCGGGCCCGACGGCCGAACGCCACGTTGTCGAGCACGCTGATCCCGTCGAAGAGCAGCCCGTGCTGGAAGGCCGACGCCGTGCGCCGGGCACCGGCGGGGACGTGGACCCCGGCCGCGACGTCGTCGAGCACCCGGTCGCCGAGCTGGATCGCGCCGGCGTCGAGCGGCACCAGGCCGGCCAGCGCGTCGAGGAGGGTGGTCTTCCCGGCGCCGTTCGGGCCGATGACCGCGCTGACCGACCCGGCCCGAACGCGGAAGGCGGCCTCGAGGCGGAAGCGCTCGCGGGTGGCCGTGACGTCGAGGTCGAGGGGCTGCGGGTCAGCGGACGGCATCGGTCCACCGATCCCGCAGCGCGACGAGGACCAGCAGGGCGATCGCCACCAGCAGGAGGCTCACCATGATCGCCGCCTCGTGGTCGGACGCCTCGAGCTCGTACACGGCGAGGGGCAGGGTCTGGGTTCGGCCCGGCAGGCTGCCGGCGAAGGTGATCGAGGCCCCGAACTCCCCGAGCGCCCGCGCCCACGCCAGCACGAGCGCCGCACCGAGGGAGGGCCGCACGGCGGGCAGCACCACGCCGCGGAGGATCAGCCCGGGACCGGCCCCGAAGGAACGGGCCGCGTCGAGCCGGCGGGGGTCGAGCGAACGGAACGCGGCCTCCATGGTGAGCACCACCAGCGGGAACGCCACGAAGACCTGGGCCACGATGGTCCCCCAGGTGCGGAACGTGAGCTGGACGCCGAACCAGTCGTAGAGCGGGCGCCCCACGATGCCCTGGGGACCGAGCGCGGCGAGCAGCGCGATGCCGCTCACGACCGGCGGGAGGACCAGGCCGAGGACGCACAGGCCGCGCAGGACGGATCGGCCGGGGGTCGTGGGATCGGCGAGGACCCAGGCGAGGGGCAGCGCGAGCACGAGCGCGATGGCCGCGGCCACGGTGGCGCACACCAGGGACAGGACCAGCGCCTGGCGGACCTGATCGGTGGCGAGCACGTCGAGCCAGCGCGACCACGGGGCCTGGGCCACCAGGCCCACGATCGGGAGGACGAGGAACGCGACCGCCACCCCGGCGGCCAGGGTCACGAGGGGGTGGCGCTTCACGGCGGTCCGAACCCGCGTGCCGCCAGGATGGCCCGGCCCTCGGGGCCGAGCAGGTAGGCGATGAACTGCTGGGCGGCGGTGCTGTGGCTGCCGCTGGAGATGCGGTACACGGGGTAGTGGTTCACCGCGTTGTTGGCGTCGGGGATGGCGACCGTGCCCACCGAGCCCCCCGCCGCGGCGGCGTCTGTGGTGTAGACGACGCCGACCGTGTCGGGGGCACCGCCCGCGACCGCGGTGACGACGAGGCCGACGTTCGCGGTCTCCGAGACGAAGTTGGCGCCCAGGTCCGCGCGGGTCTTGCCGAGGGTGGCGAACGCCGTGTTGGCGGCGGTGCCGCAGGGCACGCCGGTCTGGCACAGCACGACCTGCTTGCCGGAGGTGAACAGGTCGGCCAGGCCCGACACGCCGGCCGGGTTGCCGGGTCGGGTGACGATCGCCAGCTTGTTCGTGGCGAAGAGCTGTGACGATGCGACGAGGGGCGCGCTCGGCGCGTTGAGCGTGTCGGCGGCCGCGAACACGTCGGCCGGGGACGAGCCCGTGTTGATCTGGGCCTTCAGCGCGTTGGACCCCGCGAAGGAGTAGGTGATGGACAGGCCCGGGGCCACCGCGGCGAGCTTGGCCTTCAGGTCGTTGAAGGCGTTGGTGAGCGAGGTGGCGGCGAAGACCGTGACCGGCCCCGTGGCCGTCGGGGTGGTCGGTCCCTTGGTGGTGCCCGCGCAGGGGCCCACGCCGATGACGTCCCCGGCACCGTCGTAGAGCCACGAGGACGATGCGGGTGCGGTGGCGAGGAACCCGTCGTCGACGAGCAGCCCGAAGCCCTCGGCGGCGGTCGGATCGCGGTCGCGCTGGGCGCGGAAGTTCCCGAGCGACTCGCGCAGGCTGCGGCGCTCGATCGCACAGGCGCCGGCCTGGGCCTTGGGCGTGCTGCCGCGGAGCGACACCACCACCACCGCGGCGATGACCCCGAGGACCACCACGACCACCACGAGCTCGATGAGGGTGAAGCCCGCCGGCGCGTGGCGATGCCGGCGACGTGCCTCGGGTGCGGCCATCACCGCACGATAGTCAGCGATTGACTACCGGCACGTCCCGGGTGCCAGATCGTCCACGAAGGCGACGACGGAGCGGGCGAACGCGACGCGCCACGCCACGACGGTGGCCTCGAACCCGTCCACCGCTGCGGCCCGCTGCTCGAGGTCGGCGATCCGCTCGACCATCACGGCTCGCTGGCGAGCGAGGAGCGGTGCGGCGTCGGCCCCAGAACGGTCGAGCAGGGCGAGCTTGATCAAGAGGAGCGACCGCACGTCGCGCGGGTGGGTGACCGGCTCGGCGAGCCACGCTGCCAACGCCCGGCGACCGGCCGCCGTGGCCCGCAGCTGGCGGCGGGTCGGTCCTGTGGTGCTGGGCGCCTCCCCGATCACCTCCAGGTAGCCGAGCTCCTCGAGCTGGGCGAGGGCGCGGTAGGCGAGCGGGCGGGTGACGGCCCACACCTGGCCGACCGCACCGTCGGGTGCGAGCACGCGCGCGACCTCGTAGCCGTGGATGGGTCCCTCGGCGACGACACCGAGCGCGGCCCACGCCGCCGGCGACAGCTCGGGGGATCGCGCGGGTCGGGCCACCGATCGATCGTAGGACCGCCCCAGCCCCGCCCCAGCCTCCGTCGCGTCGCTACGGTGCTGCCATGCCCGTCGCCCGCGAGCGCCACCCGTGGAACACCGCCTTCACGTGGGAGGACCATCGCGGGCCGTGCACGACGATCACGCCCGAGCAGGCGGCGGCGTTCGACCGCGACGGCTGCTTCGTGCTGCCCCGCGTGTTCGACGCCGACGACGTGGCCGCCATCCGCGCCGCCATCGCGCCGGGCGAGGCGCGCATCCGCGGCCTCCTCGAGCAGATCCCGGGCGGCCGGCTGAGCGTCGCCGGCCTCGACACCCAGCTCGTCTCCCCGCACCTGGCCCCCACGAGCGCGGTCCTCCGAGCCGCCTGCACCCACCCGACGATCGTTGGCGCGTGCCGCGACCTGATGGGCCCCGACGTCCGCCTCTACTGGGAGCAGGCCGTCACCAAGGCGCCCAACGGCACCGAGCCGGTGCTGTGGCACCAGGACAACGGCTACACCTACGTGGAGCCGCAGGCCTACCTCACCTGCTGGGTCGCCCTCACCGACGCCACCCCCGAGAACGGCTGCATCGAGGTGATGGCGGGCGCCCACCGCGACGGGACGCTGGTCCACCGGGAGACCCCGATCGGCTTCGAGTGCTGGGGTGATCACGCCACCGCCGCGGTCGTCCCGTCCGGGCCGGTGACGTGGTGGTGTTCAGCTCGCTGGCCCCGCACGCCACCGGGGTCAACACCACCGACCGGCCACGCGAGGCGTACATCATCCAGTACGCGCACGACGGTGCCGTGGGCCACCTGCCGGGTCCGGACGGCGCGCCCGGACCGCCGATCGCCCTGGACGACCCGACCCGGCAGTTCCCGGTCCTGCGGGACGGCATCCCGGTGGCACCGCCCGAGACCGACGCCTGATGCTCGCCGCCGCCCTCTGGGCGCTGCTCGCTGCCTCGTCGCTGCTCGTCGGCGCGTTCGTCGCCCTCACCTTCTCGGTGCCCACCCGCGTCGTCGGCCAGGCCATGGGGTTCGGCGCGGGCGCCCTGGTCGGCTCGCTGGCCTACGAGCTGATCCCCCACACCAGCGTCTCGGAGGCCTGGATCTGGTTCTGGTTCGGCTCGGGCGCCATCACCTTCTTCGTGGCCGACGGGCTGGTGGAGCGCTACGCCGCCCGACCGCGCCCCCGACGGGGCGGCGCCGCCACCGACGCGCCGGCCGGCCCGACGGGCGGGGGCGGGGTCCAGATCGCGCTCGGCGCGCTGCTCGACGGCGTACCGGAGTCGCTGGTGCTCGGCATGGGCATCGCGGTGGGCGGCACGGTGAGCATCGGGTTCCTGGTCGCCGTGTTCGTGTCCAACGTGCCCGAGAGCTTGTCCTCGGCGGGCTCGATGCAGGCCGACCGATCCGCCGCGTCGATCTACCGGCTCTGGCTCGGGATCGCCCTCGCGTCGGCGATCGCCGGCGCCGCGGGCTACGGGATCGCCACGCACCTCCCCGGCGTCGACGGCACGATGGTGCAGGCGTTCGCGGGCGGCGCGGTGCTCACCATGCTCGCCGACTCGATGTTCCCCGAGGCCTTCGAGGACGGGGGCCGCACGGTGGGCCTCCTCACCGCGCTGGGCTTCGCGGTGGCGGCGGTGCTCACGACGCTCGAGTGACCGGATCGGCGCTACTACCACTTTTCGTGACCGACTAAACGCATAGTGCGAACTTTTCTTGCGAGGCACCGCAGAGCGCACTATTTTCACCACCATGCGTGAACTTTCGGGGTACGAAAACGCCCAGCGTGGCGCCCAGGGGACCGGTCAGCGCACCCGACGACTGCTCGGCGCGATGGGGGTCGGCGTGCTCGCGCTGGCCACCGCCACCGTGGTGTCGGTGGCCCCCACCCCGACCGCCACGGCCGCGCCCACCGCTGCGAACTACCAGAGCGAGTGGCAGGGCGACGGCGGGAGCACCTCGTGGGTCAGCACGGGCGAGACCTCCCGGGCCGACGTGGCGACGGGCATCGGCGCGGGCTCGGCCTACCGGCGCGGCCTCACCGGGGCGGGCGTCGACGTGGCCCTCGTCGACACGGGCGTGGCGCCCGTCGCCGGCCTCGACGCGGCCGGCGCCGTCGTCAACGGACCCGACCTCTCCCTCGACTACCAGGCCGGCATGCCCGCCGGCGTGGATGCGTACGGGCACGGCACCCACCTCGCCGGCATCATCGCCGGGCGCGACGGTGGCGTGGCACCCGGCGCCCGGATCGTCAACCTCAAGGTGGGCGCGGCCGACGGCGCCGTCGACGTCTCCCAGGTGATCGCCGCGATCGACTGGGCCGTCCAGCACCGCAAGGACAACGGCCTCAACATCCGGGTCCTGGCCCTCGCCTACGGCACCGACTCGGTGCAGGACTACCAGGTGAGCCCGCTCACCCACGCCGTCGAGTCGGCCTGGCGCAACGGCATCGCCGTCGTCGTCTCGGCCGGCAACACCGCCGGCCCCCTCGTGAACCCGGCCACCGACCCCTACGTGATCACGGTCGGCGCCACCGACATCAAGAAGCCCTCGTGGCGCTCCGACGACGTGCTCGCCCCGTTCACCGCCCAGGCCAGCTCGGCCCGCCCGGTCGACGTCGTCGCCCCCGGCACCTCCATCGTGAGCAGCCGGGTCCCCGGCTCCTTCGTCGACACGACCTACCCCGACTCGCTGTCGTCCAGCGACACCGGCACCAAGGGCTCGGGCACCTCGCAGGCCGCCGCCGTCGTCGCCGGCTCCGCCGCCCTGCTCATCCAGCAGCGACCCACCATCACCCCCGACCAGCTCAAGCGCCTGCTCCGCTCCAGCGCCCAGTCGGTGCCGGGCGCTCCCAACAACGCCCAGGGCAAGGGCGGGATCGACCTGGCCGACGCCGTCGAGCGCGGCACCTCGAGCTCGGCCACCCAGGTCCTCACCCCCTCCACCGGCAGCGGCACCATCGAGGGAGCCCGCGGCTCGGCCCACCTGGTCGCCGACGACGGCACCCAGCTCATCGGCGAGGTCGACGTGCAGGAGGCCCCCTGGGTCCCCGCCACCTGGGCCCCGCTGTCCACCGCCGGCACCGCATGGACCGACGGATCGTGGAACGGCAACGAGTGGGCCGGGGTCACCTGGTCGGACTCGCTCACCGTTGACGGCGTCACCTGGTCCGGCCGCACCTGGCGGTCCGCCACCTGGTCAGGCCGCACGTGGCGCGCCGACCTGTGGGCCGGGCGCACCTGGCGGTCCGAGATCTGGGACGGCCGGACCTGGCGCTCCGACGGCTGGAGCTGAGCCCCGGGACCTTCGGATCCCGAACCCCTCATGACCTGGGCAGATGCGGCCGATGAAGAGGCCGAGGAACCATGTCCGCCGATGCCCCCGACGCCACCGCGACCCCGCCGACACCGGCCGGGTCCGAGGACGATGACGCCCGCGCGCTCCGGCGGCTGACGGCGTTCGTCGCCCTGCTGGCCGTCGCCCTCACCCCCGGCGTCATCTGGCTGACCGGACTTCCCGGGCCGACCGCGACCCCGGGGGTCAACCAGATCACCGTCATCGGGCTGCTCGCGGTCCTCTTCGCCATCACCGAACTGGTCACGATCGACATCGAGCTACGCCACGAGAGCGTCAACCTGTCCTTCTCGTGGGTGCCCCTCCTCGTCGGCCTCACCTTCCTCGCGCCGTGGGTCGTGCTGGCGATGAAGCTGGTCGCGACGGTGTTCGTCCTGGTGATCGTCCACCGTCAGCCGGTGTTCAAGTTCGCCGTCAACCTGTGCGCCGCGATCGCCGAGGTCCAGCTCGTCACCCTCGTCCTGCACCTCGCCCCCGACGCCCACGGACCTGCGCGCTGGGGGGTGCTCCTGCTGGCCGCGATCGTGGCCGACCTCGCGGTCGGCTTCCTGGTGGCCACCGCCATCAGCATCTTCGAGGGGCGATGGGAGACCGCGTCGACCCGGTCGATCCTCCAGGGCATCCCGTTCACGGTGCTCGGCGTCGCCTACGCCGCACTGCTGACCGCGCTCATCGCGGCCCAGCAGCCCGAAGCGGCGCTCGCCGTCCTCATCGGCGCGCTGATCGTCGCCCTCCTGCGCGCGCACACCAACCTGACCACGAGACACCGCCAGCTCCGCCTCCTCGACGACTTCACCCGAGCGCTCGGGCGCGCCGCGACCGAGGGCAACGTCACCGCGGTGCTGCTGCGCGAGACCGCCGAAGTGCTCCACGCCGACGGCGCCTTCCTGGTGATCCGCGACGGCGACGAGGTGACCCGACTCGACATCAGCGACGGCTACGCCCTCCCGCGGCCGGCGGGCGATCTCGAGCGCATCCTCCTGCGCAACCTCACCGACGAGGTCCGCCTCTTCCACGAGTCGGGCCCCGTCGCCGAGCACCTCGACGATGCGGGGCCCACCGAGGCGATGGCCGCCCGCCTCGCCACCGACGACCACGATGACCTCGCCCTCGTCGTGCTGGAGCGCAGCGGGTCCCTGCGCACCTTCGATGACGACGACCTCTCGCTGTTCCAGACCCTGGCCGTCCACGCCGGGCTCGCGCTCCAGAACATGGACCTGGTCCACCGCCTGCGCGACGAGGTGGCCTCGACCGAGCACACCGCCACCCACGACGCCCTCACCGAGCTCCCGAACCGCGTGATGTTCCAGCGGGTCGTCGCCGAGCTCGTCGATGCGGGCCGGGAGCTGTCCGTCCTGCTCCTCGACCTCGACCGGTTCAAGGAGGTCAACGACACGCTCGGCCACCAGAACGGTGACCTGCTGCTCGTCGAGGTCGGCAACCGGATCCAGGGCGCGATCGACGCCGACGACGTGGTGGCCCGCCTCGGCGGCGACGAGTTCGCGATCGTGCTGCCCGACCTCCCGAACCGAGACCCCGCCGAAGCCGTCGCCCGCCGCATCATCGAGGAGCTGGCTCGGCCGTTCGTGCTCGCCAACGTGTCGGTCGACATCGGGGCGAGCATCGGCATCGCCGGCAGCCGCGGCATCGCCACCGACGCGGCGGCGCTGCTGCGCGAGTCCGACGTCGCCATGTACTGCGCCAAGGCGGACAAGACCGGCGTCGAGGTCTACGCCTCGGACCGCGACCACTACAGCCCCCAGCGGCTGGCGCTCGCCGGCCGCCTCCGCCACGCGATCGAGGCCGCTGAGCTGGCCATGGCCTTCCAGCCCCAGATGGACCTGGCCACGGGGCGCGTCTACGGCGCCGAAGCGCTCGTGCGCTGGCCCCAGCCGAACGGTCGCCAGATCCCACCCGACGACTTCATCTACATGGCCGAGCACACCGGGCTCATCCGGTCGCTGTCCCAGCTGGTGCTGCGCCTCACCATCGCCCAGGCCGCCACGTGGCGGGCGCGGGGGATCGAGCTCCAGGTGTCCGCCAACCTGTCGGCCCCCAACCTCTCCGAGCCGGACCTGGTCGACCAGATCGGTGCCCTGCTCGAGGAGCACGACCTCCCCGCCCACCTGCTCACCGTCGAGGTCACCGAGTCCGCCGTGATGGCCAACCCGGTGCGCTGCCTGGCGGCGCTCCAGCAGCTGCGCGACCTCGGCATGGGCGTGTCGATCGACGACTTCGGCACGGGCCACTCGTCGCTCGCCTACCTGACCTCCCTCCCGGCCACCGAGCTCAAGATCGACCGGTCGTTCGTCGACGCCATGGCCACCGATCAGGCCGCGGCCACCCTCGTGGGTGCCATCGTCGACCTCGGCCGCAACCTGGACCTGGATGTCATCGCCGAGGGCGTCGAGACCCAGCACGCCACCGACCAGCTCCTCGCCATGGGCTGTCGGCACGGTCAGGGGTACTTCTTCGGGCGTCCGATGTTCGCGGACCAGTTCGACGCCTGGCTCGAGCTGCACGGAGGCCCGGCGGCCCCGCCGATCCGCACCCTCAGCCGCACGCCGCTGCGCCTCACCCCCATCCCGCTCCTGCGCTGACGACGACGCCTGCCCGCCGCGGCGGTGGTAGAACGCGGCGATGATCACGGTGCGGCCCGTCGCCCTCAGCTGGGAGGACCGACCGCTCCCCCGTCCCCTGCTCGGTGACGATCTCGTGCTCGGCCACCTCGCTGCGGTCCTGTCGGCGGCGTTCCCCGAGGGCGAGGCCTTCTTCGTGCGATCGGTCCGCCGGTTCCGCGACCAGATCGACGACCCGGTCCTGGGCGACCGGGTGCGGGCCTTCTGCGCCCAGGAGGCGATCCACGCCCGCGAGCACCGCGCCCTCAACCGTCGCCTGGCCGAGCTCGGCTACCCGACGCGCCACCTCGACCGACGGGCCGGCTGGGCGCTCCGCCTCCTCGAACGGCTCCTCTCGCCCGCCGCATGCCTCGCCGCCACCGCCGCACTGGAGCACGGGACGGCGACGCTCGCCGATGCCCTGCTCACCTCGGCAGAGGTCCGCGCCATCTTCGATGACGACCAGCTCCGCACGCTCGTGCTCTGGCACGCGCTCGAGGAGGCCGAGCACCGCGCCGTGGCGTTCGACGTCTACCAGCAGGTCGACGGACGGACGTGGCTGCGCACGATCCTCCTGCGCATCGCGCTCGTGACCACCACGCTCGACTTCGCCTCGGCCCTGGCGTGCTCGCTCGCCTGCGACCCGCTTGTGCGGCGGCACCCCCGGCAGGTGTGGCGCAGCCTGCGCGCCCTGCGGCGCTCGCCCTTCGCCGGCCTCGGGCTCGGCGCGACCCTGCTCGACTACACCCGCCCGGACTTCCACCCGAACGACCACGGCGACCCCGCCGTGCTCGTCGCCTGGCGCGCCGAGCTGTTCGGCGAGCTCACGCCGTCGACGCCTCCGGCATGACGGCCGCTCCGCTCGGGTCGTCCATGGCGGCGAGGCGGGCGGGTCGGAGGAGCCGCATCAGCGCGACGACGGCGAAGAGGACCGCACCGGAGGCCGCGGTCACCCGGCCCAGGCCGACGCGATCCGCGATCGGGCCCTGGAGCGTCGCGCCGATCGGGTACAGCACGCCGAGGGCGAGGAAGTAGAAGCTCAGGACCCGGGCGCGCAGCGCCGCCGGCGCCCGCAGCTGGACCGTGGTGCCGATGCCCGAGAAGGCGAACATGTAGGTGGCCCCGACGCCCACCAGGGCCACCGTCGCCAGCGCGGCGTTCGGCGAGGCGCCGTAGAGGACCAGCGCCAGCGGGAGCAGCACGAAGCTCGCCAGCAGCATCCGGTAGCGACCGACGCGGGCCGCGAGCACCGGCAGGATGAGGGCGCCGGCGACCGCACCGACCCCCTGCGCGGTCACGAAGCGCGAGGTGAGGGCCGAGTCGCCGTCGAAGCGCACGCGCGCCATGGCCGGGATCAGCGCGATGAACGGCGAGGCGGTGAGCGCCACCACCGAGATCAGCAGGATCGAGGACCACACGCCCGGCTCGTCGCGCGCGGCCCGTGCACCGACGCGCATGCGGGTCCACAGGCCGTCGTCGTCCTCGGGCGGGACGTGCGCCGGCAGGCGCAGCGCCTGGAGGGCGAGGAGCATCACCGCGAACGAGGCGGTGTTGATCGCGAACGCCGCGGTGTAGGAGCCGAGGCCGATCGCGATGCCGGCGAGCACCGGCCCGATGACCCGGCCGAGGTTCCACTGGGCCTGGCTGAGGGTCATCCCGGCGAGCAGGTCCTCGGCGGGGACGAGGTCCGGGAGCATCGCCGAGTAGGCGGGGAAGCCGACCCCGGCCACGCAGCCGGCCGCGAAGACGACGAGCGCCACGATCCCCGGGGAGATGTGATCGGTCGCGGCGAGCAGCGCCAGCGCACCGGCGCACACCATCTGGGCCGCGGTCATGGCGAGGAGCATGCGCCGCCGGTCGAGGCGGTCGGCGAGGGCGCCGCCGACCGGGCCGAGCAGCCCCATCGGGAGGAACCCGGCCGCGGCCACGAGCGCGGTCCACCCGGCCTGGCCGGTCCGGCCGGCCACCAGGTCGCCCACGGCGACGGTCTCCATCCAGGTGCCGACGTTCGACACGAACCCGGCGCCCCACACGAGCGCGTAGTTGCGGTGGCGCAGCGGGGCGAAGGCCACCCAGCGGCGGCGGGGCGCGTCGGCGCCGTCGGGGGTGGGCACCCGAGCAGGATGCCACGCGTCCCGCCCGGTCACACCAGGACGACGGTGCGGCCGACGGTGCGTCGCTCGGCGAGGTCGACGAGCGCCTGCGGGATGGCGTCGAACCCCGCCACCTGCCCGACGAGCGGGCGCAGCACCCCTGCCTCGGCCAGCTCGACGATGGCGGCCATGATCGCCGTGCCCCGCTCGCCCGGCACGAAGTTCCAGCCCATCGCCTCCTTCACGAACGCGCGCACGTCGTCCGTGGCGTAGGCGAGCAGCACCCCGTGGAGCGCCACGTTCGCAGTGGCCAGGCGACGGGGGACGATCGAGGGCTCGTCGAGCACGCCCTTGTTCGAGGCGAAGCCCATCATCAGGTAGCGGCCGCCGTACGCGATCGCCCGGAGCGAGGCGTCGAACACGGCCTCGCCGACGTTGTCGAACACGACGTCGACGCCCCGCCCACCGGTGGCCTCGAGCGCCGCCGCCGCCACGTCCTCGGCGAGGTAGTCGACAGCGACGTGGGCGCCGAGCTCCCGGCACCGCGCCACCTTCGCCGGCCCGCCCGCGGCCGCGATCACCCGGGCACCGAGGTGGACGGCGAGCTGGATGGCCGCGCTGCCCGAACCGCCCGCGCCCGCGTGCACGAGGACCGTCTCGCCCGCCTGGAGACGAGCCCGGTCGACCAGGCCGAGCCACGCCAGGTGGAACGGGAAGTAGAGGCCTGCAGCCTCGGGGAGCTCGAGGGATTCGGGCAGGGCGAACGTCGCCACCGCGGGGCACACCGCCCATTCGGCGAAGCCGCCACACGCCTGCCGGGGCATCGCCGCGACCCGCTGCCCGAGCCAGCCCTCCGCGCCCTCGCCGGCGCGCACGACCCGGCCGACCACCTCCATGCCGGGCACGACGGGCAGCTCGGGCGGCACCATCATCGGCCCGCCGGTGACCCGCTCCAGGTCGTTGAGGTTGAGCGGGATGGCCGCCACCGCCACGAGCACCTCGCCCGGACCGGGCTCGGGCACCGGCACCTCGTCGAGCTGCAGGGCCTCGAGGGGCGGCCCGTAGGCATGGGTCCGCCAGGCCCGCATGGTCGCCGGCAGCTCCGGTGCGTCGTCGACCACGATCCCCTCCTCGTCCCCGGCGCCCGCACGCTAGCGGCGGTAGGTTCCGCCGGTCGGCGCCATCCGGGGTGCCACGAGATGGGGGCCGATGGCTGGGGAGCGACTGCACCGGGACCGCCTCGTGGCGGAGGCGATCGAGCGCGCCGGATCCGACGACTTCGGCGACCCCACCTGGCAGGAGGGCCTCGACATCCTCCTCGACTCGCTGGTCACCGAGGCCCGCCTGCACGAGCTCGGCGTCGAGGTGGCCGCCACGGGCATCGTCGATCAGCTCGTGGCCCGCCTGGGGATCGTCGCCCACCGCACCGCGCACCCCGAGGTGGCGGCCGGCACCGTGGACCATCCGATCTTCATCGTCGGCCAGCCCCGCACCGGCACCACGATCCTCTTCGACCTGCTCGCCCTCGACCCATCGCTGCGGGCGCCGCTGACCTGGGAGGTCGACCGGCCCGTGCCGCCGCCCGAGACGGCCACGTTCGCCACCGACCCGCGCATCGCCGAGGTCGACGCCACCCTCGCCATGGCCGATGTGCTGATCCCCGGCTTCACCGCGTTCCACCCCATGGGGGCGCGCCTCGCCCAGGAGTGCGTGCGCATCACCGGGGGCGAGTTCCGCTCGATGATCTTCCCGGTGCAGTTCCGGGTGCCGACCTACGACGCCTGGCTCCTGGACGAGGCCGACCTCGCCCCCGCGTACCGCTGGCACCGCACGTTCCTCCAGCACCTCCAGGCCCGCCACCCCGCACCCGAGTGGCTGCTGAAGTCCCCCGCGCACCTCTGGCACCTCGACGCGCTGGCCGCCGAGTACCCCGATGCGGTGATCGTGCAGACCCACCGCGATCCGCTGAAGGTGATCACCTCGGTGAGCGCCCTCGCCGCCCACCTGCGCCGGATGGCCAGCGACGATGTGGACCTGCCCGAGATCGCCGAGGCCTACGCGGCCGACATCTTCACGGGCCTCGACCGGGGCATGGACGCCCGGGACCGCGGGGTGATCCCGCCCGAGCGGATCGTCGACGTGCAGTTCACCCGGTTCGTCGCCGACCCGATGGCGACCGTGCACGAGGTCTACGCCGCGCTCGGCCGCGACCTCGACCCGGCGACCGCCGACGCCATGCGCGCCTTCCTCGCCGCCAACCCCGGCGACGGGGGCGGCGGTGGGAGCCGGTACCGCTTCGCCGACACCGGCCTCGACGCGGGTGCCCTGCGCGAGCGGTCGGCCGCCTACCAGGCCCGGTACGACGTCCCGTCCGAACCGATCGCTTGACCGGTCGCGGTGCCCCACCGCGTCTGCGATCATGACCGCCGACGCACGACCGGCGACGCACGACCGTCGACGAGGGGGAGCACGCCATGATCCGACGAGGTGCCCGGTGACCACCGACACCGCCCGGCCCGCCGTGTTCGACCCGTTCGAGGACGGCTTCACCGACGACCCCTACGACCAGTACGCGCGCCTGCGCGACGGCGACCCGGTCCACCGGTCGGACCTGCTGCACGGCTGGGTCGTGACCCGTTTCGAGGACGTGGGCCGGCTCCTGCGCGACGCCTCGGTGTCGAGCGACATCCGCAACGCCACACCCAACCCGCTCACCACCATCGAGCTGACCCGACTGGCCGAGCGGTCCCGCGCCGGGGAGACCATCGTGCTGATGGACGACCCCGACCACGCGCGCGTCCGCAAGCTGATGGCCGATCCGTTCCGCCCCCGCGAGATCGAGAAGCTGCGCGAGCGGGTGGTGGCGCGCATCCACGGCGCGCTCGACGCGCTCGCCGCCGAGCACGGCCCGGGCGTCGTCGAGCTCGACCTCATGGCCGACTTCGCCTACCCCCTGCCCGTCGAGATCTTCTCGGAGATGCTCGGCGTGCCCGACGAGGACCACGCCCGGTTCCGCTACCTGTCCGCCCAGGTGGCCCGCACCGTCGACCCGGTGATGACCGCCGCCGAGCGCGAGGAGTGCTTCGCCGCCCTCGACGAGATGTACGACTACCTCGTGGCCCGCGCCGCCGAGAAGCGCGCCGCGCCGACCGACGACCTGATGTCCCAGCTGGTGCACGCGGCCGACGACGACGGCGTGCCGTTCTCCGACGAGGAGCTGATCTCCCAGCTCGTCACCCTCTACATGGCCGGCCACGAGCCAGTGGCCTCGCTGCTCGGCAGCGGGACCCTCGCCCTGCTCCGCGCGCCCGACCAGCTCGCCGCGCTGCGCGCCGATCGCGGCCTCGTCCGCGTCGCCGTGTCGGAGCTGCTCCGCTACGACGGGCCGAACCACTTCATGCGCCGGATCACCACCCGGCCCACGATGGTCGGCGACGTAGAGCTCCCCGCCGGCGAGGTGATCTTCGCCAGCCCCGCCGCCGCCAACCGCGACCCGCGCCGCTGGGGCGACACCGCTGACCAGGTGGTGGTCACCCGGCCCGACGCCGGCCAGCACCTCCAGTTCGGCGCCGGGGCCCACGCCTGCCTCGGGTCGCACCTGGCGCGGCTCCAGGCCGAGATCGCCTTCGACGCGATCATCTCCCGCCTCGACGACCTCGAGCTCGCCGGCGAGCCGGTCTGGGGCGGGCGGCTCTTCATCCGGGGCCTCGACGCGCTGCCGGTGCGGTGCCGGATCCGCCCTCGGACCGACGCCACCGACGCGGCCTGAATGGTCGACGACGACCGCGCCCGCGCCCGCGAGGTCTGGGCCCAGGTCAACGAGGCGTTCACCGACGCTGACGGGCGCGACCGCTGGCGCGACGAGGCGGTGGCCTGGGGCCTGTTCCACATCCCCGAGGCCGTCATCGGCGCGCTCGGCCCGGCGGCCGGGCTCGACGTGGTGGAGCTCGGCTGCGGCACCGCGTACCTGTCGGCCCAGCTGACCCGGCTCGGCGCCCGCGCCGTGGCCACCGACCTCAGCCCGGACCAGCTCGCCACGGCCCGGGCCGCCCAGCTCGAGCACGACCTCGCGTTCCCGCTCGTCGAGGCGAGCGCGGACGACCTCCCCTTCGCCGACGCCTCCTTCGACCTCGTCGTGTCCGAGTACGGCGTCGCGCCCTGGTGCGACCCGGCGCGCTGGGTGCCCGAGGCGGCGCGGGTGCTCCGCCCGGGCGGCCGGCTCGTGTTCCTCACCAACAGCGTGCTCGCCGCCCTGTGCGTGCCCGACGAGGGCGGCTTCGCCGGCGACCGGCTCCTGCGGGGTGCGGCCGACGTCCGGACCGTGGCCTGGGACGGCGGCGGCGTCGAGCACCATCCGGGCCACGGCGAGTGGATCGCCCACCTGCGCGACGCAGGCCTCGTCGTCGACGCGCTGCACGAGCTCGTGCCCGGCCCCGACGCGACGACCCCCGAGTGGTACGAGATCGTCACCGCCGACTGGGCGCGCACCTGGCCCGCCGAAGACCTCTGGGTCGCCCACCGGCCCGCCTGACCCGTATTCGGACATCTCTCCTAGGCTGACGGGGCACGACGGGAGCAGCGCGCACGATCGGGGGAGCAACGCCGTATGCCACCGAGGCCGGCAAGCGAGGCGGTCACGAGTCACCCGGGGCGGGCGCGCCTGCTCGGCCAGGTGAGCCTGACCGGACCGCAGGGCACCGTGACGATCGGCCGCCCGCAGGTGCAGCTCGTGCTCGCCCACCTCCTCCTCGAGCGCCGGCCCACCACGCCGGGCGGACTGGCCGACCTGTTGTGGGGCGAGCAACCGCTCGGACCACACTGGCGTGGCGCCGTCCGCGGCGTCCTGTCCAAGGTCCGCGACGCGTGCGAGGCGGCGGGGATCGACGCGGTCGTGGCGGTCCAGGGCGATGGCACCGTGCAGGTCGACCTGCCCCCGGGGTTCCGCGTCGACGTCACCGAAGCGGTCGAGGACCTCGACGCCGCCCAGGTCGCGCTCGATCGGGGCCGGCCCGACGAGGCCGTCGCGCTGGCCCACCGCTGGACCGAGCTGCTCGGCCAGACCGTGCTGCCCGCCACCGATGGCGAGTGGGTGCGGTGGGCGAACCAGTGGGTGTCCGACCTCGCCCGCCGCGGGACCACGATCCAGGCCCGCGGCCTGATCGCCGACGGCCATCCCGACCGGGCCGCTGCGGTGGCCGCCTGGTGGCTCGGCCAGCACCCGCTCGACGAGGCGGTGAGCCACCTCCTCATCGAGGCCCTCGTGGCCGACGGCCGTCGCCAGGAGGCCATCGAGGCCCACGAGGAGCTGCGGCGCCGTCTCGTGGCCGAGCTCGGCCTCACCCCCGCCCCGGCCACGACGGCGCTGATCGCCGGAGCCGACGAGCAGCGCGATCCCTCGCCTCGGCGAGGCACGCCCCGGCGTCGGTCGGTGCCCGCCGAGCCCGAGCCCCTCGACCAGCTGCTCGGGCGCGATGCCGAGCGCGCCGCTCTGGAGGAGGCGTGGCGTTCGGTGACCAACGCCGGACGACCGACGCTGGTGCTGGTGCAGGGACCGTCGGGCATCGGCAAGACCCGGCTCGCCCGCGAGCTGGCCGCCGCCGTCGACGCCCCGACGACGGGGCGCGTGGTGTGGTGCACGTGCACGCCGACCGAACGGCGGGCGTTCGAGCCCCTCGCCGGGGCGCTCACCGACGCGCTCGTCCACGCTGGCCGGCGGCCGGCCACCGACCTGGCCGACCAGCTCGCCGAACTGGTCGCGCTGCGCGAGGAGCCCGAGCTGGCCCGCGCCAACCTGTTCCGCCTGGTGGGCGACGCGCTCGCCGAGCTCGCTCGGGAGCCCCTGCTGCTCGTCCTCGACGACCTCCAGTGGGCGGGGGCGGACGTCGTCGGACTGCTCGAGCAGACGCTCAGCGCGGTGCAGGTCCCGCTGCTCGTGGTCGCCACGGGGCGCGAGCTGCCCCAGCCGGTCCACGAGGCGCTCGCCCGGATGGCTCGCCACATCCCCATGCGCACGGTGGCGGTCCGGGCCTTGGAGGCCGACGACCTCCTCCCGCTGTTCGACGACCGACCCGGCGCCGAGAACCCCGAGGAGGCCGCGCGCGAGCTGCACCGCCGCACCGGCGGGAACCCGTTCTTCGTGACCCAGGTCGTGGCCGCGTCGCGGCGCAGCGGTGCGCCGATCGATCCCCTGGCCGTCCCCGACGCCGTGCGCGAGTGGATCGGGCACCAGCTCGACGCGCTGCCCCGGCGCCAGCGCGACCTCGTGGAGCTGGCGGCCGTGCTCGGCTCGTCGTTCTCGGTCCCGCGCCTCGCCGGTGCCGCCACCCGGTCGGTCGACGACGTGCTGGACGACCTGGAGGTGCTCGCCGCGCTCGGCTTCCTCGTCGAGAGCGCCGAGCTCGACCACTTCTCGTTCCCCCACCTGATCACCCAGGACGCGGTGGTCGCCCGGATCGGGCGAACCCGGCGGGCCCGTCTGCACGGACGGGTCGGCGCCGCGCTCGCCGGCGAGGCCGGCACCCACGGCTCCGCCGAGGCGGCCACGCACCTGGCCGTCGCCGGCCCCGCCCACGCCGCCGAGGCCGCCGACCTGTTCGTGCTCGCGGCCGAGGCGGCGTTCGACCGAGGCGCCTGGTCCCTCGCCGAGGACGGGTTCCGATCAGCCATCGAGCTGCTCGGCGACCAGGCCGACCTCGACGTGCGGGCCCAGGCCCGGGCCACGATCGGCCTCGGACGGGCGCTCCACCACCAGGGCCGGCTGGCCGACGCCGAGCGCGTGCTGGACGATGCCCTGCGCCTCGCCCGGCGCGCGCGGCTCGCGATCGAGCTCGCCGAGGCGGCGCTCTGCCTCGTCGGC
>CAZUYW010000004.1:0-37823 GCA_964624775.1 uncultured Iamiaceae bacterium
GTGTTCCCCGACCCGGCCGACGGGGGTCGCCCGCCGTACGAGATCTACCTGGGCGCGCTCGACGACGGCTTCGTGGAGCGCCGAGCCGTCGGCTCGCTCCGGGTGCTGACCCGCACCGCCTGACATGACCGACGATCCGACGACCGTCGGCAGCGTGCCCGACGGGGATGGGTCGGGCATCACCTACGCGATCCTCGGGCCGCTCGACGTGCGGCGCGACGGGTCGCCGCTGAAGATCGGCGGCCCCAAGGCCCGGGCCCTGCTCGGGATGCTGCTGCTCGACGCTGATCGGGTGGTGTCCTCGTCGCGCCTGATCGAGGGCATCTGGGGCGAGGACGCCCCGATGGGGGTCCAGGCCACCTTGCAGGTCCACGTGTCGAACCTGCGCAAGGTGCTCGGCCCGGGCACGCTGCTCACCCGCTCGCCGGGCTACCTGATCGAGGTCGATCCCACCTGCTTCGACCTGGCGCGCTTCGATGCGCGCGTGGCCGAGGGGCGCGCGCTGATGGACGCGGGCGACCCCCCGGGGGCCCGTCGGGCGCTGGCCGACGCGCTGGCGCTGTGGCGGGGGCCGGCGCTCGCCGATGTGGTCGACGCGCCCTTCGTCGAGTCGGCGGTGCCCTGGCTGGCCGAGCGGCGCAACCTCGCGCTCGAGGAGCACGCAGAGGCGTCGCTCGCCGCGGGCGCGCATCGTGAGCTGGTGGCCGAGCTCGAAGCCGCGGTCGGGGAGGCCCCGCACCGCGAGCGCCTGTGGGGCCAGTTGATGGTCGCGCTGTATCGCAGCGACCGGCAGGCCGACGCCCTCAGCACCTACCAGCGCGCGCGGCGCGTGCTCGGCGAGGACCTCGGCATCGACCCGGGGCCCGAGCTGCGGCGGCTCGAGGCGGCCGTGCTCGCCCAGGACCCCAGCCTCGACCTCGCCGCGCCATCCCCTGCGGCCGGTCCCGATGACGGGGACCCGGGTGCGACGTACCGGGCGCCCGTCCAGCACCACTGCCGGCTCGTCCTCGAGAACGGCGACGAGATCGCCCTCGAGGGTGTGACGTGCATCGGGAGGCATCCGGACTGCGAGCTCACGCTGCCCGACGTCGCCGTGAGCCGGCGACACGTCGAGCTCCGTCCGGCGCTGGGCGGCTACCTGCTCGTCGATCTCGGCTCCACCAACGGGACCCTCGTCAACGACGCGCCGGTGCTGCAGCACCTGCTGGCCGACGGCGACGTCATCCGCGTCGGCGCCCACCTCATCCGGTACCGGGCCGACACCCTCTGACCAGGGAGTTCGTCGGCACCCGCCCGCAGATCCGGGCGCCTTTAGCGGACCTTTGGGGGGCCTTTTGGCGCTCGGGAGATGGTGATCCCACACCGCAGCGGACATCCGGTCCGAGGCACAAGGGGAGGACCCACCATGAGCACCACGACCACCGCCACCACGACCACCGCCACCAAGGGCTCCGCCCGCCGCTTCGCCGGGCTGCGCCTCCTGCTCGCCGCCTCGATCGTGGCGCTCGCCGCCTTCGCCGCTCCGGCCGCCGCCAACGCCAAGGTCGGCGACACCAAGACGATCCCCTCCTACAACGGCACCGGCTCGATCACCTACTCCAAGTACTGGGGCGGCACCGCCAAGTTCGACAACAGCGGCAGCACCTGCATCTACGTCCAGTACCAGTACGTCGCCGTCCTCGGCCTCGACTCGGGCTGGCACCGCCTCACCGGTGACGACTGCGGTGGCGCCGCCGGCAGCGAGTCCTTCTCGAAGCCGACGGACTCGGCCTACAACGGCATGGCCTTCAAGCTCTGCAAGAACGTCCCGAACGGCACCGATCCCTGCGGCTCGAAGGTCACGATCTACAACTGATCGATCCCGGACCCGCGGGGCACGTGGATCATCACGACCGAACCGGACGGCGTGGGGGCACCCGCAGGGTGCCCCACCGCCGCGCGCGAGGGTCGATCGTCGACCCGCTCACTACGCTGCGTGCACCTCGGACGAGGTGGGAGCAGGGGAGGCTCGGCGTGCAACCGGAGATCAGCGGCCTCACCGGCTTCGAGGAGATCGGACGAGGCGGCTTCGGCACGGTCTACCGGGCCGATGACACGGCCCACGGCCGCACCGTGGCGGTGAAGGTCCTGCGCCAGGCGCTCGACGAGGACGGGCAGGCCCGGTTCGAACGTGAGTGCCGCGCGGCCGGCTCGTTGTCGGGTCACCCCAACATCGTCAGCATCCACAGCTCGGGGGTGACCGCGGCCGGCGACCCCTACCTGGTGATGGACCACCTGTCAGGGGGGTCCCTCGCCGATCGCGTCGCCGCCGGCGGACCCCTCGCACCCGACGGAGCGATCGAGCTCGGGGTCGGCCTGGCCGACGCCCTCGCCGCGGCCCACGCCCGCGGGATCGTGCACCGCGACGTCAAGCCCGAGAACGTCTTGTTCTCGGCGTTCGGGGCGCCCCAGCTCGTCGACTTCGGGATCGCGCGGATGGCGAGCGAGTTCGAGACGCGATCGGGATCGATCTCCGCCTCGCTCGCCCACGCGCCGCCCGAGGTGATCGCCGGTGCGCCCGCATCGGCCGAGGGCGACGTCTACGCGCTGGCCTCGACGCTGTTCTTCGCGCTCACCGGCCGCGCACCGTTCCAGGGCGATGCCGAGGAGACGCTCGCCCCGCTCATCGCCCGCATCAGCACCGAACCTCCGCCGGACCTTCGGGTGGACGGGGTGCCGGGCGAGCTCGCCGAGGTCATCGAGCGCGGGCTGGCCAAGTCGCCGGCGGAACGCACGCCGAGCGCCGCCGCGTTCGGGGAGGAGCTCCGTGCCGCGGCCTCCGCGCTCGGGGCGGTCGTGCCGCCGCTCCTGGCGGCGGGCGCGCCGCTGGGCGGACCGATCGACGACGCGGCCGCCTCGGCCGTGACTGGCCCCCTCGGCGACGGACCGAGCGGTCAGGGTCGGGGGCGCAGCCGGCGGATCCTCGGGATCGCCGTGGTCGCCGTCGCCCTCGTGGTCGCGGCCGTGGTGGCGTTCATCGCCACCCGCCCGGAGGAACGCCAGGAGGTCAGCACCGGTCGGAACCGCCCCGCCACCACGACGACCTCGGCCGCCTCTGCCGCGGCCCCGTCGGTGGTCGAGGATCCCGTGACCGAGGACGGGCTCGAGGTCGCCCGCCGCTACGACATCAAGGGAGGGGACGCGATCGGCTCGTCGGTCACGGTGACCAACACCACCGACCAGACGGCGAAGCGGATCTGGTTCGAGGTGGTGCCCAAGCAGCTGGCCGCCTCGGTGGCCGATGTCGACTTCAGCCGGGCGCCGACGGGCACGGTGGTCGACGATCCGGTCGTCTACTGGGTCCTCACCCTCGACCCGGGGGCGCAGCAGACCCTGCGCTGGACCACGCCCCTGCCGGCCGGCGGCGAACCCACCCAGGCCTACCTCGAGCGCATCGTCCGACTGCACCGCGCCGCGGTCGCCGATGCCGACGACGAGATCCGCTTCGCCACGGCGGCGCTCGAGCGCGACACCGGCGCGGCGGCGACCGATCCGACCGACACCGTGGCCGACCCCGGCGCGCCCGTCGATCCGGCGTCCTCGGGCGGCGGCGGCACCACGACCACGATGGTCGACGGCGGCTCGGTCGGTACCACCGCCACCCCCGGAACCACGCGTCCCGCCACCACCACCACCACGTCCACGACCACGACGAGCACCACCGCGCCGCCGTTGGCCAAGCCGGGCGCACCGACCTCGGTGGTGGCCAGGAACCCGACGATGGCGAGCACCGGCGCCACCAAGACCGTGAACGTCGCGCTCTCGTGGGGGCGACCCTCGAGCGGCGGCTCGATCACCGGGTACCGCGTGCGCCACCGGCAGCGCTGGACCAGCGGGTGCAGCACCGGCACCTCGGCCTGGATCGAGGTCGCCGTCTCCGGCACCACGGCGACCCTCGGGGCCGACACCCAGTGCGGGAGCTCCTGGGTGGAGTGGCAGGTCGCGGCCGTGAACGCCTCGGGGGTGGGCCCGTACACCACGGCCACCGGCGTCGTGCCCGACGTCATCGGCAAGCAGTGGTCGTACCACCTGGTCCGGGCGATCGGCGGCAAGGCCGGAGGCCTGGCCGAGCGTGACTGCGGTCAGCCGGCCTACGCCGCCTGCTACGTGAGCCCGGGAGCCGGCACCTCGATCGCCTCGGGTACCGGTGTGGCGATCTCCCAGCAGCTCGGGGGCTGATCGACTCGGCCTTTGGCCGCTCTTTGGGGGGCCTTCAGCGGCCCGGGAGAGGGTGATCCCACACCGCACCGGACACCGGGTCCGGGGCACCAGGGGGAGGACCCGCCATGCTCACCACCACCGCACCCACCGCGCACCGCTCGCCCGTCAAGGCACTCGCGGCGCTCGTCGTCGCCGTGCTCGCCTCGGCCACCATCACCATGGCGGCCCCGACGGCCGCCTCGGCCCGGCCCATCTGCGAGCGCTCCATCTACAAGATCACCAACGTGTCCAAGAGCTCCAAGATGACGAACCTGCAGAGCGACTACCTGCGGGGTCCGGGCACCATCAACTACACGGCGACCAAGACCGGCTCGGTCACGGCCACGGCGTCGGCGAGCGTCACCGCCGAGGCCGGGGTCGTCTTCGCCAAGGCGAGCGCCACCGCCGGGGTCAGCCTGGGCAAGACCTGGTCCAAGGCCGGGTCGTGGAGCTACACGAAGCCCGTTCCGGCGGGCAAGACCGCCCGCCTGGTGATGATGCACGAGACCCGGCGGTTCACGGTGACCAAGCTCCAGGCTGACGCCTCCTGCCGGTACTCGACGGTGTACTCGAGCTCGGTCAACGCTCCGGTCATCCAGAACCTCAACGTCTGGACGCTGGACTACGCCTGATCGGCCTCCCGGGACCCGTCGGATCGGGGCCGCCTTCGGGCGGTCCCGATCGCCGCGCCGGTGCCTCGGCCCGAACCGCGGGTTCAGTCCTGCAGGGCGGGGTCGTCGTCGGGGATGTCGAGCAGGCGGGGGAGCACCGCGTCGTGGTCGACGAACAGGTTCGACGCCGGGCCCTGGCCGAACAGCGCGTCGGCGCCCAGCACGACCGCGGCGGCCGTGTAGGTGGACTGCTCGTCGGCGGGGAAGTGGGTCTCGTCGGGGTAGACGGTGCCCGTCCAGTAGCGGCCGTCGTCGACCCGGTACTGCTGGGCCCACGTGAACAGGTCGATCGCGGTCTGGCGCTCGCCCACCGAGAGGTGCGCCATCATGCACTCGCAGGTCTCGGCCACGGTGATCCAGGGCCGGTCCTTGACGCAGCGCACGCCGCGCCCGTCGAGGATGAACGTCTCGAAGCGATCGGCCAGGCGGGCCCGGCCGGCGTCGTGCTCGAGCACCCCGCACAGCACCGGGTAGTACCAGTCCATGGCCCAGCGGTGCTTCGGGGCGAAGGCGTCGGGCTCGTGGTGGCGGATGGCGTCGGCGAGGCGGGCGGCGGACAGCTCCCAGTCGGGGCGCTCGTGGCCAAGCAACTCGGCGATGGCGATGGCGCTCCGCAGGCTGTGGCAGATCGACGACGATCCGGTGAGCAGGGCGAAGGGCCACGGCGTGAGGTCGGCGTGGCGGGCCCAGAGGATCTCGCCGCGGGGCTGCTGGAGGTCGAGGACGAAGTCGATGGCCCGCTCCACGACCGGCCACAGGGCCTCGACGAAGCCGCGGTCCTCGGTGATCAGCCAGTGGTGCCACACGCCGGCGGCGATGTAGGCGACCACGTTGGCGTCGAGCTTGTCCTGCTCGATGCGATCCTCGATGTAGTACTGGTGCCAGGCGCCGTCGGGCCGCTGGATGTCGACGAGCCACTGGTAGGCCCGCTCGGCCTCGGCGATGCGGCCGCCGATGGCGAGCGCCATCGCCGCCTCGACGTGGTTCCACGGGTCGGCGTGGCCGCCCGGCGTCCACGGCACCATGCCGTTGGGCAGCTGCCAGGCGGCGATGGCGTCGACGGTGGCCCGCACCTGGTCCGCGGTGATGATCCCCTCGACCGAGGGCACGACGTGCTCAGGCATGGGCGCGCTCCTCGGGCTTGGTGGCGTACAGCACCAGGCTCTTGCCCAGCACCGGGTTCAGGACCTTCTCGGTCCACCGGGTGAGCTTCGGGGCCTTCTCGATGTCCCACACGAGGAGGCGGTGGTAGGCCTGCACGAGCGGGTGGGTGTCGTTGGTGGGACCGACGGCGCACTTGAGCCACCAGTACGGCGAGTGCAGCGCGTGGGCGTGGTGGGCGTCGCCCGGCTTGAGGCCGGCGTCGCGGAAGCGGCGGCGGAGCGTGGCCTCGTCGAAGATGCGGACGTGGCCGCCGGCCACGAACGGGGCGTGGTACTCCTCGGACAGCGCCCAGCAGATCTGCTCGGGCAGCCAGGTGGGCACGGTGACCGCGATGATGCCGCCCGGCTTGAGGACCCGGGCCAGCTCCGACGCCGCGGCCGCGTCGTCGGGGATGTGCTCCATGACCTCCGAGCAGATGATGCGGTCGAAGGTGTCGTCCGGGAAGGGGAGCATCGTGCCGTCGCCGTTGACGGTCACCGCCGAAGCACCCTCAGGGGCTTCGCCGGCGCCGGCCATCGCCGAGAACAGCGAGGCGACGTCCTTGAGGTCGGCGAGCGAGTAGTCGAGCGCCACGATGTGGGCGCCCCGGCGGTACACCTCGAACGCGTGCCGACCGGCACCCGCACCCATGTCGAGCACGCGGTGGCCCGGCTGGAGGTCGAGGCGGGTGAAGTCGACGGTGAGCATGGGGGCTACTTCGCCAGGAGGGCGCGGTACTCGTCGACCGTGCGCAGGGCCGTGTGCCGCCAGGACCAGTGGTCGATGACCCGCTGCCGGCCGGCCTGGCCCACCGTGGTGGCGATCTCGGGGTTGTCGAGGACGAAGCCGAGCTTGGCGGCCAGGGCGCCGCTGTCGCCCGGGGGGACGGCAAAGGCGGTCTCGCCGTCGGGGCCGACGACCTCGGGGATGGCCCCGCCGGTGGTGGCCACGAGCGGGATGGCGCACGACATGGCCTCGATGGCCGGGAGCGAGAAGCCCTCGTACAGCGACGGCACGACGGCGATCTCGGCCTCGGAGTACAGCTCCACGATTCGCTCGTCGGGGACGCCGGAGACGAACGTGACGGCGTCGGCCAGGCCGAGCTCGTCGATGAGGCGGGCGGACTCGCCGCCCTCCTTGGCCCGGCCGATCACGGTGAGGGTGACCTCGGGGCGCTCGGTGCGCAGCTTGGCCACGGCCTCGAGCAGGTAGCGCAGGCCCTTCATGGCGACATCGGCGCTGGCGGTGGTGATGAGCATGCCGGGGGTGCGGGGCACGCCGGGCACCGGCTTGAACAGGTCCGGGTCCACGCCCACCGGCACGATGTGCATGCGCTCGGGCTTCACCTTGTGGTCGTGGGAGATGTCCTTGAAGGAGTTCTCCGACACCGTGATGACCCGCTCGAGGCGGCTGGCCACGCGGGTCTGCATGTCGGTGAACGCGTACCAGCGGCGCAGCGTGAGGCGCTGGTAGGTGGTCTTGGCGTGCTCCATCTCGAGGCGCCGGTCGACGGTGATCGGGTGGTGGATCGTGGCGATGACCGGGAGGCCCATCTGCTGGATGGCGAGCAGGCCGTAGCCGAGCGACTGGTTGTCGTGGACCAGGTCGAAGTCGTCCTTGCGGTGCTTCAGGTGGTCCCAGGCCCGCATGGAGAAGGCCAGCGGCTCGGGGAAGGTGCCGAGGCTGAACGAGGTGACCTCGAGGAGGTCCTTCCAGTTCTTCAGCTCCCAGATGCCCGGCATCCGCAGCGGGAAGTGCTCGTTGTAGATGTCCAGGCTGGGCATCTTGACGAGGTCGACGCGCTCGTCGAGCTCGGGGTACGGCTGGCCGCCCATGACCTCCACGTGGTGGCCCAGATCGACCAGGGCCTTGGACAGGTGGCGCACGTAGATGCCCTGGCCGCCACAGTGGGGCTTGCCCCGGTAGGCCAGGAGCGCGATGCGCAGGGGACGGTCAGCGGTAGCCATGAGTCCACCAGCCTCTCGGGTCATTGACCATCGGGTCAAGCGAGCGGATGCCCAGCACCTCCGCAACCCTCCGGGTGGTGGGCGAATTCCCGAGCTCCGGGGTCGGGTTCAGGGCACGAAGACGATGTTGTTGGGCGGTGCGTTCGGGTCCGGGTGCAGCACCGTGGCCAGGTAGCTGCGGGGTGGCGGCGTGGCCCCGATCGGGTCGTCGGGGTCGAGCGGGACGAGCGTGCCGGCGCGCACCACGTGCGGGCGGTAGCCCCAGCCGTCCAGCAGGGCGAGCACCGGGGCGACGGGGGCGAGCCGCTCCTCCAGCTCCACCACCAGCACGGGTCGGCAGCGCTCGATCGTGGCGGTGGCGCCGGTGAGCGCGGCGAGCTCGTGGCCCTCGACGTCGACCTTCATGAGGTCCACGTCGTCGAGCCCGAGCGCATCGACGGTGCGGGTCGGGACCTCGACGGCGCGGTGGCCGGCGGTGGTCGGCTCGGTCGTCAGCCGGCCGACCCCCTCGGCGCCGAGGGCCTCGGGGGCCTCCAGGATGGCGCTCCCCGTACGGTCCGACGCTGCGAACCGCTCCAGGCGCACGTTGGCCGGCAGCGCGCCGGCGAGGCGATCGGCGACCGCCGGGTTCGCCTCGATGGTCACCACCTGCTCGAAGCGTCGGGCCAGGGCCACCGCCCACGGCCCGTACCAGGCGCCCACGTCGAGCGCGGTGCGCCGGCGGACGGGCAGGTACGCGTCGAGCGCCCGCAGTTCGGGCTCGAACCGCCGGTGGGCCCGGCCGATCAGCCCGACCAGCACGCGGTCGGGCAGGAGCGAGGCCAGGCGCGTCGGGGTGGACGCGCGGTCAGCGCGTGGAGCCATCATCGACCTACAGCCCAAGGGCCGACTTGGGGATGGAGGCCCCCCTCAGCGCACCGTATCCACGCGCGGTGGTTGAGGGCATCGAGGTCAGCCCTGTGTCGAAGTATGTGAAGCCGATCGTGCCAGTCGCACCGCTGTACATGGCCTCCTGGACGACGGGTTGGTAGCAGGGGAACGCCCAGTTCGGCCCGGGACCGCTGCATGGTGCGCTGATCTCGACCGGTGCAGACCACTGTCCGGGGGTGCCCGCACCATCAACCAGGGTTGACACGGTACGGAAGACGATTCGGAAGTCTGGGGTCATGTAGCTCATGACATAGGTGCCGAGCGCATTGATGCGGGTAATCGATACTCCGCTGTTCACCTGATACAGCGGGTCAGTGGCGTGACTGCCCGTAGGGTCGATGATGTTTCGCGGGTTCCCGTCTGTGCCCCACGTCCCGTTCGACCGCAGATCCTGGTAGTTCGCAGCCGTGCCGATTCCCACGATGTCCAGCAGAGCATTGGTGCGGTTGAGGTGGACGCGACGTTCGAAGCACTTGAACTGCTGGGCGCCAGGCGTTTGGCCACACTGGTGGATGAATAGGTAGTCACCCTCCACCACCGCGCCGAATCCGTATCCGTCATCTGGATAGGCGGGACTGGACCACGTGTTGGTGCCAGGGAAGAGGGGGTACTTGTAGAGGGCTGGGTTCGTACTATCCACATGTAGCGGAGCACTCGCGTTGGCCGGGTCGTAGACAACGAAGCCGACACCAGTGCTGCGCCGTTCGTAGTTTTCGTTTGGCGGCGTCCCCGTAATGCAGTACGCCTGGAAGAAGACCGCGAGGAGGTAGGTGGCTGGGTACTGATCAGGGATTGACGCGACTCCGTGCGGCCAGGCGGCGACCCTGCCACCCGCGCAGTTGGTCTCAGTCGACGGCGGGTCGATGAGCTGAGTCAGACCAGGTGGGTTGAAGGAACCTATGGGATCGTGAGACGAGATCGCGCTGGTTGCCGGCACCAGGTCAAGCACGCCAGCTGTGGCGGTCCCGCCTCCGCGCAACTGATTGTTCGGGTTCCACGCCTGGGTGTCGCACATGGCGAGAACCCATCGTTGAATAGATGCGTCAAGTCGCGTCGAGTAACCGCAATCCCGATTCGAGTACCAGGGCAGGGGCTCGCCCGCTGGCTCCTGATTCGGGTTGATCGTGACGCGTCCACGTCCCGTGGCGGTCACAGGGCCAGCACTGACGGCCTGGGCTGGTGCTGGGAGTGCAACCAGGCTGGACAACAATGCAACAACCATGAGAATCGATCGCCGTGTGGACATCTGGCCACCCTATGGCCCGAGTGCCTCGCTTGCCGGAACCGAGGTCGCGCGTGATGCGACCGGCCTGCTGGTCCCGCCCACCGGCCCAGCCTCGGGCATCATGCGGCGATGCGTGCGCACCTCCAGCGGGTCAGCTCGGCCTCGGTCACCGTCGACGGCGAGGTCGTCGGGGCCATCGGCCCGGGCTGGTGCGCGCTGATCGGGGTCACCCACGGCGACACCACGGCGACCGCCGAGGCGCTCGCCGCGAAGATCTGGCACCTGCGGGCCTTCGCCGACGACGAGGGCCGGATGGACCTGCCCGTCGCGTCGGTGGGCGGCCAGGTCCTCGTGGTGAGCCAGTTCACCCTCTACGGCGACACCCGCAAGGGCCGTCGTCCGTCGTGGATCCACGCCGCGCCACCCGAGCAGGCCGAGCCGCTGATCGAGCACCTCTGCGGTGCGCTGCGCGAGCTCGGGGCCACCGTCGCCACCGGGCGGTTCCGTGCCGACATGGCCGTCGCCCTGGTGAACGACGGCCCGGTCACGCTGCTGGTGGAGGTGGACCCGCCAGGCGGTGCCGCTCGCTGACGGCGAGCGCCCAGCCGCCGGCGAGGAGGAGCCCGGCGACGACCCGCGACGGCATGTCGCCCCAGCGGGTGTACCAGGTGAACCCCGAGCGCAGCGGCAGGTCGCGCATCACCCGCACCGCCCGCTCCTTGGTGCCGGTCCGCTGGTGCACGACGCCGTCGGGCGACACGAACGCGCTGAACCCGGTGGGCGCGACCTGCACCAGCCACCGCCCGCTCTCGATGGCGCGGAGGCGGGACGATGCCACCTGCTGGGTCTGCACGAACGTGCCCGTGTAGGTCGACCCGTTGGTGGGGTTGTAGAGCACCTCGCCGCCGGCGCGGACCGCCGAACGGGCCCGGTGCCCGAAGAAGACCTCCCACGAGATCACCGTCGCCAGCGGTGCCGCATCGGTGCGCAGCAGGCCGGACTGGTGCGAGATGGTGGCGTCGCGACGGGCGAGCGTGTCCGGGGCGACCTTCTCGATCATGGAGCGGAACGGCACCCACTCCCCGAAGGGCACCCGCTGCACCTTCACGTAGCGGTCACCCCAGTTGCCCTTGGCGTCGAG
Organism: uncultured Iamiaceae bacterium; assembly: GCA_964624775.1. Classification (GTDB taxonomy): domain Bacteria; phylum Actinomycetota; class Acidimicrobiia; order Acidimicrobiales; family Iamiaceae; genus Aquihabitans. The sequence continues at coordinate 11,317 of CAZUYW010000004.1, forward strand.
CACCTGCTGGGAGTTGCGGAACTCGGTGTCGCTGACGCCCTCGACCGTGCCGACCGAGAGCGGGGCGTGGAGGCGCCGGGCCAGCGCCTGCAGCTCGGTGCCCTCGAGCGCGTCCTGCACGTCGAAGTCGGTGTCGACCACGTTCTCGGGCCACAGCACCAGGTCCATCCCCGGCGGCACCTCGGCGCTGGCGTCGAGGTGCCGCTCGAAGACCTTGCGCCGGTCGGTGTTGATGGCCCGGGTGCCCTGCGGCCCACCGCCCTGCACGAACGCGACGTCGATCTTCTTGCCCGTCTCATGGCCCCGCGGCGCGGCCTGGGCGACGACCAGCACGGCCAGCGAGGCGACGACGGCCACCGTCGCCCGCCGCCACTGGCCCGCGGCAGCCGACGACAGCGCCACCCCGATCGCCACGGTGACACCGCCGATGGCCAGTACCCCACCGATGCGGGCGATGCCGGCGAGCGGGCCGCCGACCTGGCCGACGGCGAGCAGCGACAGCGGGACGCCGCCGAAGGGCCAGGCCGACCGGAACGACTCGAGCAGGATCCACGCGCCCACCAGGCCGAGCGCCCGCCCGGCCCGGGGCGGCACCGCGAGCGAGAACAGGCCCACGATGAACGAGAAGGCCAGGACCGCGACCACGTAGCCCGGGAAGGTGAGCTGGGTGATCCAGACGATCGTGGGGACGAACAGGGCCAGGCCGAGCACGGTGCCCCGACCGAGGCGCTGGCGCGGGGTGGCGTCGGCGAGGAGCCGGTCGAACAGGGCGATGCCCGCGAATGCGAGCGGCCACCAGCCCCACGGCGGCAGCGATGCCGCGAGGAGCAGGCCCGCCGCCGTCGCCCGCACCGTCGGCCGCCGCAGGATCGCCGGCACCTCCAGCCGTCGTCCGGCCGGCGCGTCCGACGCGTCGACGGACGCTGGGCCCTGGGCGGCCGCGGGTGCGTCGGGTGCGTCAGGCTCGGCGTCGGGCGGGGTTGTGGACATCAGCCCGAGAGTCTGGCCCACGTCGCCCGTCACCCCCGAGTCACCCCGATCCGTTCTTCGCCGCGAACGGGTTGCTGACGCGCCCGTTCGCGGCGAAGAACCGCGGCGACATGACCGGATTCCGAACCTCGCCGCGATCGGGTCGCTCTGGGACCAGAACGCGGCGAAGAACCGATGGGCGACGTCAGGTGAGGGAGCGGCGGGTGGGCCAGGTGGCGCCGAGGCGGGCGGCGGCCTGCTCGCCCTGGTTGATGCAGGCGGGCACGCCGAGGCCGCGGTAGGCGGCGCCGGCGAGCACGATCGGCAGTCCGTCGAGCGCGGCCTCCATGGCGGCCACGCGGTCGAGGTGGCCGGGCGCGTACTGCGGCAGCGACCGCTCCCAGCGCCCGACGCGCACCTCGGTGGGCGCGCCCCGCAGGCCGAGGACGCGGTCGAGGTCGCGCAGCATCGCCTCGGTGAGATCGGCCTCGTCCAGGTCGAGATGGCGGTGGTCGTTCGAGCGTCCGGCCGAGGCTCGCAGGATGACGTCGTCGCGCTCGGGGTCGCGCCAGTGCGCCCACTTGGAGGTGCCGTAGGAGACCGCCGTCATGAGCGTGCCCTGGTCCCGGGGGACGAGGCAGCCGCTCGCGTCGAGCGGGGCGGCGACGTCGGCCGCGGCCAGCACCACCGTCGCCATCGAGACCGACGCGCAGTCGATGGCGGCGAGGGTCGCGGCGACGTCGGGGGCGATCCCGGCGAGCAGCGGAGCGGCGGCGAACGCCTGGCAGGCGACGACCACCGCCTCGGTCTCGACCACCGAGCCGTCGGACAGGGCGACGCGGGCCCCGGTGGGGGCGCCGCCCTCGCCGCCGACGAGCTCGATGCCCTCGGCGGCCACGCCCTGGCGGATGTCGACGGCGGGGATCAGCCCGAGGATGGCGTCCACGATGCGGGCCATGCCGCCCACCGGCGTGGCGAAGATCGGGGCCTCGGCGGGCACGGTCGACGCCGCCTTCTGGGCCTGGCACGAACGGATCACAGACGGATCGCCGGACCGGGCCGCCGCGTCGAGCTGGGGGACGACGGCGGCGAGGCTCAGGTCGGCGGTGTCGCCCGCGTTGATGCCGCCCACGAGCGGGTCGATGAGGTGGTCGACGATCTCGTCCCCGAGGCGGCGCCGCAGGTACGGCCCGATGGCCACGTCGTCGCCGGCCACGAAGGGGTCGGCGGGGTCGGCGGGCAGCTCGAGGTCCTGCGCGACGCGGGCAAGTCCCTCGGGGGACATCAGCCCGCACGCGGCAAGGGCGTCGAGGTCGGTCGGGATGCCGAGCAGGTGCCCCTGCGGGAGGAAGTGGCGGGTGCCGTCGGTCCACACGTGGGCGGTGCGCTGCGACGGCGAGGTCAGCTCGCCGTCGAGCTCGAGGTCGTGGCACAGGGCCGCGCCCCACGGGACGCGCAGGAGGAAGTTGTCGGCGGACTCGTCGATCGGGCGGCCCGCCACGATCGAGGTCTGGAGCTTGCCGCCGAGCCGGCCCGGCTCGATGAGGGTGACGTCGATGCCGGCCTGGTCGAGGCGGAGCGCAGCGACGAGGCCGGTGATGCCGCCGCCGACGACGGTGACGTGGGACGGGGTGCGGGCGGTGGTCATGGGACCTCCCGGGTCAGGAGCTGGTGGCGATGACGAGGTCGGCCAGGGCCCCGAGGACGGTGGGATCGTCGTTGAGGACGCGGGTGCGCGCGAACCCCAGGCCGACGTCGGCGGCCACCGCGGCCGCCTCGATGTCGAGGTCGTAGGCGACCTCGAGGTGATCGGCCACGAAGCCCTGCGGGCAGACGAGGATCGCGTCGGCGCGGCCGGTGTCGGCGAGGTCGCGGATGACCTCGAGGATGTCGGGGCCCCGCCACGGCTCGGGGGTGGCGCCGGCGCTCTGCCACGCCATCGACCAGCCGGCCCAGCGGTCGAGGCCGATGGCGGCGGCGACGGCGGACGCCGAGGCCCACAGCTCGTCCGGGTAGGGGTCGCCCGCCAGCACCCGCTCGGGGAGGCTGTGGGCGGTGAACACGACCTTGGTGCGCTCGGGCATGGGCGCGCGGGCGTCGGTGACGGCCTGCTCGAGGAAGGCGAGGTAGGCGGGCTCGGTGCTCCAGGACCGGATGCCGGCGTAGGCGATGCCCGCCTCGGCGGCGGCCGCCTCGCCCCGCTCGTGGTACTGGCCGACGCTGAACCCCGAGTAGTGCGGGGCGAGCACGAGGCCGACGATGCGCTCGACGCCGAGGTCGGCGAGCGCCCGGACCCCGTCCTCGATGAACGGTGCGGCGTGCTTCTGGCCGAGGCCGACGGTGAACCGGCCCGGGGCGCGCTCGTCGAGGGCGGCGGCGATCCCGGCGAGCTGGTCGGCGGTGCGGGCGGCGAGCGTGGACGTGCCGCCGAGCGCGTCGTACCGGCGCACGAGGTCGGCGAGCTGCTCGGGTGACGGTGGGCGGCCCCGGCGGATGTGGGTGTAGTACGCCTCGACGTCGTCGGGGTGGGCCGGCGTGCCGTACGCCATGACCACCACGCCGACCTCGGGGCCGGTCATCGGACGGTGCCCTCGGCGTGGACGAGGTCGACGATCGCCTTCAGCACGTCGGGGTCGGTCTCGGGGAGCACGCCGTGGCCGAGGTTGAACACGTGGCCGCGGTGGCCGTCGACCCGGCGCAGCACCTCGCGGGCGCGCTCGAGGGCGACCTCGGTGCCGGCAAGGACGGCGACGGGGTCGAGGTTGCCCTGGAGGGCGACGTCGTCGCCGAGGCGGCGGCGGGCGTCGTCGATGTCGACCCGCCAGTCGACGCCGACCACATCGGCCCCGGCGTCGCGCATCAGCGGCAGCAGCTCGCCGGTGCTCACGCCGAAGTGGATCCGGGGGACGCCGGTGGCGGCGATGCCCTCCAGCACCTTGCGCGACGCCGGCATCGCGTAGCGGGCGTAGTCGCTGGGCGACAGCGCCCCCGCCCAGGAGTCGAACAGCTGGATCGCCGAGGCGCCGTTCGCCACCTGGCTGCGCAGCGACGCCAGGGCGAGGTCGGCGAGGCGGTCGAGCAGCGCGAACCACAGGTCGGGGTCGGTGTACATGAGCCGCTTGGTGTGCTCGTAGGTGCGGCTGGGGCGGCCCTCGAGCAGGTAGGAGGCCACGGTGAACGGCGCACCGGCGAAGCCGATGAGCGGCGTGTCGCCGAGCTCGGCCACCAGGCTGCGCACCGTCTCGAGCACGAAGGGCGTGTCGGCCTCGGGGTCGAGCGGGCGGATGCGGTCGAGGTCGGCCGCGCTGCGGAACGGCTCGGCCACGACCGGCCCGATGCCGGGCGCCACCTCGACCCCGAAGCCGATCGCCTCGATCGGCGTGACGATGTCGGAGTAGAGGATCGCGGCGTCGACGCCGTAGCGGCGGACCGGCTGGAGCGTGATCTCGGTGGCGAGATCGGGCGTGCGGATCGCCTCGGTGATCGACCCGGTGCCGCGGATGGCGCGGTACTCGGGCAGGGACCGACCGGCCTGGCGCATGAACCACACGGGGACCGTGTCGTGCGGCTCGCCGCGGCAGGCTCGCAGGAACGGGGCGTCGGCGCTGACCACGGGGCCACGGTACCGGCGGGGTCGGCGGCGGCCCCAAGTCGCCCGTCGTGGTTGCATGGGGCGATGCGCCGCTCGATCGACGATCACCCCTTCGACCCGACCCTCGATCCCGTGGTCGCCGACGACCCCGATCTGGCGCCCGTGTCCTGGGCGGTGGCGATCGCCGACGACTACGACGACGCCGAGCCGCGGGTGGTGCTCACCGTCGAGGAGGTCGGTCGGCCCGGCGAGGGCCTCGTCGCCCACCTGCTGCCGGCCGAGGCCCGACGCATCCGCGTCGCCCTGCGCGACGCGCTCCGCGAGGTCGGGGCTGACGCCGGCGACTGACCGGGCTCAGCCGCAGAGCTCGGCGACCAGCTCGGGCAGGGCCTCGCCGATCGGGGCGTCGATCCGGCGATCGGCGACGTCGTCGTACGCGGTGGGTCCCTGGTTCAGGATGATCAGCTCGGCGCCGTTGCGGCGGGCGACGTCGCACAGCCCCGCCGCAGGGTGCACCTGCAGCGTGGTGCCGATCGCCACGAACACCTGGCACGACTCGGCGGCGTCCACCGCGGCCTGGAGCACCGCCGGGTCGAGCGACTCGCCGAACATGACGGTGGCCGTCTTCAGGATCCCGCCGCAGACGAGGCAGTCCGGGTCCGGGTCGCCGGCGTCGAGCCGGGCGAGCGCGTCGCGGGTGAGGCTGCGGGCACCGCACGATCGGCACAGGGCCTCGACCATGTTGCCGTGGAGCTCGAGCACGACGTCGGGCGACGAGCCGGCCGCCTGGTGGAGGCGATCGATGTTCTGGGTGACGAGGGCGCGCAGCACGCCGGCGCGCTCGAGGTCGACCAGGGCGCGGTGGCCGGCGTTGGGCTCGGCGCCCCATGCCGGGTTGGCCCGGCGGGCGAGCCACGAGCGGCGGCGGACGTCGGGATCGGCCAGGTAGTTGTCGATCGTGAACAGCGCCTCGGCGGCCGGGTCGCGGGTCCACACGCCGTTCGGGCCGCGGAAGTCGGCGATGCCCGAGTCGGTGGAGATGCCCGCTCCGGTGAGGACGGTGACCTGCCGTGGCGCCATGGCCGGAGGGTACCGGCGAGGCGTGACCAGCACCGACGCGCAACCTCGGGGTCATCGAGGCGTCAGACGGCTAGGCTGGCGAATCCCCTGATTCGCCGTTGCCGTCCGAGGACGCCCCCGCCGACCCATGATCCGCCACCCCGACCTGGAGGCCGAGCAGGCCTACATCGACCGTGCGTACGACTGCATCGAGCAGGCGCGCACGTCGGCGAAGCGACTCAAGGGGATGGTCGAGGTCGGCCAGGGCGGCACCGAGCAGGCCCGGTTCGAGCGCGAGGTCATCTTCGACACCGTGCTGAACCGCCTCAGCCAGCTCCACATCGGCGATGCCTCGCTGTGCTTCGGGCGCATCGACCGCGACGACCCGAGCGGCGGGGACACCTTCTACATCGGGCGCCTCTCGGTGTCCGACGACAACCAGGAGGTCGTCGTCGTCGACTGGCGGGCCCCGGTCGCCGAGCCCTTCTACCGGGCCACGGGCGTGCAGACGATGGGCCTGGCCCGCCGGCGCCACTTCGCCACCCGAGGTCGCCAGCTCCTCGGCATCGAGGACGAGTTCTTCGGGGAGCACGCGCTCGACATGGGCGAGGGCCTCGGCCTCCAGGGCCACGGTGCCCTCATCTCGGCGCTGGAGACGGCCCGGTCCGGGCGCCTCGGCGACATCGTGGCCACGATCCAGGGCGAGCAGGACGAGATCATCCGCTCGCCGCTGCCGGGCGTGCTCGTCGTGCAGGGCGGGCCCGGCACCGGCAAGACCGTCGTCGCCCTCCACCGCGCCGCCTACCTCCTCTACACGCACCGGTTCCCCCTCGAGGACCAGGGCGTCCTCGTCGTCGGCCCCAACCGCCTCTTCCTCGCCTACATCGAACAGGTGCTGCCCTCGCTCGGCGAGGCGGGGGTCGAGCTGGTGGTGCTCGCCGACCTGGTCGACGACGTGGCCGTCCGCGGGCGCGATCACGCGCCGGTGGCTCGGATCAAGGGCGACGAGGTGATGGCCCAGGTCCTCGCCAAGGCGGTGCGCGACCGCAAGCGCGCCCTGCGCCGTCCCCTGCGGGTCGGCCACGGCCTGCAGACCCTGTCGCTCAGCGTCGACCGCTCCGATGCGATCGTGCGCGACGCCCGCCGGCGCTTCCGCACCCACAACGCGGGTCGGCGCTTCGTGGAGCGCGAGGTGGCCCAGGCGCTCGCCGACTCCGCCCGGTTCCCGCTCGAGCCCAAGGAGCTGTGGTCCCAGATCCGCCGCCACCCCGACGTGCGGGCCGCGATGGAGGAGATGTGGCCGGTGCTCACGCCGGCGCAGCTGCTGCACGACCTCTTCGGTTCGAAGGCGCTGCTGCGCCTGGCTGGCACCAAGCACCTGAGCGAGGCCGAGCTCGCCGCCCTCCACCGGCCCCGGGCCGAGTCCGTCGACCAGGTCGTCTGGACCCACGACGACGTCCCGCTCCTCGACGAGGCCTTCGCCCTGCTCGGAGCCCGGCCCCGCAAGCACAAGCGCGAGGAGGACGAGATCCGCACCTACGGGCACATCGTGGTCGACGAGGCCCAGGACCTCTCCCCGATGCAGCTGCGGATGCTCACCCGGCGCTCGCTCAACGGCTCGATGACCGTCGTCGGCGACATCGCCCAGTCCACCGGGGCGTGGGCTCACGCCGACTGGAACGAGATCGTGGCCTTGCTGCCCCAGAAGCGGCCCGCCCGCCGCGAGGAGCTCACCGTCGGCTACCGCATCCCGGCGCCGAACATGGAGCTGGCGGCCCGGGTCCTCGCCCGCTCCGCCCCCGATCTCCGCCCGCCGCGCTCGGTGCGCCAGGACGGCCGCCCGCCGCGGATCGAGCGGGTCGATCACCCGGGCGCCCTGGCGGGCGCGGTGGTCGACGCCGTGCGCGCCGAGATCGCCGAGGTGGGCCTCGGCAACATCGGCGTCATCTGCCCGGCCTCCCGGGTCGACGCCTGCTCGGCCGCGCTCACCGCGGCCGGGATCGATCACGGTGTGGCCATCGAGAACGGTCTCGACCACCAGGTCACGGTGGTGCCGGTCGGCATCGTCAAGGGCCTCGAGCTCGACGCCACCGTGGTGGTCGATCCGGCGGGGATCCTCGACGAGGAGGCCCAGGGCATGCGGGCGCTCTACGTCGCCCTCACCCGCGCCACCAAGCTCCTCACGATCGTGCATCCCGGCGACCTGCCCGACGTGCTCGCTCCGGTGGAGCGCCCCGAGCCCCAGCCCGTCGGATGACCCCCCGCGGGCCGGCCCGCGTGCTGGTGGTGGGGGCGGGGCCGGCGGGGCTGTGGGCGGCCTGGCGTGCCGCGGCGGCCGGGCACCACGTCACCGTCGTCGAGCGGGCCGAGCACGTCGGCGGCATGGCCGCGAGCCTCGAGGTCGGGGGCCTGCGGGTCGACCTGGGCAGCCACCGGCTGCACCCGTCCACCCCCGCACCGCTGCTGGCGCGGCTGCGCGGCCTGCTCGGCGAGGACCTCCAGGTCCGCCCCCGGAACGGGCGGCTCCGGCTCGGTGACCGGTGGCTTGGCTTCCCGCTGCGCACCGGCGACCTGCTGGCGTCGACGCCGCCCCGGTTCGCCCTGGGCGCGGCGCGCGACGCCCTCACGGGGCCGCTCCGCCGGCCCCGAGCCGACACGTTCGCCGAGGTGGTCCGGGCCGGGCTGGGCCCCACGGTCGCCGACGGCTTCTACGCGCCCTACGTCGCCAAGATCTGGGGGGTCGACCCCGGGGAGCTCGCTGGCGACCTCGCCCGGCGGCGGGTCAGTGCGTCGTCGCCGGCCGACATCGCCCGCCGACTCGTGCGCGGCGCCACGCCCGAGGGCCGCACGTTCCTCTACCCGCGCCGCGGCTTCGGCCAGATCGCCGACGCCATCGCCGATGCCGCGGTCGACGCCGGAGTCGACCTGCGCCTCGGCTGCGAGCTGGTGGACCTCGATCCCGGCGACGCCGCACGGACGGCGACCGCGACCCTGGGCGACGGCACCGCGGTGGACGCCGACCTGGTGTGGTCGACCGCGCCGCTCCCGGCGCTGGCGGCGTGCACCCGAGGCGTGCCGGCCGACGCGCTCGAGGCGGCCGGCCGACTCGAGCACCGCGGCCTGGTGCTCGTGTACCTCGTGCTCGAGGGCGGCCCCTGGACCCCGTTCGACGCCCACTACCTGCCCGGCCCCGATCAGCTCGCCGCCCGCCTGTCCGAGCCGCGGAACTACCGCACCTCCGCCGACGATCCGACCGATCGCACCGTCCTGTGCGCGGAGGTGCCCGCGTCGGTCGGCGACGTCACCTGGAACGCCACCGACGATGCCCTCGCTGCCCGCCTCGTCGACGACCTGGCCCGGCTCGGGCTGCCGGCGGCGCGGCCCGTCGAGGTGCGGACCGTGCGCCTGCCCCGCGTGTACCCCATCCTCCGGCCCGGCACCGCGTGGGACCTCGCCGCGCTGACGTGGTGGCTCGCCGATCAGCCCCGGCTCGTCAGCTTCGGGCGCCAGGGCTCGTTCGTGCCCGACAACACGCACCACGCCCTGCTGATGGGCGAGGCCGCGGCGGGGGCGCTGGGGGTGGACGGCGCCTGGGACGCTCAGGCGTGGGCGGCCGCCGTCGACGGGTTCCGCTCCCACGTCGTGGAGGACTGAGCGGGCTGCGCCTGCTCGAGGCGGTGGGCGCGCACGGCGGGCACCACCGCACGCAGGTAGGGGCCGAGGCGGATGAACGACGAGCCCGTGGTGCGGAACCGGTACGAGATCGGTACCTCGTGGTAGCGGAAGCCCTTGTCGAGGAGGTCGAGGGTGAGGACCTGCGCGTAGTTGAAGTCGTGCCGGATCACGGCCGCCGTCGCGGCGGCGGGGGACAGGGCCCGATAGCCGGACTGCCCGTCGGTGATGCGTCGGCCGGTGAGCCGGCGGACCCAGGCGGTGAGCACGCGGTTGCCGAGCTCGCGGTGGGGGCGCATCGTGTGCGGGTGGCCGTGGGCGAAGCGGGAGCCGACGACGTAGTCCGCCTCGCCGGCGAGGATCGGCGCCACGAGCGCGCCGAGCTCCTCGGGGGCGTACTCGCCGTCGGCATCGCAGAACGCGACCGCCGCGGCCCCGATCCGCACCCCGTGGGCGAGGGCGGCGCGCACGGCCGCACCGAGGCCGCGGTTGGTGGGGAAGGTGAGCACCTCGGCGCCGGCGCGGCGGGCGATGGCGCCGGTGTGGTCGGTGGACCCGTCGTCGACCACGAGGCACCGCACGGGGTGGCCGGCGATGGTCGCGGGGACCCGCGCGATGACGGCGGCGACGGCGTCGGCTTCGTCGTGGGCGGGCAGCGCGAGCAAGATCGGTGCGGTCATCGTCAAGAGTTAGGCATGCTTTACCTGTGATGGTCAAGTCCCGGAGCCCGAGGGTGCGCACGGCGGTGGTCGCCGTCGGCCTCCTCGCGTGCGTCGCCGCCCTCGCCGGGCTGGGCGGCCGGGCGACCCCGGGCGCCCAGGTCACCGCCGACGAGCCGCAGTACCTCCTCACCGCCGACGCGCTCGTGCACGGCGAGGGCCTCGACATCGGACCGGCGCTGCGGGCCGAGCGGTGGCGGACGTTCCACCACGACCAGCTGCCCGTGCAGACCAAGGCGCTCCCGGGCGGGCGCCGCCTCAGCCCCCACGACCCGGGGCTGCCGGTGCTGCTCGCCGTGCCGTACGCCCTGGGCGGCTGGGCTGGGGCCAAGGTGGCGATGGCGCTCGTGGCGGGGCTGGTCGCCGCCCTCTCGGTGTGGGTCGCGGTCGTGCGCTTCGGCGTGCCGACGCGGGTCGCGGCCGTGGTGGTCAGCGGCGCCTCGATCGTCCCGCCGCTCGTCGCCTACGGCACTCAGCTCTACCCCGAGCTCCCGGGCGCGCTCGTGGTGCTGGTCGCGGTGGCCGCGCTCACCGGCCGGCCGGGTCGGCGCACGACGCTCGCCTGGGTCGCGGCGCTCGTGGTCCTGCCGTGGTTCTCGGTCAAGTACCTGCCGGTCGGCGCCGCGCTGGCGGCGATCGGGGTGCTCGACCTCTGGCGGGCGGGAGCGCGCCGCGCCCTGGCGGTGGCGCTCGCGGTGCTCGCCGTCGCCGGGGTCGCCTACCTGGTGGTGCACCAGCACGTGTACGGCGGCTGGACCGTCTACGCCGCCGGCAACCACTTCGCCGACGGGGAGGCGACCGTGATGGGCCGGTCCCCGGACTACGGCGCCCGGACGGTCCGCCTCGTCAACCTCCTCGTCGACCGCGACTTCGGGCTCGCGGCCTGGGCCCCCGCGTACCTCGCGGGGGTGCCCGCGTTCGCCGCCCTGGCCCGCCGTCGGCCACCGGGGTGGGCCGCGCTCGCCCTGCCGGTGGCCGTGGGCTGGGCCAACGCCACGTGGATCGCCCTCACGATGCACGGCTGGTGGTGGCCGGGCCGGCAGCTGGTCGTGGTGCTGCCGCTCCTGGTCATCGCGCTCGCCTGGTGGTGCGGCACCGTGCTGCGGTGGGACCGGGCTCGGTCGGTGTTCCTCGCCGCGACGGCGTTCGGCGTGCTCGCCTGGACCTGGCTCCAGGTGGAGGTGGCCCGTGGGACGCGCTCGGTGATCTGGGACTTCGACGGCACGACGAACCCGCTGGGCCGCGCCTGGCGCGCGCTGCTCCCCGACGGTCGCCGGTGGGGTGCCGTCGACCAGGTCCTGCTGGCGGCCTGGACCGTCGCGCTGGCGGCGGGGGCGGCGTGGGCGTGGCGGGATGCCGGGCGGCTACGGGGTGGCGACGAGGATGCGGGTGCTGGCGAACGAGCCGACGCCGACGTGGCGGCCGTCGATCTCGACCGTGGTGGTGCCGTCGGGTGAGGTGGCGGTGACCTGACCGGTGTGGCCGGGCAGGATCGCCGCGTCCTCCAGGAACTCGAGCAGGCCGGGGGTGAACTCGAGCTCCTCGGGGATGCGCATCACGGTGAACGCCGTGCCCACGCCGAGCTCGGCGAGGGCCACGGTGTCGGGCGCCTCGTAGCCCGAGCCGGGGATCGGGTTGCCGTGGGGGCAGGTGGTGGGGTCGTGGAGGAGCCGGTTGAGCGCGGCCTCGACGTTGTCGGAGATCACGTGCTCCCACTTGCCCGCCTCCTGGTGGGCTTCGGCCCACGAGAGGCCGAGCACGTCGGTGAGCAGCCGCTCGGCGAGGCGGTGCCGGCGCACGACCTGCTCGGCGAGGCGCGTGCCGGCCGCGGTGAGGCGCACGCCTCGCTCGACGGTGACGAGCCCCTCGCCCTCCATCTTGCGGATCATCTCCGAGACGGCCGGGCGGGACACCCCGAGGCGCTCCGCGATCCGAGCCTGGATGACGTCGACGTCGTCCTCGTGCAGCTCGAAGATCGCTTCGCAGTACTCCTCGAACGCGGGGTGGTACTCGCGTGTCTGGTGCTCGGCCACCCGAGGAGTGTACGGCGCGCGGTCGCCTTCGGTCCGAGGAGGTGACGAGCGTTACCGTGGAGGCATGACGTTGCGTCCCTCGGTCCTCGTGCTGTCGCTCGCCCTCCTCGTCGCCATCCCCGCGTGCGGCAAGGACGACGGCGGGTCCGCCGCCGACTGCACCACCCTGAAGCAGGGCTCGAGCCAGACGACGCGGATGACCCTCACGGCGAAGAACCTGGCCTTCGACAAGACGTGCGTGCGGATCAAGCCGGGCGCCCTCACCATCACGTTCCACAACGAGGACCAGGGCGTGTCGCACAACCTCCACATCACCGGGCACGGCGTGAACGTGACCACCGATCTCGAGGCGGGGGTCACCACCCAGACGCTCGACGCGGTGCTCACCGACCCTGGGAAGTACACCTACGCCTGCGACCCGCACGGCGGCATGGAGGGCACGATCGAGGTCGTCGAGGCCTCCTGACCGCCTGTGGGGGTTGCGCCACCCCCACATGTTCGGCAGACTTACCAACGTGAGTTCTGCCAGCTTCCTCATCGCCCTCCGGGAGGGCTTCGAGGCCGCCCTCATCGTGGCGATCGTCCTGGCCTTCGTGCGCCGCGGCCCCCAGCCCGAGATGGCACGCGCCGTGTGGGCGGGCACGTTCGGGGCCCTCGCCGTCGCCACCGCCATCGGCGTGGTGCTGCACCTCACCATCGACGGGCTCGAGGGCCAGGCCCGCGCCCGCACCTTCGCGGTCGTGTGCTTCGCGGCGGCCGCGCTGCTCACCTGGATGATCTTCTGGATGCGCACCAACGCCCGCCACCTGAAGGCCGAGCTCGAGGGCAAGGCCGGCGCGGCGGTCATGGCCGGCTCGGCCGCCGGCCTGGCGCTCGTCGCCTTCCTCGCCGTCTTCCGCGAGGGGCTCGAGACGGCGCTGTTCCTGATCTCGGCCACCACCTCCGACGACGCCCGGGCGGTCATCATCGGCACCCTCGCCGGTCTCGCCGTCGCCGTCGTGCTCGGCGTGATCGTCTACCAGGGCGCCCACCGCTTCGACATGCGCCGCTTCTTCCAGGTCACCGGCGCACTGATCATCGTGTTCGCCGCCGGCCTCGTCTCGAAGGGCATCGCCTTCCTCCAGGGGCAGACGGTCATCGTCGTCTACAACCTGAAGGGCATCCCGATGCTCACCGGGGAGACCGAGACCGGGAAGTTCCTCGCCGGGATCTTCGGCTGGGATCCTGCGCCGTCGCCGCTGCAGTTCATCGGGTACTGGGGCTACCTCATCCCGGCCATGGTCTTCTTCTTCTGGGGCAGCCGCGTGCAGCGCCCGTCGCCCGCCGCGGTCGAGCCGGTCGACGCCGCACCGAGTGCCACCGATGGCATCGCCGCGGGCGTCTGATCGCCCGATCGGTGGGCGCCCGGGCGGTAGCCTCGGGCATCCGTCCACACCCTGAGGTGCTCCCCATGCGCAAGCTGATCGTCGGGCTCGTCGCCCTGTTCCTCGTCGTCGGCGTGACGTCGTGCTCGTCGAGCGGCAGCGACGACGGCGACGCCTCCAAGAAGACCACCACCACGGCCAAGCCGTCGGGCGGCAAGGACACCACGACCACCGCGGCAGACGAGACCACCACCACCGAGGGCTCCTCGGGTGGCGGCGACGACTACGTCGCCGGCCTGGCCGAGGGCCTGGCGGGCGGCAACGAGGATGACGGCGACCTCGTGCTCGCCCAGGACGAGGCCGACTGCGTCGCCGAGCGATGGATCGACGTCATCGGCGTGAAGCGCCTCGAGGCCCAGGACGTCACCGCCAAGGACCTCGCCGACCCGGACTTCACCTACTCGGACCTCGACCTCTCCAAGAGCGAGGGCGAGACGATGATCGATGCGTTCGGCGCCTGCGACGTCGACATCCGCACCAAGCTGCTCGACTCCCTCGGCGCGGACCTCGACGCCGACCAGAAGAGCTGCCTGGAGGAGAACCTCGACGAGGACTTCCAGAAGGCGCTCCTGGTCGAGGCGCTGGTCACCGAGGAGTTCTCCGACGAGCTGAACACGAAGATGCAGGACCTCCAGACCACCTGCAACCTCGGCTGAGCCCGGGGGCTCACCGCCCCACCGCACGCCGCACCCAGAGCCGGTGACCCCAGGGGTCACCGGCTCTGCTGTCGGTGGCCATCCCTAGGCTGGCCCGATCGCCTCCCTCGACCGCTTCAGCGAGCCCGTCCGGGCCTGGTTCACCAGCTCGTTCCCCGCGCCCACCGACGCCCAGGAGCAGGGCTGGCCGGCCATCGCCGCCGGCGACCACACGCTGATCCTGGCCCCCACCGGGTCGGGCAAGACGCTCACCGCCTTCTTGTGGGGCATCGACCGCCTGCTCACCACCCCGCCGCCCGAGGGACCGGCCCGGACGCGGATCGTGTACCTCTCGCCGCTGCGCGCTCTCGCGGTCGACGTCGAGAAGAACCTGCGCTCGCCGCTCGCCGGGATCACGCACGCGGCCGAGCGCCTCGGCCACCCGGTGCACGCCCCCACCGTCGGGGTCCGCACCGGTGACACCTCGGCAGAGGAACGGCGGCGCCTCGCCCGCCACGCCCCCGACCTGTTGATCACCACGCCCGAGTCGCTCTACCTCATGCTCACCTCGGCGGCGCGCGACACGCTCGCCAACGTCGAGACGGTGATCATCGACGAGATCCACGCGCTCGCGTCCACCAAGCGCGGCTCGCACCTGGCCCTCACCCTCGAACGGCTCGCCGAGCGGTGCGAGCGTCCCCCGCAGCGCATCGGCCTGTCCGCCACGCAGCGCCCGCTCTCGGAGATCGCCGCCTTCCTCGGCGGGTTCGAGGTCCCGGCCGACGACCCGGGTGCCCGGCCCGTGCCCCGCCCGGTCACGATCGTCGACGCCGGCACCCGCAAGCCGCTCGAGCTCTCGGTGGTCGTGCCCGTCGAGGACCTGGGCGACCTCAGCGCATCGCCGATCGGCGTCGCCCCGGGTGCGGTGCCGGGCGTGCCCGGTCCCGATGGCCCGGCACCGCCGCGCCGGTCCATCTGGCCGGCGATGCACCCCCGCCTCCTCGAGCTGGTGCAGGCCCACCGCTCGACCCTCATCTTCGTCAACGCCCGGCGGCTCGCCGAGCGCCTCGCCACCCGGCTCAACGAGCTCGCCGCCGAGCAGGAGGCGGAGGCGGCGGGCGAGGCGCCGGGCGACGAGCTGCGGTACGTGGGCGCGGAGGCCATGGGGGCGCCGCCGCCGATCGAGCTGGTCAAGGCCCACCACGGCTCGCTGAGCCGGGAGCGCCGCCTGCTCATCGAGGACGAGCTCAAGTCCGGGCGCCTGAAGGGCCTCGTGGCCACCAGCTCCCTCGAGCTCGGGATCGACATGGGCGCCGTCGACCTCGTGATCCAGGTCGAGTCGCCCGGTGCGGTGAGCCGCGGCCTCCAGCGCATCGGGCGGGCGGGCCACCAGGTGGGCGAGCCCTCCAAGGGCACCCTCTTCCCGAAGCACCGGGCCGACCTCCTCGAGACCGCCGTCGTGACGCGGCGCATGCACGAGGGCCTCATCGAGCACATGCGCTACCCGCGCAACCCGCTCGACGTGCTCGCCCAGCAGATCGTCGCCTGTTGCGCGCTCGACGAGTGGCCCACCGACGGCCTGCTCGCCCTCGTGCGCCGGGCCGCGCCCTTCGCCGAGCTCACCGACGACGTGTGGGAGGCCGTCCTCGACCTCCTCGCGGGCCGCTACCCGTCCGACGACTTCGCCGAGCTGCGGCCCCGGATCGTGTGGGACCGCGGCGACGGCACCGTGCGGGGCCGCGCTGGGGCCCAGCGCCTGGCCGTCACCAACGCGGGCACCATCCCCGACCGCGGCCTGTACGGCGTGTTCCTGCCCGACGGCACGCGGGTCGGCGAGCTCGACGAGGAGATGGTCTACGAGTCGCGTCCGGGGGAGACCTTCCTGCTCGGCGCCTCCACCTGGCGCATCGAGGACATCACCCACGAGCGGGTGATCGTCACGCCGGCACCGGGGCAGCCCGGCAAGATGCCGTTCTGGCACGGCGACGGGCCGGGGCGGCCCCTCGAGCTCGGCGCCGCGCTCGGCGCCTTCGTGCGCGAGATCCGCGCCCTGCCCGAGCCCGAGGCCCGTGAGGTGCTCTACGCGCGGCACGACCTCGACGAGTGGTCGGCCGGCAACCTGCTCGGGTACCTCCGCGAGCAGGCCGACGCCACCGGCGCCGTGCCCGACGACCGCACGATCGTGGTCGAGCGGTTCCGGGACGAGCTCGGCGACTGGCGGGTGTGCGTGCTCAGCCCGTTCGGCGCCCAGGTGCACGCGCCCTGGGCCATGGCGCTGCGCGCCCGCCTCGCCGAGGTGTGGGGCACCGACGTGGAGCTCATGTGGAGCGACGACGGCATCGTGCTGCGGCTGCCCGAGGCGATCGACTCGTTCGCCGTCGACGAGCTGCTCATCGACCCCGACGAGATCGACGACATCCTGCTCGCCGAGCTCCCGGGCACGGCGCTGTTCGCGGCGCGGTTCCGCGAGGCCGCCGCCCGCGCCCTGCTGCTGCCGCGGCGCCGCCCCGATCGGCGGACCCCGCTGTGGCAGCAGCGCCAGAAGGCGGCCGACCTGCTCGCCGTCGCGGCGCGGCACCCCAGCTTCCCGATCCTCCTCGAGGCCACCCGCGAGTGCTGCAACGACGTCTTCGACCTGCCGGCCCTGCGCGGCCTCCTGCGCGACCTCCGCTCGCGGCGGGTGCGGGTCGTGCCGGTCGAGACCCGCCAGGCCTCGCCGATGGCCCAGTCGCTGCTGTTCGGCTGGATCGCCGTCTACCTGTACGAGGGCGACGCACCGCTCGCCGAGCGCCGGGCCGCCGCCCTCTCGCTCGACCGCGACCTGCTCCGCGAGCTGCTCGGTGCCGAGGAGCTGCGCGACCTGCTCGATGCCGACGTCATCGACGGCGTCGAAGCGGAGCTCCAGCGCCTGGTGCCGGGGCGCCGGGCGCGGGACGCCGACGAGGTCCACGACCTGCTGCGCGTGCTCGGACCGCTCACGGCCGCGGAGGTGGCCGAGCGCTGCGAGCCCGATGCCGCAGCGCGCGTCGAGGCGCTGCTCGGTGCCCTGGCCGAGGACCGCAGGGCCATCACGGTGGCCGTCGCCGGGGAGGAGCGGTGGGCGGCCGCCGAGGACGCGGGCCGCCTGCGCGACGCCCTCGGCTGCGTCATCCCGATCGGCCTCCCCGCCGCCTTCACCGAGTCCGTCGACGCGCCCCTCGAAGGGCTCGTCGTGCGCCACGCCCGCACCCACGGCCCGTTCGTGGTCGGCGAGGTCGCGGGGCGCCTCGGCGTCGACGGCGCACGGGTGCGGGCCGTGCTCGACGAGCTCGTCGCCGCGGACCGCCTCGTGCGGGGCGAGTTCCGGCCCGGTGGCATCGACCGCGAGTGGTGCGATCCCGATGTCCTGCGCCAGATCCGGCGCCGATCTCTCGCCGCCCTGCGCGCCGAGGTCGAGCCCGTCGACGGCGCCGCGCTCGCCCGGTTCCTCGCCCCGTGGCAGGACGTCGGCACCGGCCGTCGCGGCCCCGACGCCCTGGTCGAGGTGCTCGCCACCCTCGCCGGGGCCGCCGTGCCCGCGTCGGTGCTGGAGCCCGATGTGCTCGGCGTCCGCCTGCCCGGCTTCCGTCCCGCCGACCTCGACGCGCTGTGCACCGCCGGCCAGCTCGTGTGGGTGGGGGCCGGCCCGCTCGGGGCCACCGACGGGCGGGTCCGGCTGGTCTTCCGCGACCAGGTCGGCCTGCTGGTCCCGCCCCCCGACGACGACCCGCCCGAGGGCGAGCTGCACGACGCCCTGCGATCGCACCTCGCCGAGCGCGGCGCCCTCTTCTGGACCGACCTGCTCGGCGCGGCGGCCACGGTCGGCGGCCACCTCGACGAGGTCGAGGTCCTCGTGGCCCTGTGGGATCTGGTGTGGGCCGGTGAGGTCACCAACGACACGCTCGCCCCGCTGCGCGCCTTCCTCGCCGGGCCGCCGAACCGCAAGCTCGGGGGCCGCTCGGCGCCCAAGGCCCGGCCCCGGCCGGGGCGGCTCCGTCGTCTCGGCCCGCCCGCCGGCGCCGGCCGCTGGTCCCTGGTGGCGCCGCTGCGGGCGACCGGACCCGGCGGCCACCTGCCGTCGCCCACCGAGGTGGCCCACGCCCGCGCCGAGCAGCTGCTCGAGCGGTACGGCGTCCTCACCCGGGAGGCCGCGCTCGCCGAGGGGATCGAGGGCGGGTTCGCCGGGGTGTACCCGGTGCTGAAGGCGTTCGAGGAGCGGGGCACGGTCCGGCGCGGCTACTTCGTCGCCGGCCTGGGCGCCGCCCAGTTCGCCCTGCCCGGTGCTGTCGACCGGCTCCGCTCGGCGCGGGAGCCGTCCCGGGCCGACGCGCTCGCCGGCCGCGACGGGCGCGGCGGGGGCGACCCTGACCCCGTGGTGGTCCTCGCCGCCACCGACCCGGCCCAGCCCTACGGCGCCGCGCTCGCCTGGCCCGACTCCGCCGGGCGCCCCGCCCGTGCCGCGGGCGCGCTCGTGGTGCTGATCGACGGGGAGCCTGCGGTCTACGTCGAGCGCGGCGGGCGGAGCCTCGTGACGTTCCCGGCCGCCGACGACCCGCGGTGGGCGGCGGCCCTGGCGGGCGTGGTGCGCGGTGGCCGGCGGCGGTCCCTCGAGATCGCCAAGGTCGACGGCGTCGCCACCCGGGAGACCCCTGCCGCCGACCACCTGCGCGAGGCCGGGTTCGTCGACGGCTACCGCGGGCTCGTGCTGCGCCAGCGCTGAACGCTCCTACCATCGGAGCCGCCGCAGCGATCGGAGGCGACATGGACGGCGAGTGGTACTGGTGCCTGACCCACCGGCGGGCCGAGCGCGCCGAGGAGCGCGACGACCCGGACAACCTCCTCGGCCCCTACCCCACCGAGGAGGCGGCGCGGAACTGGAAGGCCTTGAACGAGGCCCGCAACGAGGCCTGGGACGAGGAGGACGAGGCGTGGTCCGGCGAGCGGGACGACGACCGCTGACCCGCCGAGGGTCGTCCGGATCCGCGCCGCGATGAGCGCCTGATGCCCGAGGGGGACACCCTCCACCGGGCGGCGGCGCGGCTGCGCCCGGCGCTGGCGGGCCGGGAGCTCGTCGCGTTCGAGGCGCCCCGGTTGCGCGGGGATCGGCCGACTCCGGGTCTGTTGATCGAGGAGGTGCGGGCCGTCGGCAAGCACCTGCTCGTCGACTTCGACAGCGGCCTCACCCTGCGGACCCACCTGGGGATGCCCGGGAGCTGGCGGCTCGTGGCGGCGGGGGAGCGGTGGCCCAAGCCCCGCCACCTGATGCGGGCGCTGGTGGTGGTCGAGGGCTGGGAGGCGGTGTGCTTCCAGGCCCCGCAGGTCGAGACCTACCGACGGGACCGTCCCGGCGGCCCGCTCGGCACGAGCCGTGATCCGCTCGCCCACCTCGGCCCGGACCTCTGCGTGCCCGAGCCCGACCTCGACGCGGCCCTGGCCCGGTGGGACGCGATCGTCGAGCCGGGCACGACGGTCGCCGAAGTGCTGCTCGACCAGCGCGTGGCCGCCGGCATCGGCAACGTCTACAAGTCCGAGGTGCTGCACCGCCTCCGGGTCGATCCGTTCGTCGACGCCGCCCTCGTGCCCGTCGAGATCCGGAGCCAGCTCCTGGAGACGGCGAGTCGGCTGCTCGTGTTCAACCTCACCACCACCCGTCGGACCACCATCAGCGGGCCGCCCGGGTCCACCGCGGTCTACGGGCGGGCGCGGCGGCCGTGCCCGGTGTGCCAGACGCCGGTCGTGATGCGCCGCCACGGCGACCTGAACCGCAGCACCTACTGGTGCCCCCGCTGCCAGCCGCCGGGTGCCGTCGGCCGCGCGCCGGCCTGACCGATCAGCGGGCCTCGGGCAGGGCCCAGTCGGCGGCGTGGTCGGCGCCGGCCCGCACGTCGGTGGCGTTCACGTGGTGGTGCTGCTCGTCGACGGCGAGCAAGTCGACGCCCTCGGGCCGGTCGCCCGCGCGGGGGGCCACGAGCACCCGGGGCAGCCGGGCGACGGCCGCGTCGCGCGCCGCGGGGTCGTCGCCGTACCAGGCCGGGTCGATCACCTGGCGCCACTTGTCGGCGCCCATGATCACGGCGTCGTAGCCCTGGGCGATGTCGGCGATCAGGCGCTGCTCGGTGACGGCGACGCCGAGCCAGGGGCGGGTGGCGGCCACCCGTCGCAGCACCTCGGCGCGCGCCTCGACCGACTCGGGCCCGAGGTGGCCCTTGCCCAGCGCGTCGACCGAGAGCACGAGATCGACCCGGTCGAGTTCCGCCGCGGCGACCGCCGCCTCGGCCACCGCGAGGTGGGCGACGGTCGGCGGGTCGAAGGAGCCGGGGTAGCACCCGACGCGCGGCCTGGGGGTCGTGCTCACGATCGCGGGCCCGCGGCTCGGCGTTCGGCGCGGCGCTCCTTGCGCCAGACCACGCGCAGGCCCGACCACGTCTCGTCGATCGCGCACACCTTGTTGTCCACCAGGCCGAGCGGCAGGAACACCGCGCGCACCGTGTCCTCGGTGATGTCGGTCGGCACCCCGCTGGCCCGCTTGGGCCAGGCGATCCAGAGCCCGCCGTCCACGTCCAGCGTGCGGAGCAGGGCGTCGACCCGGCCGTCGAGGTGGGCGCGGCGCGTGTGGAAGCTCACGATCACGTCGGCGGTGCCGGCGGCCCGCGCGGTCACGGTGACCGGCTCGGGGAGCGTGGTGGCGAGGGTGGCGTCGAACCCCTCGGGGGCCCCGAGCAGCGCGACGCGGTGCCCGGGCTTGATCCCGAGCTTGGTGGCGAGCGGCGTCCCCGAGTACCCGGCGGTCATGGCGAGGAGGCTACGAGCTGGCCGTGGCTGCCGCCCTGACCTCGCCAATTGTGAATTCTTGCACAAAGCCACCCGAGACGGGCCTACCCTGACCGGCATGGAGCTGCCGCACGTCGTCATCGTCGGGGCCGGGTTCGGTGGGCTGGCCGCGGCACGCGAACTGGCCCGCACGCCGGTGCGGGTCACGCTGGTGGACCGCAACAACTTCCACACCTTCCAGCCGCTGCTGTACCAGGTGGCCACCGCCGGCCTCGCGTCGGCCGACGTCGCCTACCCGGTGCGGGGCATCGTGGCCCGCCAGGCCAACCTCGCCTTCCGCCAGGCGACGGTCATCGGGGCCGACCTCGACGCCCGGGTGCTGCACCTCCAGGCCGAGGGCCACGAGGTCGACGACCTCGCCTACGACCACCTGATCGTGGCCGCCGGCGCCACCACCAACACCTTCGGCATCCCCGGCGTGGAGCACCACGGCTTCCCCATGTACGACCTCGCTGACGCGGTCCGCCTGCGCAACCACGTGCTCGAACGGTTCGAGGCGAGCGATGCCGATCCCTCGCTCGTCGACGACGGGTCGCTCGCGTTCGTGGTCGTCGGCGGCGGGCCGACCGGCGTCGAGGTCGCGGGAGCGCTCGTCGAGCTGTTCCACCTCGTGCTGGTGAAGGACTTCCCGAACCTCGCCGTCGACCGGGCGCGCGTGGTGCTCGTCGAGATGCGCGACGAGCTGCTCGGCCCGTTCAGCGAGCCGTCGCGCCGCCACGCCCGCGAGACGCTCGAGGCTCGGGGCGTGGAGGTGCGCACCGGCACCCAGGTCGCCCGGGTGCGGGCCACGCGGGTGGCCTTCGGCGACGGCGAGGAGCTCGCCGCCCACACGCTCGTGTGGGCTGCCGGCGTGCAGGCGAACCCGATCGGCGCCGCGCTGGGCCTGCCGGTGGGTCGGGCCGGACGGATCCAGGTCGACCCGTCGCTCGGGGTCACCGGGCATCCGTGCGTGTGGGCGATCGGCGACGTGGCCGCGATCGCCGACCCCGACGGCGGGCCCGAGGCGCTCCTCCCGCAGGTCGCGCCCGTCGCCATCCAGTCCGGGCGCCACGTCGCCCGCCAGATCACCCGCACCCTCGGCCGCGCCGGTCGGGCGCAGCCGTTCACCTACACCGACAAGGGCTCGATGGCCACGATCGGCCGCAGTCGGGCAGTCGCCGAGCTGCCCCGGGGGATCCGCCTCAGCGGCTTCCCGGCCTGGCTCGCCTGGCTCGGCCTGCACCTGGTGATGCTGGCGGGGTTCCGCAATCGCATCAGCGTGTTCGCCAACTGGGCCTGGAACTGGCTCACCTACGACCGCGGCCCCCGCCTGATCTTCCGCTCCCGCCCCCGCCCCGACCCCGGCCCCTCCTGACCGTTCTTCGCCGCGTTCGGGTCGTGCACCGACCCGAACGCGGCGAAGAACCGGGCCGAATTGGGCGGTTCTCGTTCTTCGCCGCGATGTGGTCGCTCACCGACCCGAACGCGGCGAAGAACCGAGAGGGGGATCGGGTCAGGCGCGGCCGAGGATGCGGTCGACGGCGATCTCGATGGCGACGCGATCGGGGCGCTCGCCCGGCTCGCGGTAGCGGGCGGCGTAGCCGGCGACGGCAGCGGCCACGCGGTCGGGGTCGCCCGTCACCTCCGCCGGGCCCTCGAGCGCGAGCCAGCGCCCGCCGTCGACCTGGCACACCACCGCCCGGCTGCCCGGCGAAGCCACCAGGTTCCGCGCCTTGCGGCTCTGGGGGAAGGTGATGATGCGGGCCAGGCCGGCCGCGGGGTCATAGGAGAACCCGACCGGCACCACGTGGGGCGAGCCGTCGGGGCGCAGGGTGGTGAGCGTCGCCAGGTGGTACTCGGCGAGGAACGCCGACACCTCGGGGGACAGGTCGCGGGGATCGATGGCCATGGCGCCATCCTGCCGGGTCCGGGTCGCCGCCCCACGGCCCGGATCGGACGACGGTTCGGTGGGAGGGCGACCGTATGCTGCCTCCCATGACGTGTCCGGCCTGCGGGGCAGAGGCCGCGGACGGCGCTCGCTTCTGCGCCTCCTGCGGGCGGCCGCTGCGCACCATCGACGATCAGCGGCGGGTGGTCACCGTGCTCTTCGCCGACCTCGTCGGCTTCACCTCGCTGTCCGAGCGGCTCGACCCCGAGCAGGTGAAGAACCTGGTCGACCGCTGCTTCGACCGCCTCGCCGAGGACGTGACCGCGTTCGGGGGCCAGGTCGACAAGATCGTGGGCGACGCGCTCGTCGCCCTGTTCGGCGCCCCGACGGCCCACGAGGACGACGCCGAGCGGGCCGTGCGAGCCGCCCTGCGGATGCAGGCGTCGCTCGCCGACGAGGTCGCCGACCTCGACCAGCCGCTCCAGATGCGGATCGGCGTCAACACGGGCGAGGTCCTGGTCGGGGCCTGCGGGCCGCCGGCTCGGTCACCGCCATGGGCGACGTGGTCAACACGGCGAGCCGCCTGCAGACGGCGGCGAACCCCGGCGAGGTGCTCGTCGGCCCGGCCACCCACGAGGCCACCGCCGACGCCATCGCCTACGAGGAGCGCGGCCTGCTCGCGGCCAAGGGGCGGGAGGAGCCGGTGGCCACGTGGCGGGCGCTGGCCCCGACGCTGCCGCCGGGCTACCGCTCCCGTCGCAACGACGTCCCGCTCGTGGGGCGCGACGACGAGCTCGGCATGCTGCGCCACGCCGTGTCCACGTCGATCGCCAACCGTCGGGCGCTGCAGGTGCTCCTCGTGGGCGACGTCGGCATGGGCAAGAGCCGCCTCGCCCAGGAGGTCGCCGCATGGGCCGAGTGCACCGAGCGGGCGCTCGTGCGCGAGGGCCGCTGCGTGCCCTACGGCGAGGCCAACGTGTGGTGGCCCGTGGCCGACGCGCTGCGCGACGGCCTGGGGGTCGGCGAGGACCACGACCGTGTCGAGGCCGCGACGGCGGTGCGGGCGGCGGTCGCGGCCAGCCTCGAGCGCCCCACCACCGATCCCGAGGTCGGCCGCACCGCCGAGGGCCTGCTCACGCTCCTCGGCTTCGATCCGCCGCTCGGGGTGGACCCGGCCGCGGCGCGCGAGGACGCGGGCCGGGCCCTCGTCGTCCACGTCCAGGCGCTCACCGAGCGCCGGCCGCTGGTGCTGCAGCTCTCGGACCTGCACTGGGCCGACCCCGCCGTCCTCCAGCTGCTCGACGATGCGCTCGCCCAGCTCCAGCACCGCCCGGTGGTGATCGTGGCCACCGCCCGTCCCGCCCTGCTCGATCGCTGGACCCCGGCCCCCGGTCGGCACAACACGCTGGTGCTGCACCTCGACGCGCTCAGCCGCGAGGCGGCGGCCGAGCTGGTCGGGCACCTCGTCGACGAGCCGGTCAGCCCCGAGGTCGCCGAGATCCTCCTCGACCGCAGCGGCGGCAACCCGTTCTTCCTCGAGGAGCTGGTGAACCTGATCGACGGCGGGTCGCTCGACGAGGGCGAGGCCCGGCTCGCGGCCATGCCGGGCACCCTGCGGGGTCTGCTCGCCGCCCGCCTCGACGACCTCGACGCGAGCACGCGCGCCCTGCTCCAGGACGCCGCGGTGATCGGTCAGCGCGGGCCGATCGCCGGTCTGCGCGAGATGGCCCGCAAGCTGGACCGCGGCGTCGACGTCGACGCCGCGCTCGCCGAGCTCGTCGACCAGGAGATCCTGCTGCTCGACGGCGACTTCTGGGCCTTCGAGTCCGACCTCGTGCGCGAGGTGGCGTACCAGACCGTGACCAAGGGCGACCGCGCGTCGGCGCACCTGGGGATCGCCGCTTACCTCGAGCACGAGGTGGCGCCCCGACCGACCCGGCCCGTCTGGCTGGTCGACCAGCTCGCCCACCACTACGGCCAGGCCGTGGCCCTGGTCGCCGAGCTCGGCCCGGTCGGGCGGCTGTCGCACCTGCCCGACGACCTCACGGACCGGGCCCGGCGCTGGATCGTCGAGGCCGCCGATCGGGCCCGCCGCGACCAGTCGCTCGGCACCGCCGCCCGCCTCTACGACCAGGCGATCGACCTGCTCGCCGTCGATCCGCTCGCCGCCGGCGGCGAGATCGCCGAGGCCGAGGCCGTTCGCCTGCACCTGGCCCGCGCCGAGCTGGCGCTCGAGGCGTGGGACCTCGACGGCGCGCGCGAGCACCAGCGGATCGCGGCCGCGCTCGCCGCCGAGGCGGGCGACGCATCGGCGGGGGCGCAGGCGCTCGTCGTGCGCGGTGGCATCGAACAGCGCGAGGGGCGGCCCGACGATGCCGTGGCCACCCTCACCGAGGCCGAGTCGTGCTTCGCCGGGCTGGGCGACGACGCCGGCCGGGCGCTCGCCCTGCGCCAGCGCGGCATGGTGCAGCTCCTGTCGGGACGCACCGACGAGGCCGAGCTGTCGGCGCTCGCCGCGCTCGACGCCTACGAGCTCGTCGCGGACCACAGCGGCCAGGGCTGGACCTACCAGAACCTCGCCTGGATCGCGTTCGTGACCGGACGGGCCGACGAGGCCGACGCTCACGTCCACGCCGCCATGGAGCAGTTCTCCGAGGTGGTGGACACCAAGGGCCTGGCGTGGAGCCTCGGCCTCCTCAGCTGGGTGCGCTTCCAGCAGCGGCGGGTCGCGGAGGCGACGGCGCTCGGCGAGCAGGTGCTCGACGAGGCTCGCTCGCGCAGCGATCACTGGGCCACCGGGATGATGACGCTGCTGGTCGCGTCGCTGCGGCTCTGGTCGGGGCGCGCCGCGGAGGCCGTGGAGCTGGCCGAGACCGCCCGGCGCACGTTCGACCGGCTGGGCGACCGCTACGGCGGGGCGCAGGCGCTCGGCGTGCTGGGGCGGGCGACGGTGATGGTCGGCCGGGTCGACGACGGCTTCGAGCTGATGGCCCCGGCGGGGGACCCGGTCGCCGATCGCATGACCGGGTTCGCCCGCCTCGGCGCAGCGGTGCAGATCGGCGAGATCGACCGGGCGGCCGACGTCATCGCGCTGCTCGACGACCCGTCCGCCGTCGGTGGGCAGGATGTGGCCGTCGTCGCCGGGATGGTGGCGCTCCAGCGCGGCGAGCTCGACGAGGCCGGGCGCCTGCTGGGCGCCGGATCGCCCGAGGTGCCCGACCACCCGAACCTGGTGGCGTGCCGGGCGATGCACGCGGCCACCGTCGGTTCGGGCGACGCCGCCGACCTCGCCGATCGCGTGGCGGGCCTCCAGGGCAGCACCTACCTCGACCAGCTCACCGCCCAGGTGGCGGCCGCGCTCGAGGCGGCCGCGCTGCGGGGCGATGGTGCCGAGGCGACCGCCCGGCTCGACGTCGCCCGTGCGCTCGCCGAGGCCACCGACGATGTGCTCTCCAAGGCGATCGTGGCCCTTGCCTCGGCCAACGTCGCCCACCGGCTCGGCGACCCCGACGCCGATCTCGTCGATCAGGACGCCCGGTCCCGCCTCGACGCCATCGGGGCGGAGGCGCACGGGTGGGCGCAGGTGTTCGGCCAGGCGGTCGGCGGGGGGGCCCCGCCCCCCCCCGGCTCCCCGAGGGCGCGACGTGTTGGGGGGGGGGCGGGCCCCCGGGGGGGGGGGTGTTGGGGG
>CAZUYW010000004.1:37833-46004 GCA_964624775.1 uncultured Iamiaceae bacterium
CCGGGCCCCCCCCCCCCCCCCCGGGGGGGGGGGGGCGGGGGGGGGCGCTGGGGTGCGGCCGGGGGGGGGGGGGGGGCCCCCCCCCCCCCGCCTGATCCGATCGCTCGCTACTTGTTGGGCTGGGGCAGGACCCGCAGGTAGGGCTTCTTGGCGTCCCAGCCGCCGGGGAACAGCTCCTTGGCCTCCTCGTCGGTGACCGCGGACCCGATGATCACGTCCTCGCCGTCCTGCCAGTCGGCGGGGGTGGCGACCTTGTACTGGGCGGTGAGCTGGAGCGAGTCGATGACCCGGAGCACCTCGTCGAAGTTGCGCCCGGTGGACGCCGGGTAGGTGAGGTTCAGCTTGAGCTTGTTGTCCGGCCCGATGATGAACACCGAGCGGACGGTCATGGTGTCGCTGGCGTTGGGGTGGATCATGTCGTAGAGGTCGGCGACGGCCTTGTCGTGGTCGGCGATCAGCGGGAAGTTCAGTGCGTTGCCGGTGACGTCCTCGATGTCCTGCGACCAGCCCTGGTGGCTGTCGGAGGTGTCGACGGAGAGGCCGATGACCTTGGTGTTGCGCTTGTCGAACTCGGGCTTGAGGCCGGCGACGCGGCCCAGCTCGGTGGTGCACACCGGGGTGTAGTCCTTGGGGTGGGAGAACAGCACGGCCCAGCTGTCGCCCTTCCAGTCGTAGAAGTCGATCGGGCCTTCGGTGGTCTCGGCGGTGAAGTTCGGGGCGTCGTCGCCCAGGCGGAGGGTGGCCATGTGTGGACCTCGTCTCGATATGTGGTCGGTGTCGCGGATCGGACGCCGTCGACCCTAGCGGCGACGGACCCGATTCCCGACCAAGTCCATCAGGATTACGGGTTGAAGGCAAGGGTCGTCGCCGGGACCCTGCCCGCCCGCCTACTCCTCGACCCAGATCTCGTCGTCGACGTCGACCACCTGGACCCGCCCGGTGATGGTGGCGTAGTCCGGGTCGTCGACGTCGATGTGGCCGACCCGCTCGGTGACGTAGCTGGTGGCCCGGTGCTCGTCGTGCACGTCGGGCTCGATGAACATCACGCGCGCCTCGGGCACGTTGGCCCGCACGTTGCGCTCCACCCGGTTGATGGCGTCGGCAACCTCCACCATGGTCAGCTCGTGGAGGAACTCCACCTTGGCCGCCACCAGCAGCTCCTCGGGGCCGAGGTGCTGGGTGCGCAGGTGGATCAGCTGGATCACCTCCGGCTCGATCTCGATCGCCGCCTCGATCGCCTCGACGGTCTTGCGGGCGGCCGACTCGCCGATCAGCAGGCTCTTCATCTCGACCACGAGGATGATGGCGATGATGCCGAGGAGGATGCCGATCGACAAGGTGCCGTAGCCGTCCCAGATGCCGTCGTCGGTGACCACCGACAGGACCACGCCCGCCATCGCCAGCACCAGGCCGATCAGGGCGCCGAAGTCCTCGAGCAGCACCACGGGCAGCTCGGGGCTCTTGGCCCGGCGGATGTACTGCCAGTAGGTGGCGTCGCCCTTGATCTTGCCGGCCTCGTGGACGGCGGTCCGGAACGAGAAGCCCTCGGCCAGCAGGGCGAAGCCGAGGATGCCGATCGCCCACTCGGGACTGGTGATGTGCTCGGGGTGCTGGATCTTGTGGATGCCCTCGTAGATCGCGAACAGGGAGCCCAGCGAGAACAGCACCAGGGCGACCACGAAGCCCCAGAAGTACCGCTCGCGCGCGTAGCCGAAGGCGAACTGCTCGTTGGCCGCCTTCTTGGCCCGGCGCCCGCCGAGCAGGAGCAGGCCCTGGTTGCCCGAGTCGGCGACGGAGTGCACCGACTCGGCGAGCATCGAGGAGGAGCCGGTGACGAGGAAGCCCACGAACTTGGCGATGGCGATCGCGAGGTTGGCGACGAGGGCGGCGATGACGGCCTTGGTGCCGTGACCGTGAGGCTCCTCGCCGGTCACGATCGTGGGGCCGGCGGCGTCCCCGTCGCCGGCGAGGTCGAGGGCGCCCAGGCCGGAGTCCTCCGCGGGGAGGGCAGCGGGGTCGGTCTCGGGCTCGGCCATGGGGCGGGACTCCTGGGTCGCGTCCGCCCTATCGTACGGGAGCCC
Organism: uncultured Iamiaceae bacterium; assembly: GCA_964624775.1. Taxonomy (GTDB): domain Bacteria; phylum Actinomycetota; class Acidimicrobiia; order Acidimicrobiales; family Iamiaceae; genus Aquihabitans. The sequence continues at coordinate 39,915 of CAZUYW010000004.1, forward strand.
TCGAGGGGCCCCGGCGCGTGGCGGTCAGGCCTGGGCGCCGGGTGCGCCCGCGTCGGCGTGGGCGCCCAGCACCAGGGCCACCGCCGCGGTCGCCCGGCGTCCCGTGGGCAGGTGGAGGAACTCGTTGGGCCCGTGGGCGTTCGAGCCGGGGCCCAGCACGCCCGTCAGCAGGAACTGTGCGTCGGGGAAGCGCCGGCCGAGCATCCCGAGGAACGGGATCGACCCGCCCTCGCCGAGCACCGCGGCGGCGGTGCCGAAGGTCGCCTCGCTGGCCGCGTCGAGCGCGGCGGCCAGCCACGGCGCGGTCGGCGGGGCGTTCCAGCCGCCCTCGGCCGAATCGACCACGAGGCGGACCTGGCAGCCGTACGGCGGGTCGGCCTCGAGCGCGGCGCGCACGGCCTCGCCCGCGGCGTGGGCGTCGACGGTGGGCGGCAGGCGGAACGAGAGCGCGAGCGCGGTGCGGGGCCGCAGCACGTTGCCGCCGGTCTCCACCGGGGGCAGGCCGTCCGCCCCGATCACCGTGAGCGTCGGTTCCCAGGTGCGGGCCAGGAGCTGGCCGGCGGGATCCGTGGCGGGCACGGCCGGGCCGGCGCCGGCCACGTACGGGTACGAGCTGGTGAGCGCGGCGCCCAGCGCGTCGGCGACCGCGGCGATCTCGGCCCGGCGGCCTTCGGGCACCTCGGCGCGCAGCTCGGGCACCAGGATGGCGCCGGTGGCGGCGTCCTCGACGCGGTCGAGCAGGAGGCGGGCCACCCGGAACGTGTCGGGCACCACGCCCGACGCCGTGCCGGAGTGCACGCCCTCGGTGAGCACCTCGACCTCGAGCGTCGCGTCGAGCAGGCCGCGCAGCGAGGTCGTGGCCCAGAGCCGCTCGTAGTCGCCGCAGAACGAGTCGAGGCAGATCACCAGGTCGGGGGCGCCGATGCGGTCGGCGAGGTGCTCGACGTACGCGGGCAGGTGCGGGCTGCCGGACTCCTCGGAGCACTCGATGATGCCGACGCAGCGCGCGTGGCGGCCGCCGTTCGCCTGCACCGCCTCGATGGCGGCGATCGACCCGTAGACCGCGTAGCCGTCGTCGGCCCCGCCCCGCCCGTAGAGGCGATCGCCGTCGATGACCGGCTGCCACGGCCCGAGGCCCTCGCGCCAGCCCGTCATCGGCGGCTGCTTGTCGAGGTGGCCGTAGAGCAGCACGGTGCCGTCAGGCGCTCCGTCGCCGAAGGCCGGCACCTCGAACCACAGCACCGGCGTCAGCCCGGGCAGGCGGACGACCTCGGCGCGCAGTCCGGTCACGGCACGGCCCTGCACCCAGGCGAGCGCGTCGTCCACCACGGCATCGAGGTGGCCGTGCTCGGCCCACCGTGGATCGAAGCCGACCGACAGGGCGGGGACCCGGATGTAGTCGACCAGGGCGGGGATGATGGCGTCATCCCACGTGGAGGCGGTGTGATCGATGACGGCCTGGGGGTCGAGCGGCATGCCCCGAGTGTCGCAGCCGCCGCCCGCGGGTGCGCGCGACGTGGTGGAATGGGGACTCCGCGGCGGTGACAGGAGTCCAGGAGTGCGAAGCGTGAAGGGTCGACGCCGGTCGGTCGCGGCGGTTGCCGCCGTGTGCATGGTGCTGATGGCCGGCTGCGGGGTCGACGTCGGTGACGCCGGGTCCACTGCGGTGGGCAACGGCGACGTGATCGGCTCGCCCGGCGCGGCCTCGTCGACCTCGTCCACCACGACGACCACCACCACGACCCCGCCCCCCACCGACATCGAGGTCGAGGGCCTCGTGCCCTCCGACGAGAACGACGTCGCGGTCAACGCCATCGCCGACCTCCAGACGTGGTGGGCCGACGAGTTCCCGCGGGTCTACGGGGACGACTACGAGCCGGTCTCGGGCGGGTTCTTCGCCATCGACTCGTCCACCGACCCCTCCGGCATCCCCTGCTCGCCGGACACGATCGAAGACGTCCTCTACAACGCCTACTACTGCCCCGACGACGACGCGGTCGCCTGGGACCAGGAGCAGCTGCTGCCCGACCTCGCGAAGAAGTACGGCTCGTTCACCGTGGCCGTCGTGCTGGCCCACGAGTGGGGGCATGCCATCCAGGCCCGCTCCGGGTTCGACGAGCCCACCGTCATCGGCGAGCTCCAGGCGGACTGCTTCGCCGGCGCCTGGTCCAAGCACGTCGTCCGGGGCAAGGACTCGCGCCTCGCCGCCTCGATCGAAGACGTGGATCGCGCCCTCGCCGGCATCCTCTCGTTGCGCGACGCGCCAGGGCAGCTCGCCGACGACCCGAACGCCCATGGGTCGGGCTTCGACCGCGTCGGGGCCTTCCAGGACGGCTTCGAGGAGGGCGCCGATCGCTGCGCCGAGTTCACCGTGGGGGACCCGAAGCCGTTCCAGTTCCCGTTCAACGACGACACCGACATCGCGTCCGGCGGCGACATGCCGCTCGAGGACACGGCCGCCGACGGCCCCGGCAGCGGCATCAACTCGGCGGCGTTCGACTCGCTCGACAACTTCTGGAAGCTCACCTTCCCGAAGATCAGCGGGGGGAAGTCCTGGAAGCCGCTCAACGACCCGGTGGCCTTCGGCTCCGACGATCCGCCGACGTGCAACGGCGAGACGGTCACCGACTACGGCCTCTTCCTGTGCATCCCAGACCGCTACATCGGGTTCGACGACGAGACCACGATGCCGCAGGTCTACAAGGAGGGCGGTGACTTCGCCGTCGCCACGCTGTACGCCACCCAGTACGGGCTCGAGGTACAGCAGCAGCTCGGCCACAGCCCGAGCAGCGAGATCACCAGCACCCTGCGCGGCGACTGCTACGCCGGCTCGTGGGCGGCGGCGCTGATCCCGCCCGACACGTTCGACGAGGAGGGGCTCGTGCTGTCGCCTGGGGACCTCGACGAGGCCGTCGGCGTGCTGCTCTCCTTCCGGAGCGAGGCCGATCGCAAGCGCCAGGGCCCCGGGTTCGACCGCGTGGCCGCGTTCCGCCGCGGCGTGCTGAAGGGCCCCGAGTCCTGCAAGGGCATCGGCGCCTGACGTCGCGGGCCTAGGTTGCCCGCCATGACCGCATCACCGCTGGACCCCGCCAAGGTCGACCGCCTCCTCGCCCGCGTGCGCCGGGAGGTCGACGAGGGACTGCTGCCCGCCACCCAGATCGCCGTCGCCCGCGACGGCGAGGTGCTGATCGACGAGACCTTCGGGGCCCCGCCCGAGAGCCGCTTCCTGGTGTTCAGCGCCACCAAGGCGCTCGTGGCCGCTGCGATGTGGCGCCTGATCGACCGGGGCGACGTCGAGACCGACGCACCCTGTGCCCGCTACCTGCCCGCGTTCGGCACCAACGGCAAGGACGTCGTCACCGTCGAGCAGGTGATGACCCACACGGGCGGCTTCCCCTTCGCGCCGCTCGGCCCGCCGCGCTGGCTCACCCGCGAGGGCCGGCTCGAGGCGTTCGCCAGGTGGCGCCTCAGCCTCGACCCGGGCGAGACGTTCCTGTACCACCCGGTGTCGGGGCACTGGGTGCTCGGCGAGATCATCGCCGAGGTCACCGGCCTCGACCACGCCGACGCGATCGAGGAGCTCGTCACCGCGCCGCTCGGCCTACCGCGGCTGCTCGGCATCCCCCACGACCAGCAGGACGGGATCCAGGAGGTGGTGGGCGTGGGCTCGCTGCCCACGCCCGAGGAGATGGAGTCGCTGTACGGCTTCGCCGTCGACCTCAACGCCCTGATCCCGGCCGAGACCGCGCTCGAGGCGCTGCGCTCGCTCAACGACCCCGACGCCCGTGCGCTCGGCATCCCCGGCGGCGGCGGGGTGATGCGGGCGGCCGACCTCGCCCGCTTCTACCAGGGCCTCCTGCACAACACCGGCGGCCTCTGGTCCGAGGAGATCCTGCAGCGGGGCACCCGGGACACGGTGATGAACCTGCCCGACCTCATGGGGATCCCCGCCCACCGCAGCCTCGGCCTGATGCTCGCGGGCGACGACGGCACCGCTGACCGCCACGGCTTCGGGCGCACCGCGTCACCCGGGGCGTTCGGCCACGACGGCGCCGGCGGCCAGCTCGCCTTCGCCGATCCCGCCACCGGCCTGTCGATCGTGTACCTCACGAGCGGCCTCGACCAGGACCAGATCCGACAGTCCAAGCGCGACGTCGCCATCGCCTCGCTCGCCGCGGACCTCCTTCCCGCCTGACCCGCGGCACCCACCGCTTTCTGGAGCCCCGTGGTCGCTCAGCGACCGCTCCGCTCCACAAACCGGGGTGGCGGCCGCGGTGGTCCGAGCGGGCCGCGGCGCGTGCCAGACTCGGTCCTCCCGTGCGAGCCGCTGCGTCCCCCTCCCCCCGAACCGCATGACCCGTTCGATCCGGCTCCGGCCGTGGCAGAAGGTCGCGCTCGAGAAGTTCGCGGCGAGCGGCGCTGACGACTTCCTCACGGTGGCCACGCCGGGCGCCGGCAAGACCACCTTCGCCCTCACCGCCGCCCGCCAGGTGCTCGCCGAGGACCCGCGCCGCCGCCTCGTGGTGGTGGCGCCCACCGCCCACCTCAAGGTCCAGTGGGCGAAGGCTGCGGCCCGCTTCGCCCTGCACCTCGATCCCGCGTGGGCGGCGGCGGACGGTCGGCTCCCCGCCGACATGCACGGCATCGTCACCACCTACCAGCAGGTGGCCACGAGCGCGGCGGTCCTGCGCCAGGTGGCCACCGACGCGTTCGTGGTGTTCGACGAGATCCACCACGCCGGCGACGACCGGGCGTGGGGCGAGTCGGTGCGGGTGGCCTTCGAGCCGGCGGCCCGGCGCCTCGCGATCTCGGGCACGCCGTTCCGCAGCGACACGCGGGCCATCCCGTTCGTCCGCTACGTGCAGGACGAGGCCGCGCCTGACTTCGAGTACGGCTACGGCGAGGCGCTCGCCGACCGCCGCGTCGTGCGGCCCGTGTACTTCCCCCGCACCGGTGGGCACATGGAGTGGACGGCGCCCGACGGCTCGCTGCAGGCGGCGTCGTTCGACGACGCGCTCGACCAGACCCGGTCGAGCCAGCGCCTGCGCACCGCCCTGTCGCTCGACGGCGAGTGGCTGCCGACGGTGCTGCGCGAGGCGGTCGACCGGTTGGCGTCGATCCGGGAGACCCAACCCGATGCGGGCGGCCTGGTGATCGCGATCGACCAGGACCACGCCCGCGGCATCGTGCGCCTGCTGCGGGACCGGTTCGGGGTCGCCGCCACCGTGGTCACCTCCGACGACCCGGACGCGTCGGATCGCATCGCCCGGTTCGCGGCCGGCTCCGACCCCTGGCTCGTCGCCGTGCGCATGGTGTCCGAGGGGGTCGACATCCCGCGCCTGCGGGTGGGGGTGTACGCCACCACGACCACCACCGAGCTGTTCTTCCGGCAGGCCGTCGGCCGCTTCGTGCGGTGGACGCCCGGGGTGAAGGACCAGAAGGCGTTCCTGTTCATCCCTGACGATCCGCGCCTGCGGGCCCGGGCCTTCCAGATCGCCGACCAGCGGCGCCACAGCCTGCGCCGTCGCGAGCAGGAGCGGGCCGAGCGCGACCCCGCGGCCCTCGACCCCGGCGGCGAGGAGCAGCTGTCGCTGTTCGCGGCCCTGTCCGCGGTGGCCACCGACCACCGCGTCGAGGACCCGTTCGCGTCGGATGCGTTCGCGGCCGACCATGTCGACGACGATCTCGATCCCGCGCTCGACGACGACCCGACGCTCGTCGTCGACCTGGCCCCGCCGCCACCGCTCGCCGGCGATCGCCGCTCGCTCGACGACCTCGGCGTCGCCTTCGGCGGCGACGTGGCCCGCACCCGGCGCGAGGAGAAGAAGCGCTTGCGCGAGCGCAACGCCGAGCTCGTGGTGCTCCTCGTGCGCAAGACCGGCCAGACCCACGCCCAGGTGAACGCCGAGCTCAACCGGCTCTCGGGCGTCGGCCGCATCACCGAGGCGACCGTGCCCCAGCTCCGCAAGCGCCTCGACGTCGCCGAGAAGTGGGCCCGCCGCTGACCCGACCGTCGCCCGGTCCGCGGTTTGGTGAGGGGGTTGGGCGCCGCGGGGGGGGGCGCCCCCCCCCCCACCACGCGCGGGCGCG
>CAZUYW010000004.1:46014-48182 GCA_964624775.1 uncultured Iamiaceae bacterium
CGCCGCGCGGCCCGGGTTTTGTGGTGTTTCCCCCCCAAATCGGCCGAACAACCCTCACCAAAGCTCAGGCGGCGCCGGTGATGCGGGCCTGGAGGTGGTTGACGAGCTCGGTGAACTCGGCGCGCTCGTCGAGGGTGAGGCCCTCGTAGGCGGGGACGAGCGCGTCCTCGGTGGCGGCCTGGGCGGCCTCCCAGCGGGCCGGCACGTCGTCGGCGACCGGCGTGTCGGTGTCGGCCCAGCCGAACACCGCGAGCATGTAGGGGGTCCGGTGCTTCACCGCGTCGCGCGAGGTGATGCCCTGGGCGCGGACCGCAGCGCCGTGGAGGGCGCCGCGCATCTCGCGCAGGCCGTTGAGGCGGTGGAGGGCCAGGGCCTTGGGCCGGTCGGCACCGGGTTCGGGGAGGGCGCGCCAGCCGAAGAAGAGCGGGGCGACGGCGGGATCGATCACGGTGGCGGCGTGGTCGGCGAGCTTGCCGGCGAGCTCGGCGATGCGGGCGCAGTCGACGTCGTCGGGGATCTTGGCGTCGGCCCAGTCGTGGCAGACGTCGGCGAACTCCTGGGCCGACGTCAGGCGCGGGTGCGAGGCGGTGCGCTCCCAGGCGTCGCTGATCGAGGTCGGCTCGAAGTGCACGAACGCGTCGACGACGGCGTCGGCCGGCACGTCGCCCAGGACCCCGCCCCGACCGGCGACGTAGAAGTCGACGCCCTCGTAGCCGAGCTCGGCGCCCCGGACGTAGGTGTTCAGGTCGATCATGAAGTGGCTGCCCAGCCCGTTGATGCTGTCGCCGGACGCGACGGCGGCTTCCCTCGGCTCCATGTGCTTCCCCTGTGCTGTGCGGCGGGCCGATCCCGCTCGTGCCGGGAGTCTGGCAGCAGTTCCCGCGTCAGCGGGCGGGAACGGTGAACCGTGTGAAGAACGACCAGATGAGGTCGGTGGCGTCGATCGACATGTCGGTGGGGCCGACGATCTTGGCGATGTTCGCCGAGAACTCGCTGCCGGGCCAGGAGTGGCCGCCGCCCTCGATGATGTCGAACACGACGGGGGCGTCGCCGGGGCAGTCCCAGGTGCGCTGGATCACGGTGTCGGTGATCTTCGTGTCGGTGGGGTCGCCCGTGCAGCCGTTGCGCTTCGCCCAGGCCGCGGCACTGGCCGGGTAGCCGGCGCCGTCGAGGTCGGCCTTGGCCAGCGGGGCCTCGGGGATGGTGGTGCCGGTGTCGTTGCCTGACGTCTTGCCGAGGGTGTTGTTGAGCCGGGCGCCGACGCCGCCGTTGAACAGCAGGATCGGATCGTCGGTGCCGTGGAAGGTGAGGACCGGAAGGGCCCGGCCCTTCGGGCAGCCGGTCGGGTCGAGCACGCCGGCGACGGGGGCGATGGCGGCGAAGCGGTCGGCCATGGTGCAGCCGATGGCGCTCGAGATCATGGCGCCGTTGGAGAGGCCGGTGGCGTACACGCGGCTGGTGTCGACGCAGAGGTCGGCCTCGAGCTGGTCGAGGACGGCGCCGGTGTAGACGAGGTCCGGGTTGGCCGTGCGGTCGGCGGCGACCTGCCAGCGCACGGGCGAGCCGGTGCCGTTGGGGAAGGCGACGATGAACCCGTCTTCCTGGGCCTTCGGCGAGAAGCTGGTCATCATCCGATGGACCTCGGCGCCCTCGGAGAGGCCGTGGAAGTCGAGCACGAGGGGCAGGGGCGTCGAGCCGTCGTGGGCCTTCGGGGTGGTGAGCAGGTACCAGCGGTCCGAGTTCGGGAGGGTGCGCTTCTCCAGCTCGACGGCCTTGGTGGTGCTCGTGCCGCACCCCTTCGAGGGCATGGGCTCGGCGGTCGACGGCTCGCCCGCGTCGGCCGTGCCGGTTCCGATCGTGGACGACGGGGTGTCGTCGCCGGACCCGTCGGCCTTGTCCGGCGCGCTGGTGGTGGAGGCCGCCGCGGTCGTGGTGGTGGTACCGCCGCCGTCGGAGGAGCTGCCGGACCCGCACGCGGCGAGGCCGACGGCGAGCGCAGCCGCGGCGCAGAGGGCGGCGAGTCGGCGGTGGGTAGGGGTGGCCATGGCGGGTCCTCGGGGTCAGGCGGTGGCGGCGGCGAAGCGGGCTGCCAGTGTCGCGAACGTGGCGGCCGTGCGGGTGCCCTCCGGGTCGAGGGCGCGCAACGAGACGTGCAGGTCGGTGGCGCC
>CAZUYW010000005.1:0-4262 GCA_964624775.1 uncultured Iamiaceae bacterium
CAGCCATGGGTGTTCGTGCTCCTGGGGGTCGAAGGGATGCGCGACGCACGGTAGCTGCGCGCACCCGGCCCGACGAAGCCAGAGCGGTCGTCCCCGGCCCGGTTCAGGCCCCGCTCGGCTCCACGAGCACGGTGACGTGCTGCGCGGGCAACGGCTCCTGGGGCGCCACACGGCCGGGCCGGGCGGCCACCACAGGTCAGTCCTCGATGCCGAGCTCTGCCTTGGCGTACGCCTTGAGGCGCTTGTAGTCGACCTTGCCGTTGGGGGCGCGGCCGATCGTGTCGACGGGCACGACCCGCTTGGGCGCCTTGTAGGCGGCGAGGTGGCCCTTCACGTGGGTGATCAGCGCCGCCTCGTCGAGGTCGGCCCCCGGGGCCAGCTCGACCACGGCGGTGATGGCCTCGCCGAACTTGTCGTCGGGCACGCCGACGGCGACGGCGTCGTGCACGCTGTCGTGGGTCTTCAGGACCTCCTCGACCTCCTCGGGGAAGACCTTCTCGCCGCCGGTGTTGATGCACACCGACCCGCGGCCGAGGAGCGTGATCGAGCCGTCGGCCTCGACCGTGGCGAAGTCGCCCGGGACGGAGTACCGCTGGCCGTCGACGGTGATGAAGGTGGCCGCCGTCTTCTCGGGGTCCTTGTAGTACCCGATCGGCTGGTGACCGCCGACGGCCACCTTGCCGATCTCGCCGGAGCCGGGCTGGACCTCGCGGTGGTCCTCGGTGAAGACCTTGGTGTTGGTGCCGAGCTTGAACTTCGCGGTGCCCGAATCGACGCCCGCGGACGACACCGACTGACCCATGCCCACCGCTTCGGACGAGCTGAAGGCGTCCACGATCAGCGCGTGGGGCAGGTGGCGGATGAGGCCCTGCTTGGAGGCCTCGGAGAACATGACACCCGACGAGGTGAACACGAACAGGCTCGAGAGGTCCCAGCGGTCCGGGTTGGCGTCGAGGGCCCGCAGCATCGGCTTGGCGAAGGCGTCGCCCACGATCGCGGTGGTGTTGGCCCGGTGCCGCTCGATCGTGTCGAACAGCTCCTCGATGTCGAGGTGGCGGGACTCCAGCGTGACCACGCAGCCACCGCCCGACAGGGCGATGAGCTGGGTCATGCACCCGGTGCCGTGCATCAGCGGGCAGGCCGGCACGCTCACGATGCCGGGGCCGGTGACGAGCTCGCGCACGACCGTGTAGTCGACCGGGTCCTCGCCGTAGCGGGGGTTGGTGCCGAGCGCGATCACGTTGCGGATGTGATCGTCCTGGCGCCACATCACCCCCTTCGGCATGCCCGTGGTGCCACCCGTGTAGAGCATGTAGAGGTGGTCGCCGTCACGGCCCCAGGGGCCCTGGACCCGCCCGGGGTGCGAGGCGGCCGCCTCCTCGTAGGGCACGGCCCAGTCCGGGCACGGCCCCGAGCCGTCATCGACCCACAGCCAGGTGCGCACCCGGGGGACGCGGTCGCGGACCCGCTCGACGTGCTCGGTGAAGGTGCCATGGAACACGACGGCCACGGCATCGGCGTTGTCCCACAGGTACACGAGCTCGTCGTCGGTGTAGCGGTAGTTCGTGTTCACCGGGCACAGGCCCGCCTTCCACGCGCCGTACATCGACTCGAGGTACTCGGGGCAGTTGTAGAGGTACTGGGCGACCTTGTCCTGCTCCTGGGCGCCAGCCTCGAGCAGCGTGTGGGCGATGCCGTTGGCCCGCTCGTCGAACTGGCGCCACGTGAGGCGGCGGTCACCCTGGATCTGGGCCGGTGCGTCGGGGATCTGGTCGGCGATGACCTCCCAGATCTCGGCGTAGTTCCAACCCGACATGCGCATCCCCCTGGATCAGCGAACCGCGGGGATCGTAGTGGGCAGGCGGCTACGGTCCGGCCGTGGACTTCGAACTGCCGCCCGACGACGACCCGTTCCGCGCCGAGGTGCGCGCCTGGCTGGCCGAGCACCCGAGCCCCACCGGTCGTCAGCTCGCCGACGCCGGCTACGTGGCCCCGCACCTGCCGAAGCCCTGGGGCATCGACGCCGATCCGATCCAGCAGCTCGTGCTCGACGAGGAGCTCCGCCGGGCGCGGGTGTCGCGCCCGTCGAACCCGATCGGCATCGGGTGGGCCGGCCCCACGCTCGTGCACGCCGGCACCGAGGAGCAGCAGGCCCGGTACCTGCCGCGCCTCCTGTCGGCCGAGGACATCTGGTGCCAGCTGTTCAGCGAGCCCGGCGCGGGTTCCGACCTCGCCGCCCTGGGCACCCGGGCCGAGCGCGACGGCGACGAGTGGGTCGTCAACGGATCCAAGATCTGGACCTCGTACGCCCAGTTCGCCCGCTACGGGATCCTGATCGCCCGCACCGACCCCGACGTCGCCAAGCACCAGGGCATCACCTACTTCGTGTGCCCGATGGACCTGCCGGGCATCGAGATCCGCCCGATCATCGAGATGACCGGCGGCCACACGTTCAACGAGGTCTTCCTCACCGACGTGCGGCTCCCCGCCGACGCCGTGATCGGCGAGGTCAACCAGGGCTGGGGCCTGGCCAAGGTGACCCTTGGCAACGAGCGGGTGTCGCTGTCGAGCGGTGGCGCCCTCTGGGGCATGGGCCCCGACGGCGGCGATCTGCTCGACCTCGTGCGGGCCAACGGGGGCTGCGACGATCCGCTGCTGCGCCAGCGCCTCGCCGAGCTCCACACCATCGAGGAGATCCTCCGGCTGATCCGCCTCCGCACCGTGTCAGCGCGGATCCGCGGCGAGCAGCCCGGCCCCGAGGCGTCGATCCGCAAGGTGATCGCCGACGAGCACGGCCAGCGGATCATGGGGCTGGCCAAGGACCTGGCCGGGGCCGGCGGCATGCTCGACACCGGCGGCCCGATGGGGGCCGACCCGGGGATCTGGCCCTACGGGTTCCTGTTCGCCCCCGCGCTCACCGTCGGCGGCGGCACGGGCGAGGTGCAGCGCAACATCCTCGCCGAGCGGGTGCTGGGCCTGCCCCACGACCTCGACGTCGAGGCCGGTCGGTCCTGGGCCGAGTCCCGCCGAGCCCGCCCCGAGGGCTGAGCGCGACCCGCTGCGCCAGCCTCAGTCGGCGAGGGCGACCGCCTCGGCCTGCGGTGGCGCGTCGCGCAGGGCGAGGTGGCCGTAGGCCGCGGCGCCGATGCAGGCCACCCCGCCGATCGCGATCCCCCAGCGCGGGCCGGCGGCGTCGCTGACCCAGCCGATGAGGGGACCGCCGATCGGCGTCGAGCCGAGGAACACCATCGACTGGATGGCGAGGACCCGGCCGCGGAACTCGGGGCCGGCCAGGATCTGCACGATCGCGGTCGACGACGTCATGAACGCGATCGAGGCCATGCCGAGCAGGAACCCCACGGCGAAGGCCGTGCCCAGCGAGGGCGCCGCCGCCAGGCCGAGCATCGTGACGCCGAACGCCACCGACGAGGCCACCACGTGGGTGCCGGTCACCTCCACGCGTCGGGCCGTGAGCAGCGCGCCGATGAGCGAGCCGAGGCTCAGGACCGAGAAGAGGATGGTGAAGGTCGTGTCGTCGCCGCCGAGCGGACCCGAGACGAGGAGGGGGATGGTCACCGAGAAGTTGAAGGCGAGCGAGCCGACGATCGCCATCATCACCAGCGGCACGAGCAGGAGGGGCTGCGACGCGATGTGGGCCAGGCCCTCGCGCACCTGGCCCTTGGCCCGGGGCGCCGGCGCCGACCGGTACAGCTCGGCGGGCCGCATCATCCAGAGGCCGACGAGGACGGCGATGTAGCTCAGGCCGTCGATGATGAAGGGCCAGCCGTACCCGACCGTGATCACCAGCGCACCGGCGGCCGCCGGGCCGATGACCCGGCTGCCGGTCATGAGGGCGCTGTTGAGGCTGACGGCGTTGGCCCGGTCCTCGCCGGGGACCATCTCGACCACGAACGAGCGGCGGGCCGGGTTGTCGAAGGCCGTGAGCACGCCCTGGACCGTGGCGAGCAGGTAGACGGCGGGCACCGAGGCGTGGCCGGACAGCACGAGCGCGCCGAGGGCGAAGGACTGCGCCATGGCGAGCGACTGGAGGACGATGAGCAGCCGCTGCTTGTCGGCCCGGTCGGCGACGGCCCCGGCCCAGGCGCCGAGGAGCAGGACCGGCCCGAACTGGCAGGCGGTGAGCAGGCCGAGCGCCACGCCCGACGAGGTGAGCTTCAAGACGAGGAGGGTCTGGGTGACCATCGTCAGCCAGTTGCCGGTCTGGGAGATCCACTGGCCGATGAAGAACAGCCGGAAGTTGC
>CAZUYW010000005.1:4362-48096 GCA_964624775.1 uncultured Iamiaceae bacterium
AGCCAGTTGCCGGTCTGGGAGATCCACTGGCCGATGAAGAACAGCCGGAAGTTGCGGATCCGGAGGGAGCGGAACGTGGTGGTGGCGGTGGGGCTCACCGGTGGGGGTGGGGGGCGGAGGGACACGGCACGGTCCCAGGGTGCCGGACGCGGGGGTCGTTCGAAACCCGATTGCCGTCCGAGTGGCGGTGGTGGCGTGCCGCCGGGCACCATGTCGGGTCATGGCCAAGACCGCGACCGACGATGCCGAGCTGAAGAAGGGCGCCAAGGTGGTCGCCACGACCGAGCTGCGCGGCGTGCCCGAGGGCACGGCGGGCAAGGTGGTGGTGAAGAACGGCATCCGCTGGATCCGCTACTGGGTGCGGTTCGAGAACGGCGTCACGCTCGGCTCGATCGACCGGTCGGCGCTGGCCACGCCGGAGCAGCTGCGTCGCGAGGCCGCGGGCGAGTCGGCCGTGGCCGGGGCCGCCGCCGGCTCTGAGGAGGCGGCGAGCGCCGACGCGGGTGGGGGCGACGCCGGGGGCGTGGCCACGCCCAGCGGCACGCTCGTGCCCCAGAAGCTGCTGGACCGCTCCGCTGCGGCCCGCGCCCGCCTCGCGGCCTGATCCCGCGCGCCGCTCGGCGGCGAACCGGCGTGGGCGTCCCCGCTACTCTTGACCGGTCGGTCAAGACTCCCGGAGGACTCCCGTGCAGATCAGCATGCAACTCAGCTACAGCGGCGGCTTCAAGGAGGCCGCGGACACCGTGGCCGAGCTGGAGCGTGCCGGGCTCGACCTGGTCTGGGTGGCCGAGGCCTACGGCTTCGACGGCCCGAGCCTCATGGGCTACATCGCGGCCAAGACGTCCACGGTGCAGATCGCGTCGGGCATCCTGCCGATCTACACCCGCACCCCGACCCTGCTCGCCATGACCGCCGCCGGCGTCGACGCCCTGTCCGACGGCCGGTGCGTGCTCGGCCTCGGCGCGTCGGGGCCCCAGGTGATCGAGGGCTGGCACGGCGTCACCTACGACGCCCCGATCGGCCGCACCCGTGAGATCGTCGACATCTGCCGCCAGGTCTGGGCCCGCGAGGACCGCCTGACCCACGACGGCCGCTACTACCACCTGCCGCTGCCCGAGGGGCAGGGCACCGGCCTCGGCAAGCCGCTGAAGATCATCGCCCACCCGGTGCGTCCGCGGATCCCGATCTGGGTCGCCTCGCTCGGTCCGAAGAACGTGGCCATGACCGCCGAGATCGCCGAGGGCTGGATGCCGATCCTCTTCGATCCCGCCAAGGCTCGCGACGTGTGGGGCGCCGACCTCGACGCCGGTGCGGCGAAGCGGGCCCCCGAGCTCGGCGAGCTCCAGATCACCGCAGGCGGCCTGGTGGCGATCGGCGACGACGTCAAGGGCTTCCTCGACTTCGTGCGCCCGATGGTGGCGCTCTACGTCGGCGGCATGGGCGCCAAGGGACGCAACTTCTACAACGACCTGTTCCGCCGGTACGGCTACGAGGCCGAGGCCGAGCAGATCCAGGACCTCTACCTCGACGGCAAGAAGAAGGAGGCGGCGGCGCTGATCCCCACCGACTTCCTCGAGGCCATCTCCCTCGTCGGCCCCGCCGGGTACGTCCAGGAGCGGATGGCGGCCTTCGCCGAGGCCGGCGTGACGCACCTCAACGTGATCCCGGTGCCCACCGGCGATCAGACCCAGGCCGGGCTGGTGACCCAGCTGAAGGAGTGGTCGGCCTAGTTCCGGGCGGCGCGGGCGGCGTCGAGCACCTCGAGGCAGGTCTTGCAGACCGGATAGCGATTGGGGTCCCGGGTGGGGACCCACGTCTTGCCGCACAGAGCGGTCACCGGCGTGCCCATCACCATGGCCTCGGTCACCGCCGACGCGGGCGCCACGATGTGGGCGAACCGCTCGTGGTCGCCGTCCTCGGTGGTGGGATCGGTGCGCTGGTCGAGGTCGTGGATCGGCGCCACGGTGAGATCGCTCATCCCGGACAGTGTGGCACCTCCGGTCAGCGCCCGGCGCGGCTCACCAGCCACGCCCCGACGAGCACCAGCACCATGCCGACCAGCGAGATGGCGGCGACCGCCTCGTCCCGCACCACCACGCCGAGGACGAGCGCCACGACGGGCATCAGGTAGGCGACGACCGAGCCGCGCGTGGCGCCCACCCGCCCGAGCAGCGCACCGGCCGCCACGAACGCCACGCCGGTGCCGAGCGCACCGAGCGCCAGCACCGCGGCCATGGCCTCGAGGGTGAACGTCGAGTGCGCAAGGCCCACGATGCCGAAAGGCGTGGTGGCGATGAGCGCCGCCGCCTGGCTGCGCCAGATGACCGGCAGGCTGCCGTGCTCCTGCTGGAGCGGGACCACGAGGTTCGTGGACAGGCCGTAGCAGACCATCGCGGCGACGATGAGGGCGGCCCCGAGCGCGGTGTGCGACCCGCCGCGCAGCGACGGGAGGCTGATGGCGACGACGCCCGCCAGCCCGACGGCGAGGCCGGCGAGCTGGGCCCGGCCGGGGGGTCGCCGCAGCAGGATCGAGGCGACGATGGCCGAGAAGATCGGCAGGGCGCCGTTGAGCATCCCGGCCACCGACGAGGAGATCCACTGCTCGGCGAGCGGGAACATGGTCATCGGGACCGCCATCCACACCAGGCCGAGCAGCGCGAACCGCGGCCACTCGCTCCGGGGGATGTCGGCGCGGCGAGCACGCGGGAACACCGCGAGCGCGAGGAACCCGAACAGCAGGCGGAACCAGGTGACCGCCCCCGGGGCGAGGGCGTCGAGGCCGATCGCGATGAACAGGAACGAGGCGCCCCAGATCACGGTCGCGACCGTGAGCAGGCCCCAGTCGAGGGGCGCGAACGGGTGGTCGCTCGTGCCCTCCGCGGTGGCGAGCAGGTTGCGTCCGGTCGTGGTCACGCCGCGGTCTCCGCGGCGAGGGCCTCGGTCAGGAAGCGATCGATCGCCGGCCAGCCGCGGAGGCGCACGATGGTCACGTCGGGGTGGGGTGGTGCGGCCTCGAGCTCGTCGAAGAGCCGGCGCACGCGCGGGATGTTGTCCCAGGCCCAGCGGACGATCGAGGCCTCGCCGTCGGGGAAGGGCCACAGGCCCCGCCACGTCTCCCGGTTCCCGTTCCACAGCTCCTCGTGGCGAGCGGCGCGGCGGGCGGTGCGCACGGCGACGCGCGCCGTCTGGCGCGCGCGGGCGTGATCGAGGCACACGATCGTGTCGGCCCGCTCGAACAGGATCGGCCGCACGGCCGCGTACGTGCCGCAGGTCACCCAGCGGTCCGCAGCGCAGAACGCCGTGACGCGCGCCCGGAACTCGTCGGTGGGCAGCGGCGTCCAGTTGGGCTGGTGGAAGACGCTGTCGAGCTCGAGGTGGGGGAGGTCGAGCCCGTCGGCCAGTCGTCGGGCGAGCGTCGTCTTGCCGGATCCGGAGGTGCCGATGACCGCGATGCGCTGCACGGTCACGCAGGCTTGCGGTACGCGCCGTCCCGGGCAAGGAACTTTCGGTGCCAGCGCCGCGGCGTCACCACGATCGAGCGGGGCTCGTCCTCGAACAGCCAGCGGGCGAAGTTGCGGCGGGTCCACGGCGTGAGGTCCGCGACCCGCACCGCGGCGCGGGCGCCCTTGCGGTGCTTGAGCGCCCGGATCAACAGCATCGACATCTTGTGGTCGGCCACCAGGTTGCGGCGGACGTCGCGCTCGTAGCGGGTGCGCACGGCGGCGTCGTCGTGGGGACCGCAGGCGAGGATCGCGTCGGCGGCGAGCACGCCGGTGAGGAGCGCCTGGCCGATGCCCTCGCCGGTCATCGGGTCGGTGGCGGCCGCAGCGTCGCCGACCCACAGGACCCGGCCGGCGGTCAGCGGGATGTCGTCGACCCGGGCCGGGATGGGCCAGGCCTGGTGACGCCCCTCGGGCACCGCGTCGGGGCCGAGCACCGCGGCGATGTGGGGCCGGGCGAGCAGCTCGGGCCAGAGCGCCTTCATCTCCTTGGTGGCGACCTTCCCGCCGCGCTGGATGCCGAACCCGACGTTGGCCCGCCCGCCCGGCAGCGGGAACGACCACACGTAGCCCGGCAGGAGGTCCGGCTCGAACCACACCCACAGGTCCGACGCACCGGGGCCGACGTTCGAGAAGTACTGGCGGAAGGCGTGCCACTCGCCGAGGTAGCCGGGGGTGGCCGAGCCGACGAGCTTGCGCACCGGCGACCACATGCCGTCGGCCGCGACGAGGTAGGCGCCGGTGACCGTCTCGCCGCTCTCGAGGGTGACGGTCACGCGGTCGGGCTGCTGGTCGACGGCGACCACGCCGTCGCCCTCGATCACCGTCGCGCCGGCCTCGCGGGCGCGGTGGACGATGGCGGCGTCGAGGTCCCGGCGGGTCGTGACCACGGCGTAGGCGCCACGGTCGCGGGGGAGCGGGAAGGTGGCCACGTGGCCCGACGGCGACGCGACCCGGATGTCGTGCACCTCGGTCCACGACGCGATCCGTGCCGGCTCGACGCCGAGGTCGTCGAGCAGCCGCAGCGCGCCGGTGGTGAGCCCGTCGCCGCAGATCTTGTCCCGGGGGAACGTGGCCTTGTCGACCAGCACCGGTCGGCGCCCGGCTCGGGCGAGGGCGATCGCGGCGGCCGCCCCGGCGGGGCCGGCGCCGACGATCACCGCGTCGGCGGTGCGTGGTCCAGGCATCGGCGCCGAGGGTAGGGGCACCACCCCGGCGCAGCCAACGTGGCGGCGCCGGGGGCGGGGTCGGTGGCGAGGTCAGCCCGCCGCGGCCAGCACCTCGTCCCAGCCGTCGCGGTAGCACTGCACGAACAGCTTGGGGTCGGTGACGGCGGCGGGGTCGAGGTTGATCCCGATGTGGATGTCGTCGAGGTAGGACAGCAGGGTCACGTTGACGGCCGCACCCGCCATCGGGCCGAGCGCGTACATCGACTGGACGCGGGCCCCCGCCGTGAAGAGCTCGATCGGTGCACCCGGCACGTTGGACGCCACCAGGTCGATGCCGCGCAGCATCGCGCCGAACAGGCTGGTGGTCATCGAGGTGGGGAAGCGGTTCAGCACGCGGGCCAGCGGCTCCACGATCGACAGCGCCGGCTCGGCCCGCTGGGCGGCGACGAGGGCGCGGATCTCGGTCATCGCCTCGATCGGGTCCGTGCGATCGGTGGGGAGCAGGAACCGGGCCGGGGCGAAGTTGTTGCCGGTGGCATCGGCCGAGTCGGCGTCGCGCAGGTTGATCGGCATCGAGACGCGCAGGGACTCGATCGGGGTGTCGTGGGCCTCGTGGTAGCGCCGGAAGCCCGCCGCCGTCGCCGCCATGAACGCATCGTTGAGGCGACCCCCGGCCGCCCGCGCCGCGGCCTTCGCGTCGTCGAGGCCGATCGTGACGGTGTCGAAGTGCACCGACAGCGAGCGCTGCGCCATCAGGGGCGACATGGGCACGATCGCCGGGGCGGTGAGGCGGGCCAGGGAGGCGCCGGTCTCGGCGAGGCGGGCGGCGGTGCCGACCGGGTCGGCGACGGCCGACGCCGCCGCGGACGCGGCCGCGTCGGGGAGGCGCTTGGCGATGCCGAGGTTGCGGCGGGACTCGTGCTCGAACGCGTCGCGCATCCGGGCCACCTGCCCGAGGACGACGACGTCGGGTGCCTCGGGCAGGTCGGGGAGCTCGGCGGCGCGCTCGAGCTCGAACAGCACGAGGGCGATCTGCACGGCGCCCACGCCATCGGTGATGGCGTGGTGGATCTTCATGATGATCGCGGCCCCGCCGTCGGCGAGGTCCTCCACCACGACCATCTCCCAGAGGGGCCGGGCGCGGTCGAAGCCCTGCATGGCCATGGGCTGGGCGAGGTCGAGCACCGAGCGGAGGTCCCGGTCGCCGGCGGCGCGGACCCGCCGCAGGTGGTAGTTGAGGTCGAAGTTCGGGTCGACCTCCCAGCGGGGCGGCGCGATGGAGAACGTGTTGGCCCGCACCCGCTGGCGCATGCGCGGGACGAGGCGCGTGCCCCGCTCGAGGAGGTGCCGCAGGTGCTCGGGCTCGGGCGCCTGGTCGAGCATCAGCACCGCGGTGATCGTGGACCGCAGCATCGGGTCCTTCTCGACGGTCCACATGAGGGCGTCGGAGTCGCTCATGCGGTGCTCGAACTGCATGCCGGCCATGCCTGCTCCCTCCGGGTGGTGGCGGACGCCACGGGACGATCGGTGCAGTCTGCCAGGGACGGCGGCGTTCAGCAGGTGGTGTGCCCCGGGTCGCGGTAGCGGGCGTGGACCGTGTCCTTGGCCGTGCGGCCGTCGACGTAGGTGATCGTGCGCTCGGTGGTGACGTTGGTGCAGAACCCGGATCGGGACGTGCTCTGACCGGTCTGGGCGCCCGACGCGTACTGTGTGGACCACAGGGTCACCGTCACGCTCGTGTCCGTGTAGCTGGTCCACACGAGGATCCCGTAGGGCGTGTTGTTCTTCCAGGCCATGTCGGGGTGCTCGTAGCCCATCGTGGCCTCGCGCCCGAAGGGGTAGCGGTCGAAGTGCTCGGAATGGGCCTGGTACTCGACATAGGGGAGCCCGGCGAAGAAGGCAGCGTTGAACATCGTGGTGGCGAACTGCGACACGCCGCCGCCCACCTCCTCGACGTGCTCGCCGTTGGCGATCGCGCCGGCGACCACGAAGCCCTTGGCCTCGGTGCGCTGGCCGACCGTGCCGTTCACCGAGAAGGTCTCGCCGGGGAGCACCAGGGTGCCGCGCACGAGGTCGGCGATGCGGTGGATGTTGGTGACCCGGGGCGCACCCGGCTGGTAGTAGGTCGTGAAGCTCTTGACCTGCGGCTGGCCCTTCCACTCGGTGACCCCGCCCACCGGCTCCTTGATCCCGAGCTTCTTGGCGTCCTCGGTGGTGAAGTCGGCCTTGGTGACCTCGAGGTCGAGGTCGGCGGTGCCGGTGCCCTTGGTGATGGCGGCGAGCAGGCGGGCCGGCGTGTCCGCCGCGCAGCAGGTGGTGCCGTCCTGGCTTGGGGTGATGACGACCTGGTTGCCCTGCAGGGTGATCGACGCGTCCTTGGCCTTCGTGGCGCCCGGAAGGGCGCGCCGGACGTCGTCGAGCGCCCGCTTCTCGTCGAGGGTCGGGGTGAGCTTCCCGGCGGTGACCGTGGACCCGAGCCAGCTGCGGACGGTGGGTGCGGGGAGGGTGGCTCGGTTGGGGCCGGCGACGACCACGAGGCCCTTGGCGGTGCCGGCGGTGAGCTGGTCGGCGACGGCCTGGGCGGCGGCGTCGCTGACGGTGGGCTGGCGGTCCTGGGCCTCGACGTCGATCACGAGGGGCAGCTCGCCCCGCTCGGCGGCCCGCTCGAGCGCGGTGCGGGCACCGGCTGGGTCGAGGAGGCGTCCGGCTGAGCCGCTCACGATGGTCATGCCGCTGGCGCCGGGCACGAGCTTGGGCTCGGTGGCGGCCGCGTCGCCGCCGAGCGCGGCCAGGCCGCTCTCGAGCTGGGCGGCGTCGACGGTGAACACGAGGGGCGCCTTGCGGTGCTCGAAGAACGAGCCGAGCCAGGCGATGGGTCGCATCGGCAGCGACCGGCCCCGGTCGAGCTCCAGGGCGCGCTGGACGGTGGCGTCCTGGTCGAGGCGGAGGCCGAGCTCGGCGGCCGCGACCTTGTAGGTCTTGTCGGGGGCGCGCACCTCGACCTGCGAGGACTCGAACTCCTTGGCGACGTCGGCCACGGTGGCGGCGAGCTCGTCCTCGGCGAGCTTGCCGATGTCGCGGTCGGCGAGGGTGACGTTGCGCTCGACGGTGCCGCTCGCGCTCGACGAGTCGATGGCCCAGGCGGCGAGCAGCACGACGACGACGAGGAGCGGGATGCCGATGCCCAGGAACAGGCGGATGCGGGGGCGGCGCATCGGACCACGATGGCACGTGGGGCACCTCAGGGGGCGGCACCGGACGGGGGCGCGCCTCGGGTCGGGGCTTTGGCATGATGGGCGCCCAGCCACGGCACCACGGGGGTGCCGGGACCTGAGCCCGCTGCTGCGGGGAAACGGGGAACATCGTGGGGATCTGCCAAGACCGGGTCTGCATCGTGACCGGCGCGGGCCGGGGCATCGGGCGCGAGCACGCGCTCATGCTCGCCTCGCAGGGCGCCAAGGTCGTCGTGAACGACATCGGTGGCGAGATGGACGGCAGCGGCCGCTCCACGGGCCCGGCCCAGGACGTGGTCGACGAGATCGTCGCCGGCGGCGGCGAGGCGATCGTCAACAGCGACGACATCAGCACCTGGGATGGTTCGGAGCGCCTCGTGCAGCAGGCGATCGACCACTTCGGGCGCCTCGACGTGGTGATCAACAACGCCGGCATCCTGCGCGACCGCATGCTCGCCAACATGACCGAGGCCGAGTGGGACGCGGTGATCCAGGTGCACCTGAAGGGCACGTTCGGCCCGTCCCGCCACGCCGCCGCCTACTGGCGCGAGCAGGTCAAGGCGGGCCACGAGGTCGACGGGCGCATCATCAACACGTCGTCGCCCTCGGGCATCTACGGCAACGTCGGCCAGACGAACTACGGCGCGGCCAAGGCCGGCATCGCCGCCTTCACGATCATCGCCGCCAAGGAGCTGGCCCGGTACGGCGTCACCGTCAACGCGATCGCGCCCGCCGCCCTCACCCGCATGACCGAGAACCTGGGCATGGGCCAGGCCGACGACATGACCAAGGCGATGCTGTCGCCTCGCTGGATCGCCCCGATCGTCACCTGGCTGGCGTCGAGCGAGTCCGCCGAGGTCACCGGCCGCGTCTTCGACGTGACCGGCCAGGCCCTGTCGGTGGCCGAGGGTTGGCACCGCGGCCCCACCCAGGAGCACCCCACCGACGATCCCGCCCAGCTCGGCGAGGTGGTGAAGCGCCTCGTCGCCGAGGCCCGCCCGAACGCCAACATGTTCGGCTTCGACGAGCAATAGCCCATCCACCGACCGAGGAGACCTCGTGCCCATCAACCCCGACGCCGTCGGCGCCCGCAGCGAACCGACCCGCAGGTCCTGGGACTCCAAGGACGCCATCCTCTACGCCCTCGGCGTGGGGGCCGGGGCGGTGGATCCGCTCCAGGAGCTGGCGTTCACCACCGAGAACACCCAGGACACGCCCCAGCAGGTGCTGCCCACGATGGCGGTCGTGCTGGCCGCCGGCGGCGGGGCGTTCGCCTCGATCGGCTCGTTCAACCCGGCGATGCTCGTCCACGGCGAGCAGGCCATCACCGTCCACGGCCCGATCCCGGTCGACGGCGAGGTCGAGACCGTGGGGGAGATCACCGCGATCTGGGACAAGGGCAAGGGTGCGGTCGTGGAGCTCACCGCCACCTCCACCGACACAGCGACGGGTCAGGTGCTCTTCACCAGCGTGATGTCGGCCTTCATCCGCGGCGAGGGCGGCTGGGGCGGCGACCGGGGCCCGTCGGGCCCGGCCGAGCCGGTGCCGGACCGTGCGCCGGACCACACGGTCACCTACGCCACCCGCCCCGACCAGGCGCTGCTGTACCGCCTCTCGGGCGACCGCAACCCGCTGCACTCGGACCCCGCGTTCGCGGCCTTCGGCGGCTTCGACCGCCCGATCCTGCACGGCCTGTGCACCTACGGGTTCACCGGGCGGGCGCTGCTGCACACCCTGTGCGGCTCGGATCCCGCGCGCTTCACCGGCATGGCCGGTCGGTTCTCGTCGCCGGTGATGCCCGGTGAGGACCTCACCGTGTCGATCTGGGACACGGGCGACGGCACCGCGTCGTTCCGCACCGCCGGCTCCGACGGCCGCACCGTGCTCGACGTCGGCCGCTTCACGTTCACCTCGTGACCGATCCGGCCGCGCGCCCCACGGCGCCGGCGCTCACGGCCCCGCTGGTGGACGAGGCCTTCTACGTCGGCGACCCGTTCCCGCACTACGCGCGGCTCCGCGCCGAGGCGCCGGTGGTGTGGCACGAGGAGCCCGACGGCCGGGGCTGGTGGGTGGTGAGCACCCATCCCGAGGTGCTGGAGGTGTCGCGCGACTCGGCGCGCTTCTGCTCGGCCCGCGGGATCCTGACCATGGAGATCGGGATCGAGTACCCGGCGCCGCCCACGATGATGCACACCGATCCGCCTGACCACACCCGCTACCGCAAGCTGGTGCAGCCCGGGTTCTCGCCATCGGCGATCCGCGCCCTGGAGGCGCCGGTGCGGGCGCTGGTGGTCGGCCTGCTCGACGCCCTGCCCACGGGCGAGCCGGTCGACCTCGTGCACGCGCTGGCCGAGCCGTTCCCGGTCGGGGTGATCGCCGACCTCCTCGGCATCCCCGACGCCGATCGGGATCGCTTCGTGCTGTGGTCCGACGCCACCATCCCCGGCGCGTCGGACCTCTCGCTCGACGAGTGCATGGCGCTCATGGGGGAGATGCAGGGCTACCTGATGGACACGGCCCGGAGCCGGCGGGGCGTGCCCGGCGACGATCTCATCTCGGTGCTGGCCAACGTCGAGGTCGACGGCGAGACGCTCACCGACGACGAGCTGCTCATGTTCTTGAACCAGCTCCTCGTCGCCGGCAACGAGACGACCCGCAACATGATCTCGGGGGGCCTGTGGGCGCTGGCCACGAACCCGGACCAGTGGGCGCGCCTCGTGGCCGACCCCGGGCTGATCGCCGCGACGGTGGAGGAGTGGCTCCGCTGGACCACGCCGGTCGTCGCCTTCATGCGCACCGCGGTGGCCGACGCCGAGCTGCGGGGCGTGCCGATCGCGGCGGGCGATCCGGTGCTCATGCTCTACGCCGCCGCCAACCGCGACGAGGCCGTGTTCGGGGCCGACGCCGACGCCTTCCGGATCGACCGCGACCCGAACCCCCAGCTCGCGTTCGGGTTCGGCGCCCACTTCTGCATCGGTGCCGCGCTGGCCCGCCTCGAGGGCCGCGTGCTGCTCGAGGAGCTGCTGGCCCGCTGGTCGGTGCTCGAGCCCGCCGGTGATGTCGTGCGGACCGGCTCGGCGATCATCGCCGGGCTGCGGTCGGCCCCGGTGCGCCTCGGTCGCTGACCACTCAGGTCCAGTCGAAGATCCAGTGCCGCCCGAAGAGGGTGGCGGCGAGGGCGCCCATCGCCGGGGCGAGGTGGTCCATGAGGTGGGGGCAGTAGGCGTATTGCTGCACGGCCAGCTCGAAGGCGCCGCGGGCGTCCTCGGGCGGTTCGGCCACCAGGCACTCGAGGGTCTCGAGCCCGAGCGACACGAGATCGGCGCCGTAGGCCTCCTGCCAGAAGTGCAGGACGGACAGGTGCTCGGCGCCGCTGATGCCGTGGCCCTCGCCGCCGGACCACGACAGCAGGGCGGGCACCTCCCAGCTGGCCGCAGCCGGAACGAGGGCCAGGTGGATGCGCTCGCCCGAGACGGCGCGCACCGCATCGGCCAGCGGACGGGCCGCCAGCCGGGCCCGGATCAGGTCCTGGTCGGCCTCGAGCTTGGCCAGGTGGCGGGGCACGTCGTTCAGGTAGTCGTCCTCGGCCGGGTCGCCCATCCACTGCACGAACAGCTCGGGCGCGGGCGGGGTCTCGTCGATCAGGGGGATGCCGGGGCGGTCCTCGGCGAGGATGCTGACCCGCCAGGTGAGCTGGTCCACCACCGATGCGTCGGGGCCGAGCAGCACCGGCCACAGCCCGGTGCGGTCGTGGCGGTCGCGGAGGCTCATCCACGTGTCGAGCGCGGCCTTGCCCCCGGGGACCTCGAGGCGCCACGCCTGCTCGCCGCGCAGGGTGGTGCACCACGGCTCGATGCCGGGCGGCAGCTCCTGGCCGTGGCCGAGGTGGGGGACGCTCATCGCTAGAAGAGTCGCAGCTCGTCGGACTCGATGCCGCGGAGCTCGTCGTAGTCGACCTCGACCCACTCGATGCCGCGGTCGGCGGCGAGGACGCGGGCCTGGGGCTTCACCTGCTGGGCCACGAACATGCCCCGCACCGGGCGCAGCATCGGGTCGCGGTTCAAGAACTCGAGGTAGCGGGTGAGCTGCTCGACGCCGTCGATCTCCCCCCGGCGCTTGATCTCCACCGCGATGGCGACGCCGTCGGCGTCGCGGCACAGGAGGTCGACCGGGCCGATGTCGGTGGGGTACTCCCGCCGCACGAGGCGCCAGCCCTCGCCGAGGTGGGTGCAGTTCGCGGCGAGCAGCTCCTGGAGGTGCGCCTCGACGCCGTCCTTCTGGAGGCCGGGGTCCACGCCGAGCTCCCAGGCCGAGTCGCTCATGACCTCGTGGAGGGTGATGGTGAGCGTCTCGCCCTTGGGGTTGGTGACGGTCCACTCGCCGTCGCCCTCGACGAGCCGGTTGGGCGCGTTCATCCAGTTCAGGGGCTTGTAGGCCCCGCCGTCGGCGTGGATGGCGACGCACCCGTCGGCCTTCACCATGATCAGGCGGTTGGCGCGGGGGAGGTGGGCGCTGAGGCGCCCCTGGTACTGGACCGAACAGTCGGCGATCACGACGCGCACGGCCCGTGACCCTAGTTGGCCCGATGGGCTCCGCCGGCGTGACCGGCCGGGATCGGTTGACAACCGGGCGGGTGCGCGCGACTGTACTGATGAGTAGCACAATCGAGGCGGGCGCCTGGAGGTAGTCATGTCCAGATCGTCCGTTCCCCAGCACCCCCGTGCCCTGCGCGGCGCGATCGCGGTGGGCACCGTCCTCGCTGCCGGCGGCCTGGCCGTGTGGGCCTGGGGGTCCGGCGCGCCGACGCCCGTGCGCACCCGCGGCGCGAGCTCGTCGGCCGGTGCAGCCACGACGACCGTGCCGTCCGCAGCCCACCCCCAACCGAGCGAGCCGAGGACGGGACCGCCGCCCGCGGACCGTCCGAGTCCCGAGGACATCAACGTGCGGGGTGCCCTGTCGGATCGTGTGGATGCCATCCTGCACGCTTCGCCCGGCCTCGACGCCCTGTTCGCGAGCGGGGACGCCACGGTCATCCGGCGGAGCGAGTACATCGTCGAACCGCGCGTGGTGCCCGTCGGCGAGCTGGTCTCGATCCGGTTCTCCCACCGGGTCGACCTGCCCGAGTCGGCCTATCGGCGACCCATCCCCCTCACCGAGGCGACGGCGAACGACCCCTCCACCAAGGACGCCACCGGGCGGACCTTGACCGTCCCGGTGCCCCCAGGGCAGCTCCACGGCGTGCTGGTCGTGGAGGCGGCGGTCGATCTTGAGTTGGGTCGGATCGATGTGCTCACCCCCGACGACGAGCGGAAGCACTGATGGAGCTGCGATGGGCCGCGGGTCGGTCCTCTGGCGATCGCTGCAGGGGTGATCGCCGGCCGGAGGGGCTGATCAGCGGCCGAGCTTCCAGGGGCGGCGCTTGGGGCCCTTGGCCATCGAGCGCTGGATGGCGGCTCGGCGCTCCTGCAGCTCGCGGTGGGTGAGCGTGGGGGTGGTGGCGACGTCGACGCCGAAGCCGCCCTTCACCCCGTCGAGGTCCAGGCTCCACTCGCCGGCTTCGAGCCCGACCTCGCGGGCGATGCGCTCGCCGTGGGTGGTCGTGAAGTACATGGCGATGTTGGCGATCTCGGCGAAGAGGTCGAGGTCGGGGGCGAGCGTGGCGATGGCCCCGTCGAGGAAGACCATGTTCTTCACGAACAGCATCAGCGGCTTGGGGAGCCGGGCGCCGTAGCCGAGGAGCGCCTTGATGATCTGCTGGATCTCACCGGTGAGCTCCTCGGGGGTGAGGGTCGTGGGATCGATCGGCGGCCGGTCGAGGCCGAGGTCCACGATCACCTGGTCGAGGTCGGTGTCGGGCGGCAGGGCGCCGAGGTCGCGCAGCGCGCCGAGCTGGCCCTTGACGTCGTTCATGGTGGCGCCCACGAGGAGCCGCAGGAAGGCCATGCGCTGGAGCTCGCCGAGGCGGCCGGTGATGCCGAAGTCGAGCAGGCCGGTGCGGCCGTCGGGGAGGACGAGCAGGTTCCCGCCGTGCAGGTCGCCGTGGAAGATCCCGTGGAACATGGCGCCCTCGAGGAAGCCGATCATCCCGGTGCGCACCACCTCCTCGGTGTCGATGCCCGCGGCGGTCATGCCGACGGCGTCGTGGAAGTCGAAGCCGGCGAGGCGCTCCATCACGAGCACGCGCGGCGTCACCAGCTCAGGGTGGGGGCGGGGCACCACGTACCCGCGCTGGCCGAGCGCGGCGAACGAGCGGGCGACGTCGAGCATGTTCTCGGCCTCGAGTCGGAAGTCGAGCTCCTCGGTGATCGTCTCGGCGAACAGGTCCACGAGCGCCGGCGGGTTGGCGAGCGATGCGATCGGGATGCGGCCGACGAGGAACGGGGCGATCCACGCCATCACCTTGAGGTCGGCGCGGACCCGGTCGTAGACGGTCGGCCGCTGGACCTTGACCACGACCTCCTCGCCGGTGCGCAGCGTCGCCGCGTGGGCCTGGGCGATCGAGGCGGCGGCGATGGGGGTGCGCTCGAAGTGGGCGAAGACCTCGTGGAGCGGCCGGCCGAGGTCGGCCTCGACGACCTCGCGGATGACCGCGAAGCGCTCGGCGGGCACGCGGTCGCGCAGCTGGGCGAACTCCTGCACCAGCTCGTCGGGGAAGAGGCCCTGGCCGGCCGAGATGATCTGGCCGAGCTTGATGTAGGTGGGGCCGAGGTGCTCGGCGGCGACGCGCAGGCGGTGGGCGAGGTCCGCCCGGGACTCGGTGCCACCGGTGCGGCGGGCACCGAGGTACCAGCGGCCCAGGCCCCACCCGAGGTGGCGGACCGTGCGCCCGATCCGTCGACCGGGGGGCAGCGTCCGGCGTCGGGTGAGCGTCGGCCACTCGTCGGCGACGCGCTGGCGCTCCGCCGGCACCGGTCCGAGCCAGGTGAGGCCGTCGGGCTCGAGCACCCACGGGGCGTGATCGGTGAAGGCGGCCCAGGCCACGTCGGCCGGGCGGGGTTCGTTCGTCACGTCCGGGTGCGCCACCGGGGCAGTCTCGCAGAGTCGCTGCCCGTTCCGGTCCGCCCTGCGTCATGACCCCGGTCACAGCCCGTCGGTACCGATATGGTCCAGTGTTCGGACACGGGTCCCGGCTCGCCGCCGGCCCCGCCATCGCCCACCCGTCGAGTCCAGATGTCTCCTCTCCGCAGCTCCGCCGAATGGAGCAAGGCGCTTGCCCAGCAGGCCGCTGTGATCGAGCTGGGCCAGCTGGGGTTGCGGGGCGCCACCGTGGACGACCTGCTCACCGCGGCCGTGCGCACCGTCGCGCGGGAGCTCGACTGCCCCCACATCATGTTGTTCGAGGCGCTCGATGAGGGCGCCGAGCTGCGTGGCCGCGCCGGGGTGTACCGGGGCTCGGTGCTGCCCCCGGATCTCGCCGGTCAGATCCAGCTGCCCGGCGGCACGGGCTCCCTGCCCGGGTTCACCGTGTCCGGGGGCGAACCGGTCGTGGCCGAGGACCTGCTCGGTGACCCGCGCTTCACGACCCAGGCGCCCGCGATGCGCGTGCCCGCCGTGTCAGCGGTCTCCGCCCCGATCGCCTGGGAGCAGGGCTCGTGGGGTGCGCTGTGCGCGTACCACGAGACGCCGCGTTCCTGGACCGACGACGAGGTGCTGTTCGTGTCGTCGGTGGGGGCCACGATCGGCCTGGCGCTCCAGCGCGAGGCCGTTGAGCGCTCGCTGCGGGATGCCGTCGCCCGCCTCGACCTGGCGGTCAGCGCCGGTGGCCTCGGTGCCTGGTCGTGGGAGCTCAACGGCGATCGCCTGGAAGCGAGCCAGCAGGTGCGCGAGGTCTACGGCGTTCCCGACGGCGCCCCGTTCGACACGGGCACCGAGCAGCTCGCCTACGTCCACCCCGACGACCTCGATGGGGTGCTCGCCAACGCGCTCGATCACCTGAACCCCGGCGACGAGGTGCACCAGCTGTTCCGCATCCGTCGCAAGCGCGACGGCGAGGAGCGGTGGGTCGAGTCGTGGGGGCGTGTCTTGCAGGACGACACCGGGGCCGTGCGCCTGGTGGGGGTCACCACCGACATCACCGATCGCCGGTCGGCGGAGGAGCGGCGCGAGGCGCTGCTCACCGCCGAGCGCGAGGCCCGGCGTGGCGCCGAGGTCATGCGGGAGCGGCTCCGGCTGCTCGGCGAGGCGTCGCAGGCATTCGCGGCGAGCCTCGACCCCACCGTGGTCGCCGCCAGCCTGGTGCGCTGCTGCATCCCCCAGCTCGCCGACGGGTGCCTGGTCGACGTGCTCGACGAGCACGGTCACCTCGTGGAGGCGGGGGGCGGTGCCATCGATCCCGGTCTGCTCGACGACATGCGCGAGCTGCGGCGACGCCGCCGTGCCCAGACCGACGAGCGCGTCTGGGCCCAGTCCCAGGTCCTCGCGGCCAACGCGCCGGTGGCCATCGAGCGGATCTCGGACCGCCAGCTGCAGGAGGCGGCCGTCGACGACGCGCACTTCGCCCTGCTGGAGCGATTTGAGGCCCGAGCCGCCCTCGTGGTGCCGCTCACCGCCCGGGGCGAGGCGATCGGCACCGTCACGCTCGTCGGCAACGGTGCTCGGAACGGGTTCGACGCCGATCAGCGGGCGCTGGTCGACGAGCTCGCCGGCCGCGCCGCGCTCGCGCTCGACAACTGTCGGCTGTTCGCCGCTCGCCACCGCGTCGCCCGGTCGCTCCAGGACGCGCTGCTCCCGCCGGTCCTGCCGGAGGTGCCGGGGGTCGACCTGGCGGCCCGCTACCAGGTCGCCGAGGACGACATCGACATCGGTGGCGACTTCTACGACGTCATGGAGGTGGCCGGCGGGGCCTGGGGTATCGTGCTCGGCGACGTGTGCGGGCGCGGTCCCGATGCTGCGGCGCTCACCGGCCTGATCCGCCACTCGGTGCGTGCTGCGGCGGTCCGCGAGCACCTGCCGAGCCGTGTCCTGGGCCTCACCAACGACGCGGTCATCGACCAGATCGACGATGCGCGGTTCTGCACCGCGACCTTCGTCCGCGTCGAGCCCGCCCCCGGGGGCACGGGCGTGCGGGTGCAGCTCGCCAGCGCGGGCCACCCCCGGCCGCTCGTGCGCCGGGCGCACGGCGTGGTGGAGCTGGTCGACGCGGTGGGCGCGCTCCTCGGGGTGATCGAGGAGCCGATCCTGCAGGATCGCACGATCGAACTCGCTCCCGGTGATGCGCTGGTGCTGTACACCGACGGTGTCACCGAGGCCCGGCGCGCCGGCGAGTTCTTTGGGGAGGAGCGGCTGGCCGATGCGGTGCAGGCGCTCGAGGTCAGCTCGGCCGAGTGCCTGGCGGCGGGCATCGAGGCAGCGGTGACCGACTTCCGGGACGGGGCCACCGACGACCTCGCGGTCGTGGTCCTGCTCGCCCGGCCCGCCACCGGCTAGAACGCCCCTCATGCCCGCGGCCCCCGAAGACCACGCCCTCGCCCGTTCGCTCGCCGAGGAGGCGGGACGGCTCCTGCTCGACCTGCGTGAGCACCTCACCGCGCAGGGCGTCGCGCCGGCCGAGCTCAAGGCCGAGGGCGACCGCCAGAGCCACGAGCTGCTGATGCGGCGCCTCGGCGAGGAGCGGCCCGACGACGCGATCCTCTCCGAGGAGGGCGCCGACGGGGTCGGCCCGTCCGACACCGGCCGGCTCGGTGCGGCCCGGGTGTGGATCGTGGACCCGCTCGACGGCACGCGCGAGTACTCCGAGCCTCCCCGCGACGATTGGGCGGTGCACGTCGCGCTCGTCGAGGGCGGTGTCCCGATCGCCGGGGCGGTCGCGCTCCCGGCCCAGGGCCGCACCCTCGCCACCGATCCCGCGACCCCGACGCCGCCCGCGCCGCCGGCGCGCCCGCGCGTGATCGTGAGCCGCACCCGGCCACCTGCGGTCGCGACCTACCTGGCCGAGGCACTCGGCGGGGAGCTGGTCGAGATGGGCTCCGCCGGGGCGAAGGCGGCCGCGGTGGTCCTCGGTGCCGCCGACGTGTACCCGCACAGCGGCGGCCAGTACGAGTGGGACTCCTGCGCGCCGGTGGCCGTGGCCGCTGCGGCCGGGGTCTGGACGAGCCGCATCGACGGGAGCCCGCTCGTCTACAACAACGCCGACCCCTACCTGCCTGACCTGCTGGTCTGCCATCCGGACCTCGTCGAGCGGGTGCGGGCGGCACTGGATTCCTTCGACGGTTGACCGATCCTGGTGCGACGCCGGTCTACGCTGGTCCGTCGTCCTCGTGCCGGGTGCACCACCTGGCTGCAACCAGGAAGCCCCATGCCATCGACCTATGAGCTCACCGACCTCCAGGAGTTGGAGGCCGAGTCGATCCACATCATCCGGGAGGTCGCGGCCGAGTTCGAGCGTCCTGTGCTCCTGTTCAGCGGTGGCAAGGACTCGATCGTGATGCTGCGCCTCGCCGAGAAGGCGTTCTGGCCGGCCAAGATCCCCTTCCCGGTGATGCACGTCGACACCGGCCACAACTTCCGCGAGGTCATCGAGTTCCGCGACATGCGCGTCGCCGAGCTCGGGGTCCGCCTTGTCGTGGCGTCGGTGCAGGAATCGATCGACAAGGGTCGCGTCGCCGAGGAGACCGGTCCCCGGGCGAGCCGCAACCGGCTCCAGACGACCACCCTGCTCGACGCCATCGAGGAGCACCGGTTCAACGCCGCGTTCGGCGGGGCTCGACGCGACGAGGAGAAGGCCCGGGCCAAGGAGCGGGTGTACAGCTTCCGCGACGACTTCGGCCAGTGGGACCCGAAGAACCAGCGACCCGAGCTGTGGAGCCTCTACAACGGTCGCCACAAGCCCGGCGAGCACATCCGGGTGTTCCCGTTGTCGAACTGGACCGAGCTCGACATCTGGCAGTACATCGCCCAGGAACAGATCGCGATCCCGTCGATCTACTACGCCCACGAGCGCGAGGTGTTCCTGCGCGACGGCATGTGGCTCGCGGTCACCGAGCACCTGGCGCCCGCGGAGGGCGAGGAGGTCCTCGTCAAGACGGTGCGGTACCGCACCGTCGGCGACGCCACCATCACCGGCGCCGTCGAGTCCTCTGCGGCCACCGTCGAGGCGGTGGTCGAGGAGATCGCCGCCACCCGCCTCACCGAGCGGGGCGCCACCCGCGCCGACGACCGCGTCACCGAGGCCGCCATGGAGGACCGCAAGAAGGAGGGCTACTTCTAGTGTCTGAGCTGCTTCGGTTCGCCACCGCCGGGTCCGTCGACGACGGCAAGTCCACCCTGATCGGGCGCTTGCTCTACGACTCCAAGGCCATCTTTGAGGACCAGCTCGAGGCCGTCGAGCGCTCGAGCGTCGCCATGGGTGCCGAGTACACCAACCTCGCCCTGCTCACCGACGGCCTCCGCGCCGAGCGCGAGCAGGGCATCACGATCGACGTCGCCTACCGGTACTTCGCCACCCCGCGCCGGAAGTTCATCATCGCCGACACCCCGGGGCACATCCAGTACACGCGCAACATGGTCACCGGTGCGTCCACCGCCGACCTCGCGCTGGTGCTGGTCGACGCCCGCAAGGGCCTGGTCGAGCAGAGCCGCCGCCACGCGTTCCTGGCGTCGCTGCTGCGCATCCCGCACCTCGTGCTGTGCGTCAACAAGATGGACCTCGTCGACTGGTCCGAGGAGCGCTTCGAGGAGATCAAGGCCGAGTTCCGGGCGTTCGCCGCCAAGCTCGACATCACCGACCTCGCGTTCATCCCGATCTCGGCCCTCCACGGCGACAACGTGGTCACCCGGTCCGACAAGTCGCCGTGGTACGAGGGTTCGTCGCTGCTGCACCACCTCGAAGAGGTGCACATCGCGAGCGACCGCAACCTCATCGACGCCCGCTTCCCGGTGCAGTACGTGATCCGGCCCCACTCCGACGACTGGCACGACTACCGCGGCTACGCGGGCACCGTGGCCGGTGGGGTCATGAAGCCCGGCGACGAGGTCATGGTGCTGCCCTCGGGCTTCACGTCGACCATCAAGTCGATCGACACCATGGACGGGCCCGTCGAGGAGGCGTACGCCCCCATGTCGGTCACGGTCCGGCTCGACACCGAGATCGATGTCAGCCGCGGCGACATGATCTGCCGCACCCACAACCGGCCGACCGTGGGCCAGGACATCGACGCCATGATCTGCTGGATGTCCGAGTCCGAGACGATGACGCCGGGTGCCAAGTACGCGATCAAGCACACCACCCGGGCGGCGCGGGCGCTGGTGAAGGGCATCCAGTACCGCCTCGACGTCAACACCCTGCACCGCGACGAGGAGGTCCACGCGCTGGCCCTCAACGAGATCGGCCGGGTCCAGCTGCGCACCACCGTTCCGCTCTTCTACGACGAGTACCGCCGAAACCGCGCCACGGGCTCGTTCATCCTGATCGACGAGGCGTCCAACCGGACCGTCGCCGCCGGGATGATCCTCGGACCCACCCAGTGAGCACCAACGTCACCTGGCACGACGGCGAGGTCGGCCGCGACGACCGACCGTGGGCGGGCGCGACGGTGTGGCTGACGGGTCTCTCGGGATCAGGGAAGTCGACGGTCGCGGTGGTGCTCGAGCGCCTG
Organism: uncultured Iamiaceae bacterium; assembly: GCA_964624775.1. Classification (GTDB taxonomy): domain Bacteria; phylum Actinomycetota; class Acidimicrobiia; order Acidimicrobiales; family Iamiaceae; genus Aquihabitans. Next base: position 24,858 of record CAZUYW010000005.1, read on the forward strand.
CTCGTCGCGGCGGGCCGCCCGGCGTACCGCCTCGACGGCGACAACCTCCGCCACGGCCTCAACGCGGACCTCGGCTTCGGGGCCGAGGACCGCGACGAGAACGTGCGCCGCGCCGGCGAGGTGGCCCGCCTGTTCGCCGAGGCGGGCGTGGTGGCGATCGTGCCGCTGATCTCGCCGTACCGCGAGGGTCGCGACCGTGCCCGGGCCGTGCACGCCGAGGCTGGCCTGCCGTTCCTCGAGGTGTTCGTGGACACGCCGATCGAGCTGTGCGAGCAGCGGGACCCGAAGGGGCTCTACGCCAAGGCGCGGGCGGGCGAGATCACCGGGTTCACCGGGATCGACGACCCGTACGAGGCGCCTGCCTCGCCCGAACTGGTGCTGACGCCCGCCGACGGGGACCCCGACGCCCAGGCGGCGCGGGTCCTCGACCTGCTGAGCTGATCGATCCCGCGCCGACCGGTGGCGGCCGGCCGGCGCGCGGGGATCAGTTCGCGAGATCGGGCGTGGGCGTGGCCTCGTCGTGGGTCTTGGTGGCGTGGGCGAGGATCTCGGGGTCGATGAGCCCCTTGGTGACCCAGCCCTTCTCCTCGGCCCAGATCATCACGGGCGGCAGGATCACGAGGGCCGACAAGAGCGCCACGACCACGTTCATGGCCACGATGATGCCGAAGTCGCGCAGCAGCGGGAGCGACGACGTGGCGATGACGGCCACGCCGACCACGGCGGTCATGCCCGACACGATGAACGCCCGGCCGGTGCGGGCCGCGGTGACGTCGGCGGCGGCCTTGGGGGTGAGGCCGCGGTGGCGTTCCTCGATGAACCGCAACAGGATCAGCGAGGTGAACTCGGTGCACACCGCGATCACCAGCGGGCCGCCGACGGCGGTCATCGGGGACAGCTTGAGGCTGAACCCGTAGGCCACCAGCGAGGCCATGCCCACGGCGATGAGCACCGGGACGAGCGACAGCAGCGACCGCACCACCGAGCGCAGCCGGATGGTGAGGAACGCGAACACGAAGAAGATCGACAGGTAGGTGAGGCCGACGCGGTTCGACTCGAGGTTGTCGAGCAGGCCGACGCCGACCACCGCCAGACCTGACGGCGTGGCCGAGATGCCCGCCGGCGGCTTGTTGGCGTGGGCCCCCTTGCCGTCGAGGCGCCGGCGCATGTCGTTGACCATGACGGCGCGCTTCTCGAGGTCCGCGGGCTTGGTCACGAGCAGCAGGTTGAACGCGGGGGACACCCGGGAGGTCGTGAAGTCCTGGACCGACCGTGGGGCCGCGTCGTGGGACGCCTTCACGAGCGCCCCGCGGGGCACGTAGTTCGAGGCGCCGTCGATCTCCACGAGCTCGGAGAGCGGCGTGAGCACGCTCGATGCCACGAGGAGCGTGTCCGGGTAGATCTCGAGCGACTCGTCGGTGAAGGAGTCGAGCCAGGTCATGGTCTTGTCGGTGTAGAGCTCCTTCTCGGACTGGGCCTGGATGTAGACGCCGAGCTCGCTGGAGGCGCCGGTCCGCTCCTCGAGCGTGGCCACGTCCTTGCGGTTCTGGGACTGCTGGTTCACCCACTGCACCGGGTCGGTCTGCAGCACGAGCTTGGACTCGACGGCGATGCCGCCGGCGAAGATCAGGGTGCTGGCCAGGATCAGGGCCGGGGCGATCTTCACGGGCACCGAGCCGAGCCAGACCACGAGGCGACCGAGCGCCCCTTCGCGGAAGTCCCGTCCCTGGGTGGGGGACTTGTACTCGCGGATGCCGAGGATGGCGAGGGGCCAGATGATCGAGCACATGCAGATCACCGCGATGCCGATGCACAGCAGGAGGCCGAAGTCGCGGATCATCGGCACCTTGGCGAAGCGCAGGGCGGCGAAGGCGAAGATGGCGTCGAAGGTGACCACGAGCAGGGCCGGGCCGAGGTTGCGGGCGGTCTCCTGGATCGGATGGGTGGCGCGGTCGATCAGCACCTCCTCTTCCACGCGCGCGTGCATCTGGATCGCGTAGTCGATGCCCACGCCGAGCATCACCGGGAGGCCGGCGATGGTGACGATGGACAGGGGGATGCCGAGGTAGCCGGCGAGGCCGAAAGCCCACGTCACGCCGATCAGGATCACGAGCAGCGGCAGGAGCCGCCAGCGCACGTCGAAGAGCACGAGGAGGATCACGACCATGATCGCGATGGCGAGGCCGCCGAGCTTGAGGATGCCGCCCCGGAGGTAGTCGTTGATGTCCTTCAGGAGCACGGGCGCGCCGGTGACCACGATCGTGGCGCCGTCGAGCTTGGTCTTGGCCGCCGCGGCCTTCACGTCGGTGGCGCCCTTGCCCTCCTCCTCGATCGACGCGTTGCCGACGAGGCGCACGATGATCTGGGCGTGGCGGTCGTCGAAGAAGGCCGAGCGCAGCGGCTTGCGGATCGAGCCGTCGTTGGCGTGCAGCAGGAAGTCGATCCACTCCGGGTCGGTGGACGCGGGCTTGGCCTGGAGGAACGGCGTGATGCGCTCGGCCGTGGCGGCGAAGTCGGCCTCGCGCGCCTTGCGGGCCGCCGAGCCCGGCTTCTCGGCCGTGATGGCGTCGGAGAGCGCGGTGTTGGCGATCGACTTGAGCGGGTCGTAGGACTTGGGGTTGGTCGGGTCCTCGGGCGTGCGGGACAGGAGGCGCTCGGAGAAGTCGAGGGTGTCCAGCGGGGTGACGACCGCCTTTACCTCGGGCGACTTCAGGATCTCGGCCTTCAGCTGGTTGATGGCCTTGGCGTTGGCCGGCTCGGCGAGCTCGGCGACCTTGTGGCCGGGATCCATGGTGAGCAGCACGATCATCAGCTGGCCGCCGAACAGCTTCTGGTACTGCACGTTGTCGATCGCGACCTGATCGTCGCTGTTGAGGTAGCTGTCCTGTCCGGTGGCGAACTGGAGCTTGGGGATGCCCATGCCGAGGATCAGGGTGATGAGCAGGCCCACCACCGAGACCAGCCCGGCTCGCTTCCCGAGTTGCACCGCCAGCTTCGACCAGAATGCGCGCACGTTGTCTCCGTCCGAGTCGTCCAGGGCGCCAGCGGGGTGACCTTATAGCGTCGCCCAGGTGAACGACCTTATACGGACCGTGCACGTGGTCGCCAAGTCCCATCTCGACCTCGGGTTCACCGCGCTGGCCGCCGAGGTCGAGGCGCGCTACCTGCGGGCGTTCTTCCCGTCGGCCATCGCGACGGCTGCTGAGCTGCGGCGACGCGGCGGTCCGCAGCTGGTGTGGACCACCGGGTCCTGGATCCTGAGCCGGGCGCTCGCGGACCCGGCCGGCGGTGCCGCGGTCGCCGCCGCCGTCGAGGCGGGGGACCTCGCCTGGCACGCCTGGCCGGTCACCACCCACACCGAGCTGCTCGACCGGCGCCTGGCCGAGGCCGCGCTCGGGTGGTCGGCACGCCTCGACGAGCGCTTCGGGCGGCGCACGACCGCCGCCAAGATGACCGATGTCCCCGGCCACACCATCGGCCTGGTGCCGGTGCTCGCCGGCGGCGGGGTCGGGTTCCTCCACCTCGGCGTGAACCCGGCCTGGCCGGTGCCCGAGGTCCCCCCGGTGTTCCGATGGGTGGCGCCTGACGGCTCGTCGGTCGTGGTGGCCTATCAGGCCGGCGGCTACGGCGGTGAGGTCGTGGTGCCCGGCTGCGAGCACGCGCTCGCGTTCCTCCACGCGGGTGACAACGCGGGTCCACCGTCGGCCGGCGAGGTGGAGGACGCCCATGGCGCGCTCGCCGACCGGTACCCCGGCGCGCAGGTGGTGGGATCCACGCTCGATGCCTTCGGTCGGGCGCTCGCCGCCTCGGATGCGGTCGGCGAGCTGCCCGAGGTGCGCGACGAGATCGGCGACGCCTGGCTGTTCGGCACCGGGGCGGACCCGCAGAAGCTCGCCGGGTACCGGCGTGCCCTGCGGGCGCGGTCGGCTCTCGGCGATCGCCTGGCGCCCGATGCCGCGGCCGAGGTCGACGAGGCGCTGCTCCTCGTGGCCGAGCACACGTGGGGGCTCGACCAGAAGGAGGCCCTGCCCGACGAGGCGAACTGGTCGCCCGATGCCTTCGCCCGCCTGCGGGCGACGCCGGCGGGCCGGCGGTTCGAGGCGTCGTGGGCCGAGCAGCGCGGGTACCTCGACCGGGCCTGGGGTCACCTGGAGGCCGCCGGTGCGGTCCGGGCCGATCCGGCCGCCGACGGCTCGGTGCCCGCCCTCGGGCAGGACCCCGTCGAGCTGGGGTACGCGTCGGTGGCCGCGGACGAGCCGATCCCCCTCGCCGGCTGGACCGTCGCGGTCGACGCTGCGACCGGAGCGCTCGTCCACCTGGTGGCGCCCCGCGGACGGGTGCTCGCCGACGCCGACCACCCGCTCGGCCGCCTCGCCCACCAGACCTTCGACGCTGCGTCCTACGAGGCGTTCTACGCGCAGCTCGTGCCGATCCCCGCCGATGAGGCCTGGGCCCGTGCCGACAACACCAAGCCCGGCCTTGCCGCCACCGATGCCGTCGCCGCCCTCGTCCCCGCATCGCTCGAGGGGTGCTGGGTGCGCCAGGACGGCACGGCGGCCGAGCTGCTGGTGGGCGTCGGCTGGGGACCGGGTGGCGCAGGCGCGGCCGGTGCACCGTCGTCGGCGTGGATCCGCTGGCGGTGGCACGAGCAGGCCCCTGACCGCGTCGAAGTGGTCGTGGCGTGGCGGGCGAAGGCGGCGACCCGGTTCCCGGAGGCCACGTGGTGCACGTTCGCCCCGCGGGTCGCCGACCCGGGTGGGTGGCGGCTCGACAAGCTCGGCGTCGCGGTCGACCCGACCCGGGTCGTCCGGCACGGCGGGCGGGCGCTGCACGCGGCGGGGGAGGGCTGTCGCTACGACGGGCCCGACGGCCCGCTGGCGCTCGACCTGCTCGACGCCCCGCTCGTGGCGCCCGGCCGTCCCGGCCTGCTCGACGCGGACCCGCCCGTGCCCGACCTCGCCGGCGGTTGGCACGTGCTCCTGCACGACAACTGCTGGGGCACGAACTTCCCCATGTGGTCCGAGGGACCCGCGTCGTTCGCCTTCGCCCTCCGGATCGGCTGAGCCGATCGCGGCTCAGTGCTCGAGCACGCGCTCGAGGAACTGCTGGGTCCGGGGCTGCTGCGGGTTGCCCAGCACCTCGGCGGGCGGCCCCTGCTCGCAGATCACGCCCTGGTCCATGAACACGACGTGATCGGCGACGCCCTTGGCGAAGCCCATCTCGTGGGTGACCACGAGCATGGTCATGCCGTCGCGGGCCAGCTGGCGCATGACGTCGAGCACGTCGCCGACGAGCTCGGGGTCGAGGGCCGAGGTGGCCTCGTCGAAGAGCATGATCTCGGGATCCATGGCGAGCGCCCGGGCGATCGCCACGCGCTGCTGCTGGCCGCCGGAGAGCTGGCTCGGGTAGCTGTCGGCCTTCTCGGCCAGGCCCACCCGCTCGAGCATCGCCCGCGCCTTGGCATCGGCCTCGGCATCGGAGCGCTTCAGCACCTTGCGCTGGGCGAGGGTCACGTTGTCGAGCGCCGACAAGTGCGGGAACAGGTTGAACTGCTGGAACACCATGCCGATCCGCTGGCGGACGAGGTCCAGGTCGCAGTCCGGGTGGGTGATGTCGATCCCGTCGATGAGGACCTGCCCGCCGGTGGGGTCCTCGAGGCGGTTCACGCAGCGCAGCAGCGTGGACTTGCCCGAGCCCGACGCCCCGATGAGGCACACGACCTGGCGACGCTCGATGGCGAGGTCGATGCCCTTGAGCACCTCGTTGGTGCCGAACGACTTGCGGAGCCCGACGAGCTCGATGGCGGCGGTCATCGGATGGCCCGGTTCTTCTTCTCGAGCTGGGCGACCAGTCGGGTGAGCGGGATGGTGATCAACAGGTAGATCACGCCGGCGACGATGAGCGGCGTCCCGTTGAAGGTCATTCCGACGCTGTCGTTGGCGTACTTCAGGAGCTCCCGGCTCTCGGGCGTCGCACCCAGCACAGCGAGCAGTGAGGTGTCCTTGAGCAGGAGCACGAGCTCGTTGGTGAGCGGCGGGACCATGATCCGCAGCGCCTGGGGGAGCACGATGATGCGCAGCGTCTGGCTGTTGGTCATGCCGAGCGAGCGTGCCGCCTCGATGTGGCCCTTGGGCACGGCCTCGATGCCCGCCCGCATGGTCTCGGCCAGGTAGGCGCCCGCCACGATGGCGAGCGCGAGTGCCCCCGATGATTCGATGCCCAGGACCTGGGGGAACTGGTGATGGATCGCGATGGGCGTCACGTAGCCGACGAGGATGATGGTGAGCAGCGCTGGGAAGCCGCGGAAGATCTCGACGTAGGCTGTGGCGAACCACCGATAGGGCTTGATCGAGCTCATGCGGAGCACGGCCATCGAGACCCCGAGCATCACGCCGCCGACGAAGGCGAAGAACGTGTAGATGAGTGTGTTGCGGGCGCCGATCGTGATGATCTCGGGGAAGAGCTCCTTGGCGTACTGCCAGTCGAAGTAGCTCTCGCGGATCGTCTTCCAGTCGGCAAACGCGACGACCGGAACGAGGACGGCAAGGCCGACCGCATAGGCGGCCCACCGTCGGTTCCTCGCCTGGACCTGCTTGGCCCGGCCCGACCGGTAGAGCTCGGGGACGCCATCGTCCCCGAGCTGCACCGGATCGGCCGGGGCGAGCTCGCTCACCCTCGTGTTCCTGCCTCGTCCCTCGGCGCTAGCTGGCCTTCGGGAAGTACTTCTCGTACAGGTCGTCGTAGGTGCCGTCGGACTTGGTCGAGGCCAGGGCCTTGTCGAGGTCGGCCTTGAGGTCCGAGCCCTTCTTCACGGCGAACCCGTACTGCTCGTTGGTCTTGTAGGTCTCGACCACCTGCACCGTGTCGTCCTCGGCGACGCGGCCGGCGTTGACCGGCAGGTCCTGCAGGACGGCTTGGATGCCGCCGGAGCTGATGGCGGCGAACAGGCCGGTCGTGTCGGGGAAGGACTTCACCGTGGCACCGTCGGGCTTGTGGTCGTTGGCGTAGGTCTCGCCGGTGGTCCCGGCCTGCACGCCGATCGTCTTGCCCTTGAGGTCATCGAGGCTCTTGACGCCTGATTCGTTGGTGACCAGCAGCGACTGGTCGGCGTCGAAGTACGGCTTGGTGAAGTCGACCTGCTTCTGGCGCTCGGGGGTGATGGTGAGCGAGGAGGCGACCACGTCGCACTTGCCCGAGGCGAGGTTGCCGAGGATGCCGTCGAACTCGACGTCGAGGACCTGGAGCTTGTCGCCCATGGACTTGGCCATGGCGTCCATCAGCTCGATGTCGAAGCCGGTGTACTTCAGGCCGCGGGGCCCGGCGCCAGGCATCTCCATGGGGGCGTAGGGGATGTCCGAGCAGACCTTGATGGTGCCGCCCGAGCTGCTGCCGGTGGATGCCTTCTCGCCATCGGAGGAGTCGGAGCTGCCGCAGGCGGTGGCTCCGAAGATGAGGGCGAGGGCAAGGCCCCCGGCCACGACGGATCGCTTGGTGAATGACTGCACTGGGAGCTCCTTGGTGTCCAGCGAAGCGGGAGGTCGACCGATTCGGTCGCGGCAGCATACGACGTGTGCTGTGTCGGGGCCTGGTCTGGCACCTGACGGGTTTCCCACCCCTCCGGTGCGACGCCCTTCGTCGCGCCTCGGGGCCATCTGGCAGGCTTTGCCGATGTTCCCCCCCATCCTCGAGGTGTGGGACGCCGACCTCAGCTCCGGCGACCCCCTCGACTTCCCCGGCTATGCCGACGCGCTCGCCGACCTGTCCGAGGAGTCCGTGCGCACCGGGCTGGCGGACGGCTACGTGGTCGTCGAGGGCGTGTTCGACGCGTTCGGCGGCTCCATGGGCCTGGTGCACGGTGAGCGGGTGGTGCGGGCCTTCGACCGCGCCACCCAGGCCGGACTGCCGGTGGTCGTGATCACCCGGTCGGGCGGCGCCCGGATGCAGGAGGGCATGGTCTCGCTCGTGCAGCTATCCCGCACCGCGGCGGCCGTCGAGCGCCACCGTGCCGCGGGCCTCCTGTCGATCTCGGTCCTGTGCTCGCCCACCACCGGTGGTGTGCTGGCCTCCTACGGCTCGCTCACCGACCTCCGGGTGGCCGAGGCCGGGGCGCTGATCGGCTTCGCCGGGCCGCGGGTGGTGGCCGAGACCACCGGCGAGGAGGTGGGCGGGCGATCGCACACCGCGGAGCACGCACTGGCCCACGGCCTGGTCGACGCGGTCGTCCCTGCCGACGACCTCGCCGGCTGGGCGCTCGGTGCGCTCGGTCGAGCCGACCGGCCCCTGGTCGTGCCCGACCCGGTGCCGGCCGACGGCGGGGCCGGGGACGGCGACGGATCACCCGCCTGGCGCCAGGTCCGTCGGGCCCGCGCCGCCGGTCGACCCACCGGCGTGCACCACGCCGCTGCGGTCACGACCTCGTGGACCGAGCTCGGCGCCGGTGTCGACCCCACGGTGCGGGCCGGGCTGGCGACCATCGGCGCCCACCGGGTCGTGGTCGTGGCGTCGGACCGCCATGCGGCCGACGGCCGGCCGACGCCGGCGGGGTTCCGCCTGGCCCAGCGCGCCATTGCCCTGGCCGATCGGCTCGGGCTGCCCGTGGTCACGTTCGTCGACACCCCCGGTGCCGCTGCGGGCGCCGACGCCGAGAACGAGGGCGTCGCCGGCGAGATCGCCCGCACCTTCGCCGCGCTGCTGACCACGTCGGGCCCGACGCTGTCGGTGTGCGTCGGCGAGGGCGGGAGCGGCGGTGCGCTCGCGCTGGCCTGCGCCGATCTGCTGTGGGTGCAGGAGGGGGCGGTCTTCTCGGTGATCGGCCCCGAGGGTGCGGCCGCGATCTTGCGCCACGACGCCGACGCGGCGCCCGCGGTGGCCGAGCTGCTCGCGCTGTGCCCCGACGACCTCGTGCGGCTCGGCATCGTCGATGCGGTGGTGCCCGACGGCCTCGACGCGGTCGCCGCCGCGGTCGGCGACGCGCTCGACCGGCTCGCGGCCGAGGGTGGTGGTGGGCGGCGGCTGAGCCGCTTCGACGACGCCACCGCGGCGTGGCTCCGCACCGATCGCGGCGCCGCACCGCAGTCTTGACCGGCCGGTCAACTGTGGCACGATGGCGCCCGTGCCTACTGCGACCGCCAACGGAATCACCATCTGCTACGAGACCTTCGGCAATCCCGAGGATCCCGCGCTGCTGCTGATCATGGGCCTCGGCGCCCAGATGATCGAGTGGCCCGACGAGTTCTGCCAGCACATGGCCGACCGGGGCTTCCACGTCATCCGCTTCGACAACCGCGACGTCGGCGAGTCCACCTGGATCGACACGCCCGGCTTCGATGCCGGCGAGATCATCATGGGCCTCCTCATGGGGGCCGACGCCACGCCGCCCTACCTCCTCTCCGACATGGCCGCCGATGCGGCGGGCCTGCTCGACGCCCTCGGCGTCGACGCCGCCCACGTGGTCGGCGCCTCGATGGGCGGGATGATCACCCAGGCCCTGGCCATCGAGCACCCCGAGCGGGTGCGGTCGATCTGCTCGATCATGTCCACCACAGGCGACCCCGACGTCGGCCAGCCCGACCCCGAGCTGGCCACCGTCCTGCTCGCCCCCCGCCCCACCGAGGGCGAGGAGGCCATCCAGGCCGGCATCGCGATCGTCGAGGCCATCTCCTGCAAGGAGCACTACGACGCCGAGCGCACCCGCGAGAAGGTGATCGCATCGACCAAGCGGGGCATCAACCCCGACGGCGTCGCCCGCCAGCTCGTGGCGATCCTCGCCTCGGGCTCGCGCTCGGAGGGCCTGGCCGCCCTCACGGTGCCCGCCCTCGTGATCCACGGCCGCCAGGATCGGCTCGTGACCTTCTCCGGAGGTGAGCGCACCGCCGAGGTGATCCCGAACGCCACGTTCCTCCCGATCGACGACATGGCCCACGACGTGCCGGAGGTCCACTGGGAGCGGATCATCGAGGCGATCGTCACCAACATCGGCCGCGCGGCCTGAGGAGGAGGAGCGACATGGGACCCCTCACCGGCTTCACCGTCGTCGAGATCGCAGGGATCGGCCCCGGCCCGTACGGCGCCATGCTCCTCGCCGACCTCGGTGCCGACGTCATCCGCATCGATCGCTCGGGCAACGTCATGGGCGGCGATCCGGCCAACCCGCCCGGCGACCTGCTGGCCCGCGGTCGCCGCTCGGTCGGCGTCGATCTCAAGAGCCCCGACGGCGTGGCCACCGTGCTCGACCTGATCGCTGGTGCCGACGCGCTCATCGAGGGCTTCCGGCCCGGCGTCATGGAACGCCTCGGCCTCGGCCCTGACGTCTGCCTCGAGCGCAACCCCAAGCTCGTGTACGCCCGCATGACGGGGTGGGGCCAGGACGGCCCCTACGCCCCTGCCGCCGGCCACGACATCAACTACATCGCCCTCGCCGGCGCGCTCGAGCCGCTCGGCCGAGCGGGCGAGAAGCCGACGCCGCCCATCAACCTCGTCGGCGACTTCGGCGGCGGCGGGATGCTGCTCGCCTTCGGCGTGTGCGCCGCGCTCCTCGAGGCCGGCCGATCGGGCCAGGGCCAGGTGATCGATGCCGCCATGGTCGACGGTGCCGCGTCGCTCATGTCGATGACGTGGTCGTTCCGGGCCATGGGCATCTGGAACGACGAGCGGGGCACCAACATGCTCGACACGGGCGCCCACTTCTACGACGTGTACGAGACGGCAGACGGGAAGTACGTCTCCATCGGGTCGATCGAGCCGCAGTTCTACGCCGAGCTGCTGCGCCTCACCGGGCTCGAGGGCGAGGACCTCCCCAAGCAGCACGACCGCAGCCAGTGGCCCGCGCTCAAGGAGCGGTTCGAGGCTCTCTTCAAGACCAAGACCCGCGACGAGTGGTGCGCGCTGATGGAGCACACCGACGTGTGCTTCGCCCCGGTGCTGTCGATGACCGAGGCGCCCCAGCACCCCCACATCGCCGAGCGCGGCACGTTCACCGAGGTCGCCGGGGTCACCCAGCCGGCTCCGGCGCCGCGCTTCAGCCGCACCCCGGGCGGCATCGCCCGGCCGCCGGCCCACGCCGGCCAGCACACCGACGAGGTGCTCGCCGAGAAGGGCTTCTCGCCCGAGCGCATCGCCGAGCTGCGCGCCGCGGGCGCCATCGCCTGAGTCGCGTCGGACCCGGCCCGACCGGCGGTAGCGTTCGCCCGATGGGGACCATCGTCAGCTTCCACGCCCACCCCGACGACGAGTCGATCGGCACGGGCGGCCTGCTCGCCCGCGCCGCCGACGCGGGACACCGCGTCGTGCTCGTGTTCGCCACCCGCGGCGAGCTCGGCGAACCGGTCGAGGGGGTGCTGGCGGAGGGCGAGCAGCTCACCCTGCGCCGGACCGCCGAGGTGTTCCGGTCCGCGGAGATCCTGGGCGTGCACCGCGTGGAGTTCCTCGGGTGGACCGACTCGGGGATGATCGGCGAACCCACCAACGACGCCCCCTGGTGCTTCTGGCAGGCTGACGTGGACCACGCGGCGCGCCGCCTCGCCGGGATCCTCGAGGAGGAGTCGCCCGACGTCGTGACCATCTACGACGACAACGGCGGGTACGGCCACCCCGACCACATCCAGGTCCACCGCGTCGGCCGGCGCGCCGCCGAGCTGGCCGGCGTGCCGGTGGTCGCCCAGGGCACCATGAACCGCGATCACATCATCCGGGCCATGGAGATGGCCGAGGCGATGGGGGTCGAGCGGCCCGATCGCTTCGACGACCAGGAGGGCCCCCCGGCCGACTTCGGCAAGCCCGAGGCCGAGCTCACCCATCAGGTGGACGGATCGGCGGTCATCGCCCGGAAGCGGGCGTCGATGCTGGCCCACGAGAGCCAGATCGGCCCGGATCACTTCATGGCCGCGATGCCCGACGAGGCGTTCGCCTACGTGTTCGGGCCCGAGTTCTTCATCGTCGACCAGCCGCTCGACGACGCGCCCGCCCTGTTCGGCGAGCTGTTCACCCCGCTCGATCACGGCGTCCCCGCCTGACCCTCGCGTGGCGGTCCTGCACCTCGTACGCCACGGCCAGGCTCTGGCCGGCTGGGGGACCGACGTCGATCCAGGGCTCTCGGTCATCGGGGTCGCCCAGGCCGAGGCCGTCGCCGGCCACCTCGGCGCAGCCCTCGCACCGCGCCCGATCGTCGTGTCCCCGCTCCGGCGCACCCGCGAGACCGCAGCACCGCTCGCGATCCGGTGGGGGCGAGCGCCCATCGTCGAACCCGCGGTCCGCGAGATCCCCTCGCCCACGCCCGACCTGGCCGAGCGGGCGCGCTGGCTCGACGGGGCGCTGCGCGGCCGGTGGCCGACGCTCGACGAGGAGGCGCAGGCCTGGCGTGCCGACCTCCTCGCGTGGGTTCGCTCCCAGCGCGAGGACGCCGTCGTGGTGACGCACTTCGTGGCCATCAACGCCATCGTCGGTGCCGCTGCCGGCTCCGACGCGGTCACGACGTTCCTGCCGGGCAACGCCTCGGTCACCCAGGTCGCCGTCGATGTGGCCACCGGCGGGATCGAGGTCGTCGAGCTCGGCGAGCAGGGCGCCGCCGGGGTCGGCTGAGGCGGAGCAGATCGCTCGTCGGTCGGGGTTCACGCTACGGTCACCCGGGGTTCATCGAGCCAGCTGGGAGGCAGCGATGCGTGCAGGTCGGATCATCGGCGCGGTCGGCGTGGCCGCGCTGGCGCTCGGTGTCGTGCCGGTGCTCGGGCAGGTCTCGGGTGCGGCGCCGAACCGGTCGCAGGCCGTCGACGACGCGGTGCACCTCAACGAGATCCAGGTCATCGGCAGCCACAACAGCTACCACCTGGTCCCGCCCGATGCCGAGGTCAACCTGCGCAAGTCGGTCATCGGTGCCGCGAACGACCAGATGATGTACGAGCACGCCCCGTTGCCGACGCAGTTCCAGTCCGAGAAGGTGCGCCAGATCGAGCTCGACGTCTTCCGCGACGACGCCGGCGGCAAGTACTACGAGCCGCTGATCCGGGGCGCGGCGGGCCTCGGTCCCTACGACGACGCCATGAAGCAGCCGGGCATCAAGGTCCTCCACGTCCAAGACGTCGACTACCACTCGTCCTGCGAGGCGCTGAAGACCTGCCTCACCCAGGTGAAGAGCTGGAGCGATGCCCACCCGACGCACGCGCCGATCGCGATCCTGCTGGAGCTCAAGGACGACCCGCTCAAGGTCGGTGACTACACCTTCACCACGCCCGACCCCTGGACCACCGCGGCGATGGACGGCCTCGACGCCGAGATCCGCGACGTGTTCCCCGAGGACCAGATCATCACCCCCGACGACGTGCGGGGCTCGGCCGCCACGCTCGACGAGGCCGTCACCACGACCGGGTGGCCGACGCTCGGCGCCAGCCGCGGCAAGGTCATGTTCCTCATGGACAACGCCGGCGGCTACCGCACCAGCTACCTGTCCGGCCACCCCAACCTCGAGGGCCGGGCGATCTTCACCAACGCGAACCCCGGTGACCCCGATGCCGGGTTCGTGAAGCGCAACGACCCCACCGACGCCTCGATCCCCGATCTGGTGAAGGCCGGGTACGTGGTGCGGACCCGCGCCGACGGCGACACGATGGAGGCGCGGGACAACGACACGAGCAAGCGCGACGCCGCCCTGGCGAGCGGTGCCCAGTGGGTGTCCACCGACTACCCGGTGCCCGGGATCGCCGTCGGCTTCACCACCGACTACGTGGCCGCCATCCCCGGTGGCACCGTGGCGCGCTGCAACCCGGTCAACGGGCCCGAGGGCTGCGTGTCCGCCGAGCTCGACACCGTCTACACGCCGCTCGCCCCGCCCCCCACGGTGCCGCCGTCCTCGACGACCACCACCACGACCGCGCCCACCGATGCGGTGGACCCGGCCGACGGCGCCCAGCCGGTCGACGGCAGCGCCTCCTACACCGGCTAGGGGCGTCGAGCTGCGGGTCGGCGACTGGCCCCGGCCGCGCCCGACGCGCGAGCGTGACGACCATGTCTGCACCGACCTCCGTCATCAAGATCAACGCCATCACCGTCCCCGCCGGATCGGGTGACGAGCTGGCCCGCCGGTTCGCGGCACGGGCCGGCGCGGTCGACGGCCAGGACGGCTTCGAGGGCTTCGAGCTGCTCCGTCCCACCGACGGGCGAGACGTGTGGCTCGTGGTCACCCGCTGGCGCGACGAGGCCGCGTTCGAGGCGTGGACCCAGAGCCAGGCGTTCGCCCACGGCCACCGCGGGGTGGCCGGTGCCGGCCCCGAGGGCGGCGGCCACCCCGGCGCCGCGGGCGGCCACCCCGGCGGGCACCCGCACGCCGAAGGCGGCGAGGCCCCGGCCCAGGCGCCCGTGTCGATCGGCGCCGAGCTGTGGAGCTACGAGGTCGCCGGCGGCTCGGACGGCTTCCCCGAGGCGTGATCCTCGCTGTGACCCTCCGCCAGGTCCACGTGGCCTGGGCGTGGGTGGTCATCGTGCTCAACGCCATCGCCGGCGCCTGGGCGCTGGCCGCTGATCGCTACACCGGGCTGCGCCGCCGCGAGCTGTGGCGGTTCACCGCCGTCGCCCAGATCGCCATCTTCGTGCAGGTCATGCTCGGCGTCGCCCTGGTGCAGTCCTACGACGCGGACAAGCTCCAGATGCACATCTTCTACGGCTTCGGCTCGGCGTTCACCGTGGGGATCATCTACAGCTACCGCGCCCAGCTGAAGCCGTGGTGGTACCGGCTCTACGGGTTCGGCGGCCTGTTCCTGGCGGGGATGGCCCTGCGCTCGGTGGTCACCGGGCCCCACTGAGGCCTGGTCGACGGCCTGGCGGCCGCTCTCAGAGGTGGACGACGGGCATGGTGGTGGGCTTGGTGATGCCGTCGAGCATCTGCACGCGGCCGACCACCACCTTGCCGAGGTCGTCGATGGAGGCGGCCTCGATGCGCACGACCACGTCGTAGGGACCGGTCACGTCGTCGGCGGCCACGACGCCGGGGAGCCGGCGCACCTCCTCGGCGACCGAGGCGGCCTTGCCGACCTCGGTCTGGATGAGGATGTACGCCGACACCGGCATCGTCAGGCTCCCTGGTGCCCGGGGCGATCAGTCGCTGAGGCGCTTCTCGAGGGCGCGCAGCTCGTCGGCCAGCTCGGTCGGGAGCCGCTCGCCGATCGAGGCGAAGTGCTCCTCGATGAGCGGGATCTCGCCCCGCCAGGCCTCGTTGTCGACCTTGAGCAGCTCGGCGAGCGTCGACGGGTCGAGGTCGAGGCCGGTGGTGTCGATGCCGTCGGCGAGCGGCACCCGGCCGATCGCGGTGTCGACGGCCTCGGCGGTGCCGGTGACCCGCTCGAGGACCCACTTGAGCACGCGGCTGTTGTCGCCGAAGCCGGGCCACAGGAACGAGCCGTCGTCGCCCTTGCGGAACCAGTTGACCCAGAAGATCTTGGGGAGCTTGTCGGCGTCGGTGGCCTTGCCGATGCTCAGCCAGTGGGCCATGTAGTCGCCGGCGTTGTAGCCCATGAAGGGCAGCATGGCGAAGGGGTCGAAGCGCACCTCGCCGATGGTGCCGGCGGCGGCGGCGGTCTTCTCGGAGCTCATGATGGCGCCGAGGAAGGTGCCGTGCTGCCAGTCGAAGGCCTCGGTCACGAGCGGCACGTTGGTGGCGCGGCGACCGCCGAAGAGGATGGCCGAGATCGGCACGCCCGCGGGATCCTCCCACTGGGGGTCGATCGAGGGGCACTGGCTCACCGGGGCGGTGAAGCGGGCGTTCGGGTGGGCGGCGGGGGAGCCGGACTCGGGGGTCCAGTCCTGGCCCTTCCAGTCGATGAGGTGGGCCGGGGGCTCGTCGGTCATGCCCTCCCACCACACGTCGCCGTCGTCGGTCTTGGCCACGTTGGTGAAGATCGAGTTGGCCCGCACCGACGCCATGGCGTTGCGGTTGGTGTCGTCGCCGGTGCCGGGGGCCACGCCGAAGAAGCCGGCCTCGGGGTTGATGGCGTACAGGCGGCCGTCCTCGCCGAACTTCATCCAGGCGATGTCGTCGCCGATCGTCTCGCAGGTCCAGCCCGGGAGGGTCGGGATCAGCATGGCCATGTTGGTCTTGCCGCAGGCGGACGGGAACGCGCCGGCCACGTACTTCTTCACGCCGTCGGGGCTGGTGATGCCCACGATCAGCATGTGCTCGGCCATCCAGCCCTCGTCGCGGGCCATGGTGGAGGCGATGCGCAGGGCGAAGCACTTCTTGCCGAGGAGGGCGTTGCCGCCGTAGCCCGAGCCGTAGCTCCAGATCTCACGGGTCTCGGGGAAGTGGGAGATGTACTTGTTGTCGGCGTTGCAGGGCCACGCCACGTCGGGACGGGCGGTGCCGTCGGCGTCGACCAGCGGGTAGCCGACCGAGTGCAGGCAGGGGACCCAGTCGCCGTCGCCGAGCACGTCGAGGGCGCCCTGGCCCATGCGGGTCATGATGCGCATCGACACGGCGACGTAGGGCGAGTCGGTGAGCTGGACGCCGATGTGGGCGATGGGGGAGCCGAGTGGGCCCATCGAGAAGGGCACCACGTACATGGTGCGGCCCTTCATGGCGCCGGTGTAGAGGTCGCGCAGCACGCCCTTCATCTCGGCGGGGTCCCGCCAGTTGTTGGTGGTGCCGGCGTCGATCTCGCGCTCGGAGCAGATGTAGGTGCGGTCCTCGACGCGGGCGACGTCGCCGGGATCGGAGAGCGCGAGGTAGGAGTTCGGCCGCTTGGCGTCGCTCAGGCGCTCGAAGGTGCCGCCATCGACGAGGGCCTGGCAGAGGGCGTCGTACTCCTCGCCCGAGCCGTCGCACCAGTGGATCGCGTCGGGCTGGAAGATCCCCGCCCACTCGTCGACCCAGGCCTGGAGCTTCTGGTTGGTGGTGGTGGCAGTCATGTCTCTCCGTTGAGCGCGAGCAGGCGGTGGCGGTGGGTCGTGGTCAGACCTCGGGCGGCGGGGCGAACCCCGGCGTGCCCATGTCCTCCTCGGAGCCCAGGCGCAGGCCGGTGGCCCGCCCCGAGTCATCCAGGGTGAAGATCACCCGCTGCCCCTGGCGGAGCATCCGGAAGACGGAGTCGACGACGGCCCCGGGCGCGAGGTCGTAGTCGCTGAGGTCCGTGTCGCACAGGATGATGCCGTCGCCCGTCCCGGGGTCATACGACTTGATCACACCTTGCACGACGACGTCCTCCACCTGTGGGTTTTCGGTGGTGCGACCCTAGTTGGCGGCCTCGCGCCGATGCACGGTGGGAGCGCGCCGAAGCCATGCCAACTTGGCATGCGGGTGATCTGTGCGGGTGATCGGTGGTGGCGTGCCGATCAGGTCGGCCGATGCCGACCGGGGGATGTCAGACCCGGGTGGCCTTCTGGACCTTGCCGGCCTTGAGGCAGCCGGTGCACACGTTGACGCGGCGCACGGTGCCGGGGGCGACGATGGCCCGGACCCGCTGGATGTTCGGGTTCCAGCGGCGCTTGGTGCGCCGGTGGGAGTGGCTGACGCTCATGCCGAACGACGGCTGCTTGCCGCACACCTCACACGTCGACGCCATGTCCCGAACTCCTGAAAGCGATCTGAGCGAATCCGACCCGTTCGGGCCGACGGACAAAGCTAGAGGGTGCGGCCGCTGCGCCACAAGCCGGGCCGGCCGGGGTGGCGATCCGGCGCTCCCGCCGCAGTCGGTAGGCTGCGCCGCCATGACCACCCTCGATCGCCTCGGCGCCGACGATCTCCGACGGTCGGTGACCGGCTTCCGCGATGCGCTCACCGCGCACAAGGAGGGGATCAACCGGCTCAACGTCTACCCGGTGCCCGACGGCGACACGGGGACGAACATGGCCCTGACGATCGAGTCCGTGTGCGCCGAGCTCGACGGCGCCGACGCCGACCTCGCCGCCACGTGCAAGGCGATCGCCCACGGCTCGCTCATGGGCGCCCGGGGCAACAGCGGCGTCATCCTCTCCCAGATCCTGCGCGGGTTCACCCAGGCCGTCGCCGACGCTGACGCGATCGACGGTCCGCGGTTCGCCGCCGCCCTCACCGCTGCGGCCGCCGGCGCCTACGAGGCGGTGGGCAACCCGGTCGAGGGCACGATCCTCACCGTGGTGCGCGAGGCCGCCGAGGCCGCGTCCGCTGCGGTCGACGCCGGCGACACCGCCCTGGTCGCGGTGGCCGACGCTGCGCTCAGCGGCGGCCGCGAGGCCCTGGCCCGGACGCCCGAGCTCCTGCCGGTGCTCGCCGCCGCCGGGGTGGTCGACGCCGGTGGCACCGGCCTGCTGCTGTTCCTCGAGGCGCTCCTGCACGAGATCGATGGTCGGGCGATCACCGAAGCGTCGGTCACCGACGCCGTCGCCGACGCCGGCCACGTCGACGCCATCGCGGACACCGCGGACCGGCCCGACGCCCACGGCGGCCTCGCCGACCTGCGCTACGAGGTCATGTACTTCCTCGCCGCGGCCGACGAGACGATCCCCGCGTTCAAGAAGGTGTGGGCCGGCATCGGCGACTCGATCGTGGTCGTGGGCGGCGACGGCCTGTGGAACTGCCACATCCACACCGACGACATCGGCGCGGCTATCGAGGCCGGCATCGAGTGCGGCACGCCGTCCAAGATCCGCGTCACCGACCTGCTCGACGAGGTCGAGGAGGAGCGCTGGGTGAAGGAGGCGTCCGCCGAGCCCGAGCCCGAGCCCGAGCTCGAGCCGGTGACGACCGCGGTCGTCGCGGTGGCGAGCGGTGACGGCATCCGCCGGATCTTCCAGTCGCTCGGGGTCCAGGTCGTGATCACCGGCGGGCAGTCGATGAACCCGTCGACCGCGCAGCTCCACGAGGCGGTCGAAGCCGTGCGTGCCGACGAGGTCATCATCCTCCCGAACAACAAGAACATCATCGCCGTGGCCGAGCAGGTCGACGCCGTGACGGCCAAGACCGTCCGCGTCGTGCCCACCCGCGGCATCCCCGAGGGGTTCGGCGCCCTGATCGCCTACGACCCCGAGGCGTCGTGCGACACGAACGCCGAGGCCATGGCCGCCGCGGCCGACGCGGTGCTGGCCGGTGAGGTCACCCGCGCCGTGCGCGACTCCACGTGCGACGTCGGCCCGATCGCCGAGGGCGACTACCTCGGCATCGCCCGCGACGGCATCCGGGCCGTCGCCCCCGACGCGGCTGCCGCGGTCATCGGGCTGCTCGAGCACCTGGTCGACGGCGAGCACGAGATCCTGACCCTGGTCGAGGGCGAGGGGGCCACCGCGCCCGACACCCGCCGCATCACCCAGTGGCTCGCCGACGCGCACCCCGAGATCGCCCCCGAGGTCCACCACGGCGGCCAGCCGCTGTACCCGTACTTCCTCGGCCTGGAGTAGGCCCGGCCGCCTGCCGATGAGCGACGCGCCGATCACGTTCCGGGAGCTGCACGGCTTCCCGCTCACGGTCCTCGGCGCCCTCGCAGGCCGCCCCAAGCTGATCGAGGGCCTCGGCGAGCTCGGGATCGCCAACGTCCTCGATCTGCTCCAGACCTACCCGCGGCGCTACCTCGACCGGACCCGCCAGGAGCGGATCGCCGACCTGCTCCCCGGCGACGAGGCCATGGTGATCGCGTCGGTCGTGCGCATCTCGAGCCGCCGCACCCGCGGTCGGCCGCCGAAGACGCTCGTGACCGCCGAGATCACCGACGGCTCGGGGTACCTGCGCGCCAGCTTCTTCAACCAGGGCTGGCGCGAGCGCCAGCTCCCGGTCGGCACCGAGGCGGTGTTCTTCGGGAAGGTCGAGGTGTTCCAGGGGCGCAAGCAGCTCGCCAACCCCGTGGTCGACCTGATCGGCACCAAGACCGGGCGGATCGTGCCGCTGTACCCGCAGAGCCCGAAGCACAAGATCACGAGCGACCAGCTCTCGACCTGGATCGAGACGGCGCTGGCCCGGTGCGGCCCGCGCGGCCTGGCCGACCCGGTGCCGGCGGCGGTGCTCGATCGCCTGGGCCTCGTCGACCGTCGGGCGTCGCTGTGGGGCATCCACGTCCCGGGCGAGGCCAAGGACCACGCCCAGGCGCGCCGACGGCTCGTGTTCGACGAGCTGCTGCGGGTCCAGCTCGCGCTCGTGCGGCGCAAGCGCATCCTCGAGCGCACGGCCCGTGGCATCGCCCACGACGGCTCGGGGGCGCTGGTCGCCCGGTTCCACGAGGCGCTGCCGTTCCCGCTCACCCCCGATCAGCGGCAGGTGATCGACGAGATCACCGCGGACCTCGTCGCCCCGCGCCCGATGCACCGGCTCCTCCAGGGCGATGTGGGCGCCGGCAAGACCGTGGTCGCGCTCTCGGCCCTGCTCACCGCGGTCCAGGGCGGGCACCAGGGGGCGCTCATGGCCCCCACCGAGGTGCTCGCCGAGCAGCACCACCAGGTGATCACCGGCATGCTCGACGGCTTCACGGTGCCCGGCGACGAGGAGGAGGGCACCCTGCTCGCCGGCTTCGCCGTGGACCGGCCGCTGCGCGTGGCCCTCCTCACCAACCGGACGCCGGCAGCCGCCCGCCGCAAGCTCGCCGAGCAGCTGGCCGCGGGCACGGTCGACCTGCTGATCGGCACCCACGCCCTGCTCGAGGACGCGGTCGCGTTCCGCTCGCTCGGCGTCGTGGTGATCGACGAGCAGCACCGGTTCGGCGTCGAGCAGCGGGCCGCGCTCCGCCAGAAGGGCCCCGAGGGCGCCACGCCCGACGTCCTCGTGATGACGGCGACCCCGATCCCGCGCACCGCGGCCATGACGGTGTACGGCGACCTCGACGTCTCCACGATCCGCACCCTGCCCCCGGGCCGCACCCCGGTGCGCACCACGTGGGTCCAGACCGAGGGCGGGGACGACCCCGAGGCGGAGGCCGAGGTGTGGGACCACGTGCGCGCCCAGGTGGCCGAGGGGCGCCAGGCGTACGTGGTGTGCCCCCTCGTGGAGGAGTCCGAGAAGCTCGAGGTGCGCTCGGCCGAGGAGACGCTCGAGCGCCTCGCGGGCGGCGAGCTCCACGACCTGCGGCTCGGCCTGCTGCACGGGCGCATGTCCAGCGCGGACAAGGACGCCACCATGACGGCGTTCCGCGACCGCGAGCTCGACGTGCTCGTCGCCACGACGGTGATCGAGGTCGGCGTCGACGTCCCCAACGCCACCGTCATGGTGATCCTCGACGCCGACCGGTTCGGCCTGGCCCAGCTCCACCAGCTGCGCGGGCGGGTCGGGCGCGGCGCTGCGGTGTCCTCCTGCTGGCTGGTGGGGGCCGGCACCACGCCTGACGGCGAGACCCGCCTGGAGGCGATGGTGCGCACCTCGAACGGGTTCGAGCTCGCCGAGGTCGACCTCGAGCTGCGCGGCGAGGGCACGCTCATGGGCGCCCGCCAGAAGGGCCGCAACGACCTGCGCCTGGCCTCCCTGCGCCGCGACCGCGAGATGGTCGAGCGGGCCCGGGAGGTCGCGTTCGAGATCCTCGACGAGGACCCCGACCTGGTCCGCCACGCCGACCTCATCGACGAGGTCACCGTCCTGCTCGGCGAGGACGACACCGACTTCCTCCTCAAGAGCTGAGCCCGGTCCGGCCGCGCCCGGGCGGCCCTAGCCTGACCGGATGGCTCTCGATCCCGACCTCCACGCCCTCGCCACCGGCAAGCACTTCGCCGCCCTCACCACGCTGATGCCCGACGGCTCGCCCCAGACCCAGCTCATGTGGGTCGACGCCACCGACGACCAGCTCCTGATCAACACCGAGATCGGGCGCCAGAAGTACCGCAACGCCACCCGCGACCCGCGGGTGGCCGTGACCGTGTTCGACTCGGCCAACCCGTACCGCTACGTCGAGGCCCGGGGTCGCGTCGTCGGCACCGTGGGCGGCGACGAGGCTCGGGCCCACATCGACCGCTGCGCCGAGAAGTACACCGGCGGCCCCTACGCGAACCCGATCGCCACCGAGCGGGTGATCCTGCAGATCGACGTCGACCGGGTGCACAAGAACGGGATCTGAGCCCGTCCCCGGTCATAACGCGAGGTCGTCGTCGGCCTCGCCGTCCTCGCCGGGCACGATCAGGTCCCAGCGGTCGAGGCAGTCCTCGCAGCGGTAGGTCACGAGGTCCCCGGGCCAGAACCGGCCGGTCTCGTCGACCTTGGTGAGCAGGTGCGCGGCGCTGCCGCAGTCGATGCAGTCGATGACCTCGGGCACGAGCGGGGCGCCCGACGCGTCGGTGGGTTCGTTGCGGTCGTCGGCGGCGGGGGCCATGGCGCTCCAGGGTCGGGTGCCACCGTTCTAGCCCGGGATGCGAGAATCGCCGCCGTGCGTGCACCAGAACCCACCGACCTGACCGGCCGGACGATCATCGTGACCGGCGCCAACGCCGGCATCGGCAAGGAGACCGCCGTCGCCCTCGCGGCCATGGGGGCGCAGGTCGTGATGACCGCGCGCGACCCCGGGCGGGGCGCGGACGCGCTCGACGAGGTCCGCCGGCGCAGCGGCAGCGATGCGGTCGTGCTCGGTTCGCTCGACCTGGCCTCGTTCGCCTCCATCCGCGCCTTCGCCGCCTGGTTCCTCGACGAGTTCGAGCGGCTCGACGTGCTCGTGAACAACGCCGGGCTCATCACCGATCGCACCCAGCGGACCGCCGACGGCTTCGAGATGATGTTCGGCGTCAACCACCTGGGGCACATGCTGCTGACCTCGCTGCTCCAGGACCGCCTCGTCGCCTCGGCGCCCGCCAGGGTCGTGGTCGTCTCGTCGCTCGCGCACCGCTACGTGCCGCGCGGCCTGCCGCGCGGGCAGGTCGACCGTGGCGGTGGCGGATCGTTCGTGGGCTACTCCCAGTCGAAGCTCGCCAACGCCCTGTACGCCCGCGAGCTGGCCCGGCGCCTCGAGGGCACCGGCGTCACCGTCAACGCCCTCCACCCGGGCTCGATCAACTCCCACTTCGGCGGCGACGGGGACACGGCGGTGATGGGCTGGTTCATCAAGGTGTTCGGCCGCTACGTGCTGCGCTCGCCCGAGCAGGGCGCCCACGCCTCGATCACCCTCGCCTCGTCCGCCGACCCGGTCATCGCCGGCACCACCGGGGGCTACTGGTCCTCGGGTCGCTTCCGGCGGCCGAGCCGGGCGGCTCGCAGCGACGCCCAGGCCGCACGCCTGTGGGCCGAGAGCGAGCGCCTCATCGCGGCCGTGTCGTGAGCGGCCGGAAGCCGGCGCCCCGCCCCCGTGGCCGTGGGCGGGCGGCGGGACCACCGAGCCGGGGCGCGCTG
>CAZUYW010000006.1:0-44758 GCA_964624775.1 uncultured Iamiaceae bacterium
CTCCGGTGCAGGCACCTCGGGGCAACGAGTTGGAAACTCTAGGGCCTCGCGCCCGACCGTGACAAACCAGGGCGACAGCGCCGCCCGGAGCCGGACCGAGAGCTAGTGCCGTTCCGCCTGGAGGCGGTCCAGGATCAGGTCGATCGGTGCACTCTCGGGAACGCCTCGCAGGATCGCCGGGTACGGCAGGTTCCGGGGCTGGAGCAGCAGATGGCATCGACCTCGATGAGCGACGGCGGCTGGGGCTTCGAGCGGTTCGCCCGTCGTCAGGTACCACGCGCGGTACCCGACCTCGTCGCACCACGCCAGCACATCCGCCGCGTTCTGGGTCATGGCGAGGGAGGCACCGGAGTGCATCTCGACCAAGATGGTGGGCGCCTGCTCTGCCACGGTGCGGGTGGCACCCCGCAACACCGCGCGCTCGGCTCCCTCGACATCGATCTTCACCAGGTCGGCGACGAAGGCAGTCTGGGCCACGATCGCATCGAGGGTGTCGGATCGAACGATCATCGACGCGTCGACGGCGATGGCGGACTCGGCGAGACCATCCACCCCGCTGCCCGCGGCGCCGAGGCCGACCGACTGGAAGTGCACGTCCTTGATCGCATCGGAGACGAACGCGGACACGACCCGGCTCCTGGCACCAAATCCGTTGCGCACCAGGTTCGCGGCGGTGACGGCGGCACAGTCAGGGTTCGCGTCGATCGCGAGCACCTGGGCGTCCGGGCGCAGGAGACAGCTCGCCAGGGCAAAGAACCCGACGTTGGACCCGACGTCGATGAAGCCCGTCGCGCCCGCCAGGAGCCCGATGAGCCATGCATCGTCGTAATCGAGCTCATCGTGGTTCGCCCCCTCCATCCGCAGCGAGACTCCGAGCACTTCGCGCCGGCGGGGTCCTCGGGCTCGATCGACAAGTTCACGACCAAGCCGCAATGTCGCGAGAGGTCGGTGCGCTCGATGGGTCGACATGACATCCTCTCCTGCTGCGCCGGGCAGGGGACCCTAGCGGGGGAACCCTCGCGTTAGGATGGTCCGGTTTCACGTCACGTGTCGTTCGCACCACACCCGTTCAGCCCTTCCCCCCTTCTGCGACGGCCACGATCGGGGCTTCGTCACCCTGCAGGCTGGCCGGGTCTTCTGAACAGGACGCAACGTTCGATGATGTACCAGGCCGACAACCCGCACCTCGCTCCAGTGGGGGCTGCGCGGTCCGCCGAGGAACGGGATCATCGGTGAGCGGGTCGATCGAGCTGATCACCCTCACCGGCCGTGGAACGTTTCGGCCCGAGTGGACGCTCGGCCCGCAGCGCGCCGTCGCGGCAACCGCGCCGCGGCTCCACAGCACCCTCGTCGACAG
The DNA here is from genome assembly GCA_964624775.1 of uncultured Iamiaceae bacterium. Taxonomy (GTDB): domain Bacteria; phylum Actinomycetota; class Acidimicrobiia; order Acidimicrobiales; family Iamiaceae; genus Aquihabitans. The sequence continues at coordinate 1,358 of CAZUYW010000006.1, forward strand.
CACCGCCGATGCCGTGCTGTGCCTCGACGCTCGCCTGCCGCTGCCCGCCGAGGAGCTCCTCCGGGATCTACTGGCCGGTCCTGGCGATGCCTGGCACGGCGGGCTGCGGCTCGGCCTGGCCGGCCAGCCGCCGCTCCTCGACCACGTCAACCCGCTCTGGATGCTCAACGCCTCCGCTCCACCCGACATCGCGAGCACCTCGTGGCGCATCTCCCTGCGCGCCTTGCTGGTGCGGACCACGGTGCTTCGCCAGCTCGGTGGTCCCGATGGGGTGTTCGACACGCTTGGTGGGGCCGGGCTGGACCTGGGCCTTCGCTGGATCCGCGCCGGAGCACTCACCCGCCACATCCCCGATCTCGTCGCCGAGGCGACGATCGCGGAGGCCCCGCCGAGCGAGGCCGATGGCATCCGACTCGTCACCCGTCACCACGGGCGTCGATGGGCCGCGTGGGCGGTCCAACGCGCCTTGGTGACTGGCGAGATCGGCGCCACGAGCGCGGCCCGACTGCTGGCGTTGACGACCCACCGACGCCCTGAGGCGCCGCCGCACTACGAGCCGCCCGCGCGGGCGCCAGGCCGCCTCGACCGAACCGTCTCGGTCATCGTCCCGACCATCGACCGGTACACGTACCTCGAGCCGCTCCTGCACCAGCTCGCCGCCCAGACCGTGGCACCCCACGAGGTGATCGTGGCCGACCAGACACCCGGCGATCGACGCCGCGACGACCTGGGCACGATCGAACCGGATCTGCCGGTGACCGTGATAGGTCTCCCCCAGCCGGGCCAGAGCACGGCGCGCAACGCGGCGATCGAGGCCTCGACTGGCGAGCTCCTCCTCCTCCTCGACGATGACCTCGACATCGAACCGGACCTCATCGCCGACCACCTCCGGCGCTTGCAGTCAGGAGTCGACGCGACCAGCGGTGGCGTCGATGACGCGACCGCTGGGCCGCCCCCCGAGGGCTTCCGCCACCGCCGGGCGTCCGACGTGCTCCCGGGCGGCCACACGATCCTGCGCCGCGCGTCGCTGCGTCGCTCGGGATTGTTCGATCCCGCCTTCGATCACGGCCCTCGGGCCGACCACGATCTGGGCATGCGCCTCCACCTGGGTGGTGCGGTGCTCATCTACGACCCGACCGTGATGGTGTTCCACTTCCACGCGCCGGCCGGTGGCCTGCGGGTCCATGGGGCCCGCAAGATCACCCGGGCGAGCGCCCGACGCTCCCTCACGCAGCGCAACCTCCCCGCCGCCACCGAGCTGTACCTCGGCCGCCGCTACTTCACCGCCCACCAGAACGCCGAGGCCGATGCGGTCCGCATCATGTCGATCCTGTCGGGGGATGGGCCGCGATTCCGGCGACTCGTCCGGGCGGGGGTCCAGCTCGCGCTGCTCCCCGGGAGCCTGCGCACCATCCGGGCGCAGCGACGTCGGGCCGAGGCGTTCCTCGCCGATCACCGGGAGCTTCCCCAGCTCACCACCGCTGCGGCCGGTGGGGATGCCGGCCACAACGCGGTCCGCGACGCTGCACGATCGTGACCGACGCGATCCACCCACTGCACACCGATCTTCCCGCCGGACGGGTGCTGGTGGCGAGCAGCGAGCTGCCGCCGGGACCGGGCGGGATCGGCACCCATGCCCACGCGGTGGCGGTCCACCTCGCCGAGCAGGGACGGACCGTCGCCCTGCTCGGCTGCCAGCACTATTGCAGCCCCGCGGCGCGCGCCGCGTTCAACCAGGCGTGCGCCGTGCCAGTCACGACCTTCGCCGACGGACCGGACCCGATCCGAACGGCCCGGCGCCGCTACCGACAGCTGATCGCGGCCATCGACGCGTTCCGCCCCGATGTCGTCCTCGCCTCCGGCGGCCGGGTCCTCTGGATCGCCGCGCTGGCCACGAGGCGGCGAGACGTCCCCATGGTCGCGGTCGCCCACGGCACCGAGCTCGGCGGACCGGCCTGGCAGCGCGCCCTCACGCGCCGGGCGCTGGACCGCGCCAACCGCGTGATCGCTGTCAGCGGGTTCACCGCCGGGCTGGTCTCGGCGCTAGGGGTCTCGGAAGCCCGGGTCGAGGTCGTCCCGAACGGGGCCGACGGCACCCGCTTCTCGCCGGACCCGGCCCGCCGGGCCGACTTCCGGCAACGTCACGCCCTCGGCGATCGTCCGGTGGTGCTGACCGTCGGCAACCTCACCGAGCGCAAGGGCCAGCACCTCGTCGTGGAGGCACTCCCCCACCTGATCCGCGCAGTGCCCGAGGTGGTCTACGTGACGGTGGGGCGCCCGACCGAGGCCGACGCCCTGGCCGAACGAGCCCGCAGACTGGGTGTCGCCGACCACCTCGTGGTGCTGGGCCAGGTGGACGCCGACGAGGTCGCCAGCGCCCACGCCGCCGCGGACGTGTTCGCCATGACCAGCACGAACACGAGCACCGGCGACGTCGAGGGCTTCGGCATCGCGGTCATCGAGGCCGCCCTCGCCGGCGTGCCGGCGGTGGTGACCCGCGGGACGGGCGCCGAGGAGGCGGTCACCGACGAGGTGACCGGCCTCGCCGTGGAGCCGACGGGCCCTGCCGTGGCCGATGGCCTGCGCACACTGCTTGGCGACGACGCTCGCCGCGCCGCGATGGGGGTGGTAGCCGAGGCCGCGGCCCGCGTCGGCGGGACCTGGCCCCATCGAGTGGCGCGGTACGGGACGATCCTCGATGAGGTCGTGCGTGGCGGCCGACCTCGGATCGTCGTGGTGTCCCACACCGAGCACTACCGGACCGCCGACGGATCGATCGTCGGGTTCGGGCCGACCACGCGGGAGCTCGACCGGCTCGCCTCCCTCGCCTCCGAACTGGTGCACATCGCACCGCTGCACCTCGGCGCACCGCCCGGCATGGCCCTTCCGGCCCAGGCCCCCAACCTGAGGTTCGTGGCCGTCCCCCCTGCGGGTGGCGCCACCGGCCTCGACCGGATCCGCGCCCTGACGGCGGTCCCGACCTGGGCCCGCACGATCAACCGCGAGCTCCGGGATGCCGATGTCGCGCACGTCCGCTGTCCGGCCGGGATCGCCATGGTGGCCCTCGCCGTCCTCGCCTTCCGTCGCTCGCCGAGGGACCGGTGGGTGAAGTACGCGGGGAACTGGGCGCCGCCCGGGCGCGACGCGCTCACCTACCGCGTCCAGCGCGCCTGGCTCCGCCGGGGTTGGGCACGGGCCGCGGTCACCGTGAACGGATCGTGGCCGGATGATCCGTCCTGGGTGCATCGGTTCGACAACCCGACCCTGACCGACGAGGAGCTGGAGGCCGGCCGCGCCGCCGCCCTGACCAAGCCCGACGGCCCGCCGCACCGCGTGGTCTTCGCCGGGCGGCTCGAGTCGCCCAAGGGCGCCGACGCCGCGGTCACGGCGATCCTCGAGCTGCGCCGCCGCGGCCACGACGTCACCCTCGATCTGATCGGCGATGGCCCCCTCCGGGGGTGGGTGGAGGAGCAGGCGGCCGCCGATCCCGATGGCGCCATCCGGCTCCACGGCTGGATGCGCCGGGACGAGCTCGAGCAGCTCCTGGCCGCCGGTCACGTCTTCCTCCTGCCGACCTCGGCGTCGGAGGGGTTCCCGAAGGTGATCGCCGAGGCCATGGCCTTCGGGTGCGTGCCGGTGACCTCGGGCGTGTCGAGCATGGCCCAGACCCTGGGGGAGACCGGTGGTGCCGTGGTCGTCGAGCCCGGTGGCTCGTGGGCCGATGCGGTGGAGCAGGTCCTGCTGCACGACCGGCCTGCGCTCGTGGCCGTCGGGATCGACCAGGTGCAGCGGTTCGGGTACCGGGCGTACCTCGAGCGGGTTCGCCTCCTCGCCGCTGAGGCGTGGAGCCGTGACCTGGGCTAGAACCCAGCGGTGCTCGTGAGCGTCGTCATACCGGCCCTGGAGTGGGACCAGCACCTCGAGCACACGTTGGCCACCGTCGCGGACCAGGCCCTGCCCGACGGCGTCACCCTCGAGACGACCGTCGCCCTGGCGGGCCGGCCTCCAGCCGACCTCCCGGCCCGAACCAGGGTCATCCCCAATCCGGGGCGGTCGATCCCGGAGGCCCTGAACCGGGCCGTGGCGGCGTCCACCGGCGAGGTGATCGTGCGGGTCGACGCCCGCTGCGACCTGCCCGCCGACCACGTCGCCAGGATCGTCGCGACGCTGGCCGACGAGCGCATCGGCTGCGTCGGCGGTGCGCAGCTCGTCCTCGATCGCGGACGGTTCGGCTCGGCCTACGCTGTCGCCTTCAACAGCGCCCTGCTGGGGCCCTCGGCCTACCGCTATCGCCGGACGTCGGGTCCGATCGATTCGGCGTACCTCGGGGCCTGGCGGCGCGACGACCTCGAGCGCCTCGGCGGCTTCGACGTCCGGCTGCTGCGCAACCAGGACAACGAGTTGGCGGACCGCGTCCGACGCGCCGGCTTCACCGTCTGGTACGACGCCGACCTCGTGGTCGGGTATTGGAACAGCCGGGGCCTACGGGCCACGATGGCCCACCATCGCGAGTTCGGCGCCTGGAGGAGGCTCCAGCGGGGCCACGGCCAGCGCGCGCTGACGCCACGGCACGTCGGGGCCCTCGCCGCCCTCGCGACCGCCGGGTTCGGCACCGTGGCTACGCTCGGATCGGCTCGCGGACGCCGGGTGATCGCGGGTGTGGGCCTGGTCGCGTACGGCGCCGCGGGCATCGCCGCTCACGCGAGTGCAGCACGCCTCCGCGGGGCGCGACCCGATCTTGAGGGTCCAGCCCTGGATCCCGTCGGGGTGGCGTTGGCGCCGGCGGCGGCGACCGCAATCAACGCCTCGTGGCTGGTAGGCCTTGTCACCGGGCGAGGCCGATCGACCATCGTGGCCCGCGACGCCGGTCAGGCGGTCCAGCCCGAACCCTCGATGGCGTCGAAGACCGCCACCCAGGAGTCGAGCACCCGCGGCCACGACGACGCCTCGGCCAGCTGACGGCCACCTGAGGACAGCCGGGCCGCCAACGCCGGATCGTCGAGCACCTGCGTCACAGCGCGGGCCATGGCGTCCGGATCATCGTCGGGGACGAGCAGCGCCGAGATCCCGTCCTCCAAGAGCCAGGGGATACCGCCGACAGCGGTGGCCACGATGACGAGCCCCGACGCCGCCGCCTCGAGCACGCTCACCGGGGCGTTGTCGACGTGGTTGGTGTGCAGGTAGATGTCGTGCTCGGCGAGGGCGCGACGCTTCTGGTCGGCGTCGAGGAAGCCGGGGAAGGTAATGGCCCCGCCGAGCGATCGGTGCTCTGCCTCGATCTTCGTCTCGTCGAGTGCGCCCTTGTCCTGCCCGGCCATCGTGAGGGAGACGTCAGGCACCGTCCGTCGCAGCCGATCGAGCACCCGCACGGCCATCGAGGGGTTGTACAGGTGGTGGAACGTCCGCATCCAGAGCAGGCTCGGGTCGGGCGAGGTGCGCGGGACGTACTCGTAGGCATCGAGGTCCACCACGTTGGGGATCACGAGTGCACGGCCGCGGGCCGCTACGACCTCAGCGGCAAGGTAGGCCGATGGGGTGACCACCACCTGGGCTCGGTCGAGCACGCGTCGCACCCACCGCGCGTGGCGTGCCTCGAACCCCGGCAGGTTCCCCCCGTGGAGCACCGCGATCACCGGCAGGCGCAGCGGGCGGCAGCACCACGACACCAGGTCGGCGACCACGAACGCCGGACCGCTGAAGACCGACAGCACCACGACATCGATCGAGGACCGCCACCGCACCAGGCACCACACCATGTCGAGGGGACGCAGCCAGCGCTGCGGCGATCGCGAGGTCTCGCGCACCACCCACCCCTTCTGGCGGAAGAGATCCGCCTGCACCTCGGCCTGGGTCGTCACCTGGCCCGGGTTGCGGCCGATCATCGGCCCGACGAAGCAGAGCCGGGGCATCATCGCTGGCGGAGGAGCCCAAGGTAGTGGGTTCGCAGGAAGGGAAGTCGCGCCAGGACCGGATAGAGGCGACGGTCGAAGCGCCCCAGACGCCGCGCCAGCGGCGGCAGGACGCTGATGCTCACCAGGTCGAGCTCGCAGGCGGGGAACAGGTCCTGGACGGCGTGTCGCCCGATGGGGCGGACCTCCCGATTCGTGCTCTGCACTCGCATCTCGTACCAGAGGATGGTCCCTTCCGACGCGAGGACGCGCGTGGCCTCGGCGGCCAGCTCGCGGCGGAGGTCGGCGTCGGGCACCGAACTGAACACCGTGAAGAACGCCACCACGTCGAACCGGTCGTCCTCGAATGGCAGCCGTCGACCATCGGCCACGGCGACCAGCTCTCCTCGATCGGCCGCAGCACCCAGTCGGTCTTCGAGCACATCGACGCCGACGACGGTCGCATCGGCCGGAAGGGCCGAACGGAGCTGGCTCAGCACCTCACCCGCACCGCAGCCGACCTCGAGGACCGTTGCGCGCGGGGGAAGCGCGTCGAGGAGCGCAACGAGCTGGGCTTGGCGCTCCGCGAGGATGCAGCGGTTGCCCGACGCGTCGGGACTCCAGCGGTCCTGAGGGCGCCCGCTCGCGTGGTAGCCACCGTAGACCTCGGCCAGGCGAGCCCGCTCCGCATCGTCGGCGCCGACGGGGTCGTCGAGGGTGTGTGCATCGCGATCGCGCTCACCCATCTTGTCCTCCCGAGGCCTGACTGCCGCCCGATGCTACCGACCGCAGGAGATCGGGCTGCCCATGACGGCGGGTCGCAGTCGCGACCGCTCGATCGGTCGACGCGCGGGCGAGGGCTGGTATCCTCGCCGCCGTCGCGACGGCGGGCCCAACCCGAGCCTGCGCGCGAATGAGAACGGAGCAGTCCGGCTTTGTGTGGAATTGGCGGGGTAGTCCTCCCTGGTGGCGCACGCGCTGATCCGGCGGATCTCGAGGCGTTGGCCACCGCCATGGCCCATCGGGGGCCCGACGCCGCGGGTACCTGGTCTGCGCCCGGGGTGGGGTTGGCACACACGCGCCTCAGCCTGTTCGACCTGAGCGCTGCCGCCAACCAGCCGTGGGTGTCGGGCGCGGATGCCCTGGTGTTCAACGGCGAGATCTACAACTTCCGCTCCATCCGGGCCGAGCTCGAGGCGGAGCGCATCGCATTCTCGACGACGTCTGACACCGAGGTGCTGTTCGCTGCCCTGCAGGCGTGGGGAATACGCGGCGCCCTCGATCGCATCCGCGGCATGTTCGCCTTCGCCTATCACGACGCGAGCTCGGGCACGACCTACCTCTGCCGAGATCGCTACGGGATCAAGCCCCTGGTGTACGCGCCCCACCGATCTGGGATCGCGTTCGCCTCGGAGGTCAAGGCGCTGATGGCGATCGGGGAGGTTCGCGCGGATCGGCTACAGTCCTTGCTGGCGCTGCGAACTCTCGGCGACAAGTCCGTGAGCCGCACGATGTTCACCAACGTCACCCAGGTGCCCCCTGGCACCCTCGTCTCACTCCGCGACGGCCGGGTGGTCGAGACGGTCGACTACGACTCCCTGCTCAGCCACGTCGACGAGGCACGCCACCGCGACATCCTGGGGCGCGGGTTCGAGGGCGCCTGCGACGAGCTGCGGGAGCTCCTCGAGGGTGCCGTCGAACGGATGGCGGCATGCGATGCCCGGCTCGGTACGTTCCTGAGCGGCGGGATCGACTCGAGCCTTGTCACCGCCATCGGGGTCGCCCAGGAGCACCCGGACTTCCGCGCCTTCACCTCCGACGTCGTGGGTGATGGCTCAGAGTCCGTGCACGCCGAGGACACCGCACGCGCGCTCGGACTCCCGATCAGCACGTCGTCGTTCTACCCCGAGGACTGGCTGCGCAGGTGGGTGGCTGCCACCTGGCACCTCGAGACGCCGGTCATCACCAACCCGAGCGCCGTGCCCTTCGCCGACGTCGCCGCGCTCGCCCACGCCGAGGGCTACAAGGCCGTCCTCACCGGCGAGGGGGCAGACGAACTGTTCCTCGGCTATCCCCGCCTCGCATCGGCGGGCGCCGAGCGGCTCGCCGGCTTGCCGCTGGCCGCGCTCCGGCGCCTCTACCGTCGGGTGCCCGGCTTGGCTGACGCCATCCTCGACGAGCGGGACAGCACGTCGAACGACTTCCTACGGGGTGTCGCGGGTGGGTTCGAGGACGAGGAACGCCGCGAGGAGGCCCTCACCCGCTACGGCTTCCTCAGCCCGACCGAGGCCAATCTGCAGGCCAAGTCGGCGGTGATGGTGCAGACCAGCCTGCTGGCCCTCCTCCAGCGCAACGACCGGATGGGCATGTCGGCGAGCATCGAGTCCCGCTTTCCCTTCCTCGACGAGGAGGTGGTTCGTTTCGCCATGAACGTGCCGGTCGCCTTCAAGCTCCGGCGATCCATGAGCCTGCACGACCCGAAGCACCCATTCATCATCGACAAGGCCCTGGTCCGCGCGGTCGCGACGCGCTATCTCGACCGCGCCACGACCCACCGGCGCAAGGCCGGCTTCCCGACGCGTGGCCTGCGCGGCATCGCCATCCGACCGGGGGCCTTCGCCGGCAGCTGGGTGGCCGACGCGTTCGGTGCCGGCCAGTCCTTTGACGGGCCGATCAGCGACTGGCCCCAGGCGTACGACCCGGGCAAGCTCATGGCCATCGAGATCTTCGGGCGCCTCTTCGACGCGCGGCAGACGCTGCCCGAGGTCCAGGACTACGTCGAGCGGACCGTCGAGCTCGTGCCCTGACCGAAGGGGCGCTCAGGCCTGAGCAGCGTCGGCCGTCGCACCGCGGTGGCGCGACACGCGTGCATCCAGGTCGATCCGCACCTGGCTGAGCGCGATCAGCAGGCTCACCGCCCCGAGCCTGGTGGCGGCGTGCAGCATGGTGGCAAAGCCCCAGCCGAAGGTGGCCACGCAGAACAGCTGGTTCCACTGCGATCGGCTGGCGCGATAGCCCTCCACCGCCATGGCGATGAGGAGGCCGATCGCCACCAATCCGAAGACGCCGTGCTCGGCCAGGAACCGGGCCTGCTCGGTGTGGGTCGCGGGGTCGACGTGTCCGGCGAGCCGGTGGAAGCGGTCGCTGCCGCCGACGCCGACCCCCCAGATGGGATGGGTCGAGAAGATCTGGAGATCCTGCTCGGCAAGGTCGGACCGGCCGGTGGTCGCCGACGCCCGGCTCCCACCGGAGTAGCGGACCTCGAGCCAGTTGCCGGTGAAGTCGTTGACCGACGTGTACACCATGAGCAGACCGATCACGGCGACGGCCAAGGTTACCGTGCTGCGGAGCCGATGGCTCCGGGTCCGCATCCCGACCAAGAGCATCGCTCCACCGGCAAGGACCACCGTGTACATGCCGCCCCGCGAGAACGTCACCAGGTCAGCCCAGGTGAGCCAGATTCCCAGGCCGCACAACAGGGCGAGGTAGCGCGGCCCGCGCCGCTGCAGGCCGAGGAGCACGCACAGCAAGATCCCGAGGCCGAGCGCCGAGGACACCTGGTTCGGCCCATAGCCGCCGGTCGCCGCGAAGTTGGACTCGCCGTTGAACGCTGAGATCCCCAACTTCAGCGAGGAGCGGGTGGTGATCGCCAATGCCGGCATGATGGCGCTGAGCATCACCCAGCCGAGGTTCCACGCCTCCGCCTCCGACATCTGCAGCTGACGGAAGGCGAGCACGGCGAACCCGATGGCGATCGCCCCCAACCCGAAGTCGGCGATGAACGCCCGGCTCACCCAGGGACCGTAGGACATGACGGTGATGAAGATCCCAGGGACGAGGCAGGCCAGGTATGCCATCGGCACCCCCGGACGTGACCAGGGCCGGGCGAACCGGATCAGGATTGAGCACGATCCGACGATCAACAGGTACTTCGAGATCTCCCATGGCACCTGAGAGCGGGTCATCCGCCAGAACAGATCGCCGAGCGAGGCGTAGACCGTGAGCGCCACGATGCGATCCAGGCGACGGCCAAGGAACGCCATGATCAGGAGCGCACCGATGACGATGGCGCCGTGCATCGTGGCGATGATCGGCGCGGACTTGGCGAGCAGCCCGAGCAGCGCATGGCCGCCGAGCAGCACGAGCACGGTACGCAACGTGAACGGGTCCTCGAAGAAGCCGCGCCAGTCGGTGGTGCGGGCGCGCCCGGGATTCGTCGCGACGGCTGACATGGTGTCGATGTTAGGGGGGCCGGCCGCCGGCCCAGCTGCCGCCGTTCAGATGGCCCGCAGATGCTCGACCAGCGTCTCGAAGAAGCCCTGTTCGGTGAGGTGATCCAGCCAGATGCGTCGCAGCGCTTCGGGCGACCGCAGACCCTGGGCATCTCCCTCGTCGTGAGCGGCCACGACGAGGTCGCCGATCTGGTCCAGCGCCGATGGGTCGACCCACACGCAGATCTGACGCCAGTCGATGCGATCCTCGAACGGCAGCACGCCGCCGGTGTCCACGAGGACCGGGATGCGTCCGAAGCTGAGTGCCTCATACAGGCGGGCCGAGAAGTTGCCGACCCCCCGCACGCAGAGGGCGTAGTCGCCATCGTTGAGGTTGGCGTCGAACTCGTCTTGGGTCCGGTCCACGTCCGCCTGCGTGGCGGCGCCGGCACGGTAGCGGTCCCGGATCACGAACCGATGTTCCACTCCCGGATGCTCAGCGAGGCGCTGCAACGCCGCGGCCCGCAGGCGCAGGTGGCCACCGAGTGGAGGCGGCACCACGGTCGGGTGGATGCGGTTGCGGGCGATCAGTGCTGCGCGGACCACCGCATTGACGGTCGAGATCCCTCGGCGGTTCGCGGCCTGGCCACAGAACACCACGCGCGGGCGAGACCCCTCGTGGCGGGGTCTGATCGGACCGGCCCGATCGGTGAAGAAGTAGGGCAGCGTCACCGAGGTCGCGTGGGGTTGGGCACCCCTGGTCGGCCCGGGTTGCACGAGCACGACCGAGGAGGCTGCCATCACGGGTTCGACATCACTGGCCGAGAACACGATGGTGCGCAGGCCGTGTCGTTCCGCGCGCCGGACGAACGCAGCCACCTCGCGGCGACCGGCCTCCTCGTAGGGCCGTGCCAGCAGGGCGAACTCCGCCTCGCCCGGTCCGGTGAGGCGGTAGTGCGTGAGCGGGCTACCGAGTTGCCGCGCACGGATGTCGGCGGGGAACCGTCGGTCGAGGTGCGCCCGCACGATCGGGTTCAGGCTGAGCCGGGTCGCTCGATTCGCCATGTCGAGCTGGGGAAGATCACCTGACCAGACCCGAAGGGGCTCACCCGTCACGGCGGGCGAGCGTACTCGTCGCCTTGGCCGCCTTGGGCACCCCGGTGCCGCTCGGCCAGGCTCGACCGAAGCGCGCGACGCCACCGCCTACGATCGGTCAACCGATCAGGGGAGCAGCCGTCCGCATGGGACGAACCGACCAGATCTATGAGCGCCTACCCGTGTTGGGCCAGCACGCAGCGGTGACGGCGTTTGGCGGCTACTGGGCCTGGGCGCGCTTCGGGCCGGGCTTCCGAGAACATCTCAGGCAGTTCCGGGCCCGAGAACGCTGGACCGAGGCCGCGTGGGAGGCCTACCGCGTCGATGCGCTCCAGCAGTTGGTCGCGGAGGCCGTCGATCACGTCCCGCACTACCGCGACACCCTCTCCCCCGCCCACCGAGACGCAGCGAGGGCGGGACGCCTGGACGAGCTGCCCCTGCTCGACAAGGAGCCGTTGCGAGCCGACCCGCAGCGATTCGTCAACCGGACGCTCGTCCCCGGTCGCCCCAAGCTGTTCCACACCTCGGGCAGCTCAGGGACCCCGATCGCCACGATCTGGTCGCTCGACGAGCTGCGGGCCTCGATGGCGCTGCGCGAGGCCCGCTCGGCGAACTGGGCGGGCACCTCCTTCCGCCATCCGCGAGCGACGTTCTCGGGCCGGATGGTCGAACCGAACCCGCAGAGCGACGGCCCCTTCTACCGCTTGAACGCGATCGAGCGTCAGATCTACCTGTCGCCGTTCCACCTCAGCCGCGACCATGCCGCCGCCTACGTCGAGGCATTCCGCCGCCACGGCATCCGGTGGGCGACGGGCTACGCGGTCTCGTTCTCCCTGCTCGCAGGCTTCATCCTCGACGAGGGCATCGAACCGCTGGCACTCGAGGCCGTGATCACCACCAGCGAGAAGCTCACCGACGACATGCGCACCCGAATCGGCGCAGCGTTCGGCTGCCGGGTCTTCGAGGAGTACTCCACGGTGGAGAACGCACTCTTCGCCTCCGAGTGCGAGCGCGGCGCTCTCCACGTGAGTCCGGACGCTGGACTCGTCGAGATTCTGCGGGCCGATGGCTCGCCCGCGCCGCCGGGGGAGACGGGCGAGGTCGTGGCCACCTGCCTGCTCCGCCGCGTCCAGCCGTTGATCCGCTACCGGCTCGGCGACCTGGCCAGCTGGGCGGAGGATCCCTGCCCCTGCGGCCGGGTGATGCCGGTCATCGCCGAGGTCAGTGGCCGCGTCGAGGACGTGCTGATCGGACCAGACGGCCGGGAACTGGTCCGCTTCCATGGCGTGTTCGTCGGCATTCCGACGGTCGTGGAGGCCCAGGTCGTCCAAGAGGCGCTCGACCGGTTCCGCGTGGTGGTGGTGCCCGACGCCGGCTTCAGCGACGCGGACGAGGCGGAGATGATCCGCCGCATGCGCCAGCGCCTCGGCACGGTGTCGGTCTCGATCGTGCGCGTCGACAAGATCCCACGGTCACCCAGTGGCAAGTTCCGCGCCGTCGTGTCCGAGTTGGAGGCCCTGTGAACCAGGCCGCCGATGAGCCCATGCCACCGAGTCGACCACGGGTGAGCGTGCTCATGCCGGTGTACAACGGCGAACGATCCGTCGAAGCAGCCATCCGCTCGATCGTCGCCCAGACCTTCGAGGACTGGGAGCTCATCATCCTCGACTACGGCTCACAGGACCGATCGCTCGAGGTCTGCAGCCGGCTCGCGACGGAAGACGGCCGCATCAAGGTCGTGGCGGGCGGCCAGAACCAGGGGTTGGGTGCCGCCATGAACCGCCTCGTCGCCCTCGCCCAAGGCGCCCTTCTGGCCGTGCAGGAGCAAGACGACACATCGACGCCCGAGCGACTCCAGGCGCAGGTCTCGGCCTTCGACGCCGACCCAGGTGCAGGCGTGGTGTCCGGGGTGGCTCAGTGGATGTCAGAGGGGATGCCGGTGGCGACGTTTCCCGGCATCTTGGCTGCGGGCCGGACCTACCCGGCGGACATGGTGAGCTACCTCGTGGTCGAGCAGTGCAAGGTGGTCAACGCCTGCGTGATGTTCCGCAGGGAGTGCCTGCCACAGGGTCGCCCCGCCTTCGATGCGGGCGCACGCATGTCGGTCGACTGGCAGTTCTTCATCGATGTGGCCCATCACCACCGCTTCGTCGGCCTGCACCAGATCCTGGTGAACATCGACCGGACGCCCACCCGCCGATCGCTGACCGCAGACAAGCGCCTCCAGGCCCGGGAGGCGCGCCGCTGCCTGCACATCGTCCGCCGCCGCTACCTGCGCGATCCCCGGTCGCCGGTCACCCTGACGCTCCTCAGACGAGCTTGGGCCACCGAGATCAACCTCGAGGGACGCTGGCGCGGCGGACCCATCGGCCTGCTCATGGTCGTGGGCGCCTGCTCCCTCGATCCACGACGCCCGGAGCTGCGCGAATCCCTCGCCGACTTCGGCCGCAGGGCCACGTCCAGACTCCGCTCGCTCACCGCATCGAGCCACCCTGGCGCGAAGGAGCACCAACCATGAGCAGGCCGATCAGGATCCTGTACACGATCCCCAACTTCGTCACGGCCGGCTCTGGCCAAGCGATGGTGAACGTGATCGACCGCCTCGACCGACGGCGCTTCGAGCCGACGGTGGCCGTCGCCAAGCCGGGCGGCGACCTCGTCGAGCACCTGCGCGCCCAGGGGGTGCCGGTGATCGTCGCCCAGTCCTCGGTGCCGCTCACACCGCTGCCGACGCTCCCCGCCCGCATCTGGAAGGCCCGTCGGGCCTTTCGCGGCCAGTTCGATCTCTGGCACTCGTTCAACTGGGCCGGCGACTTCACCGAGCCCCTCATCGCGTACGCGAGCGGCGCCCGGGCGTGGATGTACACGAAGAAGAACATGGGCTTCGCGACGAAGTCCTGGCGGATCCGGTCGCTCCTCGCTCGGCGCATCGCTGTGCAGAACGATGCGATGCCGCGCCGGTTCTTCGCCAAGCCCTGGTTCCGGTACAAGGTGCGGTACGTCCCCACCGGCATCGATGTCGAGCCGTGGCAGGCTGCCGAGCCAGACCCCGCCCTGCGCGACCGGCTCGGGGTCGGTCCGGGCGATGTCCTGATGACCTGCGTCGGCGACATCCAGCCCCGCAAGAACCAGGCGAGCCTCGTCGCCGCGCTTGGTGAGGTAGAGCGTGTCCACCTCGTCCTGGCCGGCCGCACGCTCGATGCGGCCTACGTCGACGCGATGATGGCGAAGGCCGCAGAGCTGGGGATCGAGGATCGCGTCCACCTCATCGGGCAGGTCACCGACGTGCCCGCCCTGCTCAAGAGCAGCGACGTCTTCGCCCTCATCTCCCATGCCGAGGGGTCGCCGATCGCCATGGTGGAGGCGATGGCGATCGGACTGCCGGTGATCGCTTCGTCCATCCCTGGGATCAGCGAGCGCGTCACCGACGGCGTCGATGGCTTCCTCGTCGCCCCCGACGACCACCCCGCGCTCGCCCGGCGACTCGTCGACCTGGCTGGCTCACCCGAGCTGAGACAGGCGCTGGGCAGCGCGGCGCGCGCCACGACCGAGCTCCGGGGCCGGGTGGAGATCGAAGCCGCACGGTACGAGACGATCTACCTGGAACTCGTACCGACCTGAGGCACGCCCTGGCTGCGCCCGGCACCGACCGGCTGGTTGGGGCCGTGATGGGGTGCGCCGCTAGAGCGGACTGCTTCCCCGGAGCAAGGTCCTGGCGAAGATCACCGGGTCACCGATCGCGTCGAGGCGGGGCAGCGCGAACGGGTCGCACCCCGGCGCGACGACGCCCTCCTGCGTGGTGAAGCCCATCGAGTACCCGCAGCGCTCGGCGATGCGACGCGACGCGGTCGTCGCATCGCCGTTGGGGTAGGCCACCGAGCGACAGTCGACCCCAAGCTCGGCGGAGATCGTGGCGCGCGACCGCTGGAGCTCGGACTCGACCACCTCGAGCGTCTGGTCCGGGTGGTGGATCTCGTGGTCCACGCCGTGGCTGCCGATGGTCACCCCGCTCCCGGCAAGCGTGCGAAGGTCGTCCCAGCCGAGCATGGCGAAGGATGGGAAGGACGCCAGCAGTCGCTCCTCCTCGCCGGCTGGAAACTGGGTGAAGATCGTGTCGAGGAGGGCGACCCGTTCGGGCCGCGCGAGCAGCTTCGCGGGACGCCGGATGGCCTGGAAGGCCTCGAGACGAGCCCGACGAGTGGTGAGATCCCAGGATCGATCGAGGACGTCGACCCGCGGCGCATCGCCGTGCAGGAGGAGCAGCGCGAGACGAGCGGTCCAGACCGTAGACCGTGAGCCGACCACCCCGGTCGACACGTAGAGACCCCACGGGAGCCCTGCCTCCTCGAGGAGCTCAGCCGCCAGCAGGTTGTTCCGATAGCCATCGTCGAAGGTGATGGCGACCCTGACCCTGGACCCGCCCTTCCCCGCTCTGGTGACCTGTTCGGGGGGCACCACGACATGGGAGCGAAGGATCCGGAGGTGAGCCCGGAACTGGTCGATGGTGTGGAAGTTCCGCTCCAGGCGGGGGTCGCGCTTCGCCTCCACCAGACCGTGGTAGGTCAGCACGCGGGCTCCAGATGCCAGGGCGGGACGCGCTCGTCGTTCGACCACGCGCGCAGCCAAGGTCGGCTGCGCCCGACTGAGCGCGTGCGCAAGCTCCCACGCCACGTTCAGGCCCTCCCGCCAGTCGCGTGCCACCTCAACCGGCGCTTAGACACGCGCCAGAACATACCAGGACACCCCGGCGACACCCGAATACCGTCCGCTCCCCACCGAGCGCGCGCCCCGCCCGCGAGGGCGGGCTCGACGAGGCGGCCGGACGACGCGAGTACAGTCCCAGCGGCGCGTTCCTTGGTCCCCGACGGACGCCTGTGACCCGTCCAGTCCACCCCCGACGACCCCATAGGTGCCCCATCGTGCAAGCCGCCCACGTCCAGGCCGGGTCTCCGATCCCGACCGCCACGATCCATGCGTGAGCGTCGCCCGAATCGGGCCGCTGAGGAGCAGCACACCACCCGCGCCGAGTTCTACCGGGCGATCCGACCACACCGGCGGTCGTTCCTTGTAACCGGTGCCCTCTCGGCTGCCTCCGCGGTCGCCGAGATCGGTGTGATCGCACTGATCGGCGCCCTCGCCGGACGCATGCTGTCCGACACCAATCCGATCGGCCTGCTCGCCGATGTCACGAACCGGCAGCTCGTGGCCATGGCGATGACCGCCGTGATCGCGAAGCTCGTGCTCGACCTGTCGTTCGCCAAGGCCCAGGCGCGGGCCATCTACCAGTACGAATCGACGGTGCGCACCCGCAGCGCGTTCCTCCAGGCCCGCTGCGGCTGGGCGACGATCGAGGACAGCGAGTCCGGATCCATCCACTCGCTGCAGTGGACCTCGGTCAACCGCAGCCGGGAGGGCTTCGGCCAGGCGATCGGCATCCTGTCCAACCTCACCAGCCTGGTCCTCATGCTCATCGCCACGGTGATCGCGGCGAAGTGGATGATTCTCCCGGTGCTACTCGGCTTGGGGGTCTTCAGCCTCATCTTCCGCCCATTGATCGGGGCCACCCGTCGATCGAGCCATGACCTGCGGCTCGCGTACGGGGCATACGGGCGCGAGTTGAACGAATCGATCTCGATGAGCAGGGATGCTCGGGTGCTGGGGATCGAGGAGACCTTGGCGGCGAACCTGGCCCGAGCGGGCGACGCGGGCGCTCGGGCGATCGCCGACCAGTCCTTCTACAGCTCGATGATGGCGAGCGGGTACTCGAACGCCCTCTACCTCGCTGTCGTCATCGGCTTCGGCCTCATCGCCGGGTCCTCGATCACGAACCCGGCGCCGCTCGCCTCGCTCGTGCTTCTCCTGTACCGCTCCATGGGCTACGGACGCTCCCTCCAATCGTCGCTGCAGAGCATCGCGTCGACCGCCCCTTTCGTCGCTGACGTGAACCGCTGGCTGGAGACGCTCGAGACCAGCGTCGAGGTCGAGGCTGCCACCGAACCGGTCGCGTCCTTCAGCTCGATCGAGTTCAAGGACGCGTCGCTCCGCTACCCCAACGGGCAGGTCGGCCTGGAGCACGTCTCGACCCGCATCGATCGGGGCGACTCAGTGGCGCTCGTCGGCCCGTCGGGCTCGGGCAAGAGCTCCCTCATCACCATCCTCCTCGCCCTGCGCGACTGCACTGACGGAGCGGTGCTCGTGAACGGTTCGCCGATCACCGACCTCGATCGCCGGTCGTGGCGGAGCCACCTTGCCCTGGTCTCGCAGGACAACCGTCTCTTTGACGACACGATCGAGGGCAACGTGCGGTGCTGGCGTGACATCCCCGAGGAGCGCGTCCTCCGGGCACTCGAACAAGCGAACATCCTGGACGAGGTGCTGGCGATGGAGCATGGCATCGCGACCGAGGTGGGCGAGGGCGGGAAGCGCCTCTCCGGGGGCCAGCGCCAACGGGTGTGCCTCGCCCGTGCCCTCGCTGGCGATCCGGAGCTGCTGGTGCTCGACGAGCCGACCAGCGCGCTGGACCCGGCCTCGGAGCGCGCGGTGAAGGAGTCGCTGCAGGCACTCAAGGGTGCGGTGACCCTCGTGATCATCGCCCATCGGATGACCACGATCACGATCTGCGACCGGGTGCTCGTGCTCACCGACGGCCGGCTGGAGTTCGATGCTCCCCCAGCGGTCGTCGCCGAGCGGTCCGCCTACTTCGCGCAAGCCCTCGAACTCGCCGACGGTGCCTCATGACCCGCGTCCCCTGAGGGGGAGCACGCTCCGCACCAGCGCCGAGGACACCTCGCGACGTGCATCGCGGGGCAAGCCCCAGACACCGCCGGCCAGCTCGCGCACCGCATCCCGACGCCGCCTTGCGGCCAGGAGCTGACGGCCTTCCTCGGCACGGTCGCGCTGGAGCTCCGTGCGGTTCCACGCCGCCGCGTCGATGGGAGCCCGTCTCGGGGTCCCGGAGCCACCGAGCAATGACCAGGCGCGTTCGTGCACCACGAGCCCGGGTCGGCCGACCATCATCCAAGCCATGCGCCGATGCTGACCGGCCAACGCGGCTCGCTGCTCGGCCCCCAGTCCCGCGAACGTGCCGAACACCAGCGCCTGTCCCTCCGGGTCATCCACCCCGAGCCGAAGCGCACCGCCTCGCTCGAGGAGGTCCGCGGCCATGCCGACGGGCGTGGTGGCAACGGGCGTCCACAGGGCCGCTGCCTCGAACACCGGGAGGGGACCCCCCTCGATCGCCGACGGCGAGACGTAGAGATCGATCTGCGTGAACACCCTGGTCCGATCACGGTCGCGCACCCACGGCAGCAGCGCCACCGGCACCTTCTGCTCCGCACCGATACGGACCAGCCCGTCGGGAACGCTGCCCTGGACCACGAGCCGGACGTCGATGCCCCAGGCCCGAGCCCGCGCCAGCGCGTCGAGCAGCACCCCGAGCCGCTTCCGGTCCGTGAGCGTTCGGCACTGTCCGCACCAGCCGACGACCACCCGCCCGGGCACCTGTTCGAGGCGACGATCGTGGGGGGTCGCCCACCGGTCGACCAGGTACGGCATGGTCAGCACCGGGACCACCGTGCCGAGGAGGCGATCGACCCGCATCGCGACGTCGGACGATGGCACGTGGATGGCATCGGCGACCTCCTCCAAGGCGCGCACCTTGTCCTCCTCTCCCTCCTCCATGTGGTGCACGGCGGCCAACTGCGGCACCTTCCCGCTGAGCGAAGCCGCGATGTCCAGCAGATTCGGGAAGTTGGTGAGGTTGGCGTGCCAGTGCACCAGGTCGCAGGTCTCGGCTAGCGCCCGGAACTCAGTGCCGCGCGCACCCACGTCGCGACCGCGGAACAGCAGGACCTCGTGCTCCCGAGCCCACCGGGCGGCGATGCGCGGGCTGGCGCCGGTCGGCGAATGGAAGTCCGGGGCCACGAGGAGGATCCGGGGGCGATGCTCGGGTCCCCGTTGCGGGTTGACCGGCGGGGAGGCGGTCGATCCGCCCGGAATGTTCATCGCCGTGCCGGCCAGGCGGGCGGGGCCAGGCAGCCGAGGGTCACGAGTGCATCCACGGTGTAGCCCGACCCCGCGTCGGGTGTGACACGGAATCCCTCGCACAGCGCGGCAACGTCCGTTGGGGTAAGGAGCCCAAGCTCCACGAGGCCACCCTCGGCCAGCAACTCGCGCATGCGCGCCGGCCCGGCACCCGCCAGGTACTGCACCTCCCAGTTCCGCTGAATCGCCGGTCGCCTCGACGCGACACGGAGCGCCTTGCGCCCGGCACGGCGGGCCAGCGCCGCGGCGGGTTCCCACGGACGGGTGAAGAGGGACTGGTCGGTGTCCTGCCAGGTGATCGCGGCGAGGTCGGGGTGATGGCGACGCAGGTACGCGATCTGGAGGCGACGGCCCTCGAGCTGGGAGGGAGGCACCCTGAGGAAGTAGTCCACCACCTCGTTCGCGTAGAAGGGCAACAACGTGGGCAGGCCCAGCTGGTAGGCCCGCACGCTCGCCAGGGTCCACCGGAAGGACCACTGCTCCGTCTTCAACGCCGTGAGGGTCACGTCGCGATCACCGAGGTCGGGGAGGCGGGCCAGCTCCTCGGCCAACAGGGCGCGCAGGATCGCCTCCGGATCCTCGCCACCCAGGTGGGGCGCACAGAGGTGGTCGAGCAGCCACGCTCGGCCACGCTTGGCGAACTTGCGGTATGCAGCGTCCACCAGGTCCCCGCTGCCGGGGGCGCCGGCCCGGTCGAACCACACGTCCCCCCAGTGCCCGCCAACCACCCGTTGCCCCATGCCGGCCAACGGCCCGCTGATGCCCGCCTGACGACTCATGCTCACCGACTGGAAGCCCTCGACGGCCTCGGCGACCTCGACGATGCGATCGAGGAGGTAGGGCGCCACCACGAACTCCTCGGCGGACAGGCCCCTCGCCCGGGCGACCCGACGGGCGATGCGGATCTCCGGCGAACTCGGGGTGTAGCCGTAGGTGAAGGCCCGCACCCCATCGCCTGGCGACGACCCGACCGGGGCCGCAGCGGCAAGCACCGTCCGGGAGTCCAGCCCTCCCGAGATGGGCACGACGACGTCCTGCTCGCCCAGCTGGACCTTGATCGTGCGACCCCAGATGTCGGCGAACTCGTCAACCAGGTCGTCATCGCTGCGCCCGGTGACGGGATCGAACGACCAGTCCCAGTACCGCGACTGGGAGATCACCGCTCCGGTCACGTCGAAGACCGTGCAGGTGGCCGGACGCAGGATGCGCACGTCCTCGTACATCGTGCGGTCCGCTGGGTAGAAGCCGAACCCGCAGAACCCCGTGATCCCGACCCAGTCGAGGGCGGGTCGCGCTGCCTCGGCGACCGCGGCCAGGCACGTGCCGACGGCGACCCGTCCGGGCGCGCCGCCGAGGTACACGTGCAGCGTGCCCATCCGGTCGGTCCACACGTGCAGGCGCCGGGAGGCCTCGTGCCAGCCGAACACGGCGGCGTGGGCATCGAGCAGCGCCGGCGCCGCACGGTCGTCGGCCAGGTCTGCAACGAAGGTGGCAAGTGGCGTTCGCTCGTCCCCTCGGTAGGAGAACACGTCTCCCACCGCCCACACCGTCCACCCCGGTCCGGCAACCTGCTGGACCGGTGCGGCCATCACCGAGGTGGCGGTGCCGAGCCAGAGGGGGTCGATGGCCTCGGCCACGCGCGTCCAGGGGTTCCCGAGGCGACGATGACCGGGAGCGCTGGTCTCCCCGAAGGCGACGTGGAGGTCGGCAAATGCGTTCACCTGGTGGTTCATTCTCCCTCGGGTCATCAGCGCGGCCCACCGGTCACGACGTGTCGGCGAGCTACGTTTAGCCGAGCTTATGGACCGCTCCGACCTGGCCGACACAGCTCTGCCCCCAGCGACGTCGAGGCCGACCAGATCTGGTGGTGATCGTCGCCTTCGACTCCTGGCGATCGGCGTCGGCTGGCCGATGGAGACCTTCGTGGAGCGTCTCCTCACCGGGCTTGCCGGGCAGGGCATCGACGTCACGGTGATGGGCCACCACCGCCCCCCGCGTGGCTGGGCGAACGACCACCTCATCGGTTGGAGGTACGGCCCCGAGCGGGCTGACGGCAGAGCCGTGGTGCGTCAGGCCCGGGCGCGAGACGCTCGGACGGCCGCCGGCACCGTCTGGAGCCTTGCTCATGGTGCGCTCACCTCGAGCGACCGCACCACCCGGATGGGCGCAGTTCGAGGGTTCGATGTGATCTACGCCCCCTGGATCAACACCTTGACCGATCACGAGCACCTCCTCGCGGCTGGGGTTCCGGTCGTGACGTCGTGTCGCGGCTCTCTGATCACCAGCGCACCGCTGAACCCGAAGCGAGGCGCCCACCGAGCGGCACTCCCTCGGGTGTTCGCCGGGTCCACCCTGGTGCACTGCGTGTCCGACCGCATCGTCCTCGACGCAACCGCGCTCGGCCTGGACCCGTCCAAGGCGCGCGTCATCCGCCCGGCGGTCGACCCCGATCGCTTCCCGCTGCACGCCCCCCGGGGGGACGCGGCGGGTCCCCTTCGAGTGCTCGCGGTGGGCGGCCTCAACTGGCCAAAGGACCAGGAGCACGCGCTGCTCACGGTCCGCAAGGCGATCGACCTCGGCGTCGACGTCCGCCTCGACATCATCGGCGAGGGCCCCGAGCGCCAGCACCTCCTCTTCGCGATCGACGACCTCGATCTCTCCGCCCACGCCCGCCTGCTCGGACGACGATCCCCCCGCGAGGTCGGGGACGAACTCGCTGCATCCGACGCCTTCTTGCACACCAGCTCATCGGAGGGCATCTCCAACGCAGTGCTCGAGGCAATGGCCACCGGACTCCCGGTCATCAGCACCGACGCGGGCGGCATGCGCGAGGCGATCGATGATGGCGTCGACGGCTTCCTCGTGCCCGTTCGCGACGCCGATGCCGCGGCAGCTCGCCTGGCGCTCCTTGCCGCCGATGGTGGGCAGCGCGAGCGGCTCGGCACCGCAGCGCGCGCCCGGATCCTCGCTGACTTCCGGCTCACCGACCAGGTGGCTGCGTTCGCCGCGCTCCTCGCCGAGGCGGCCGCCTCGTGAGCCGGCCGACGAGCGTCGCGCTGATCGTGCCGTCGTTCCCCCGGCTGTCGGAGACGTTCATCGTCACCAAGGCGGTCGGGCTCCTGGAGCGCGGGCTCGATGTCCACGTGGTGTGCGGTGAGAGCAGGGAGGACCAGTGGGAAGTGTTTGGGTCCGGACACCCCCTCCAGGCGCTGCGGCCGCGCGTGCACGTCAGCCCGTCGTTGACCTCTCCGCTCGACGCTGCGCGCCAGTCCACCCGAGCGCTCCGTCGTCTCGCGGGCGCCCCGCGCGCTGCTCGCAAGACCTACCTCGCCGACCGCAGCGCGTCGCTCCGGCATCGGATGAAGGACCTCGTGGTCGACGCCGACCTGGTCGCCCTCGCGCCTGACGTCGTGCACTTCGAGTTCGGCAGCCTGGCACCGGGGCGCATGCACCTGGGGGCCCGGCTCGGCTGCGCGGTCACCGTCTCGTTCCGCGGGTATGACCTCAACTACGTGGGGCTGGACCGGCCCGGGCAGTACGAGGAGGTCTGGGCCCATGCCGATCGGGTCCACCTGCTCGGCGAGGACCTCTGGCGGCGAGCCCGGCGTCGGGGGGCCCCGGCCACCCTCGCGCACTCGCTCATCGCTCCAGCGCTCGACACCTCGGCTATCACCCCCCGTGCCCCGCGACCAGGCGCGTTGGGCAGCCACGACCGACCCCTTCGGGTGATCTCGGTCGGGCGGCTGCACTGGAAGAAGGGGTACGACTACGCGCTCGAAGCCATCGGGACCCTCCGCGCGAGAGACATCGCCGTGGAGCACCGGATCATCGGCGACGGCGAGCTCCTCGAGGCGGTCGCGTTCTGGCGACACCAGCTCGACCTCGATCAGGTGACCAACCTCCTCGGCGCCGTCGCCCCCCACGAGGTGGCCGACCACTATCGCTGGGCCGATGTCATGCTCCACGCCGCGACGTCCGAAGGGTTCTGCAATGCGGTGATCGAGGCCCAGGCCCACGGGCTCCCGGTCGTGTGCTCGGACGCTGACGGCCTCGCCGAGAACGTCGAGGATGGGACCACAGGCCTGGTCGTGCCCCGACGCGACCCCGATGCGCTCGCGGCCGCCCTCGAACGGCTCGCCCGAGAATCCACGACACGGGCGATGATGGCCGCGTCCGGTCCCGAACGGGTGCAGCGGTGCTTCGCCGTCGACCGCCAACTCGATGCGTGGGAGCACTTCTACGCCGAGGCCATCGCGACTCGCTGGACCCCCGGCTGATGCAATCGCACCAGTCGGGGGTCCAGCGCTAGAATCGGCACCTTCAGGAGGTTTGGCGATCCATGGCCACCACAAACCAGGCTGACGGTGGCGCCGACCATGGAGCGACAGCGCCTGCGAACGATGCGCCGATCATGTTCGCCGTCCCCGACATCACTGAGGACGACATCGCCGCGGTGACGCGGACGCTGCGCAGCGGCTGGTTGACCACGGGCGGGGAGTGCCAGCAGCTGGAAGAAGATCTCGCGGCTCATGTGGGAGCCGACCACGTGGTCGGCGTGTCGTCGTGCACCGCCGCGCTGGAGATCACCATCGCCCACCTTCGCCTTCGGCCGGGGGCCCGCATCGGCGTGCCGGCCTGGACCTTCGTGTCGACCGCCCTCGCTGCGGTCCACAACCGCCTCCAGGTCGTGTTGATCGACGTGGATCCCGACACCCTCAACCTGGACCCGGCCGCCCTCGCGGCCGCCCTCGCCGAGGGCCTCGAGGCAGTCATCGCAGTGCACTTCGGTGGCGTGCCGGTCCCCCGGGAGATCCACGATCTGTGCCAAACGGCCGGCGTACCGCTCATCGAAGATGCCGCCCACGCCTTGGGCGCGACGGACCACCGGGGGGCGGTTGGCAGCGCAGGGCCGTCGCCTGCGTGCTTCAGCTTCTACGCGACGAAGAACCTCACGTCGGCTGAGGGCGGGGCGATCGCCACCAACGATGCCGCCCTCGCTGCCTTCGCCCGCTCCTACCGGCTCCACGGCATGAGCAACGACGCGCTCCAGCGGTACCGCCCTGGCGGATCGGTCACCTACGACCTCGTCGAACCCGGCATCAAGGCCAACCTGCCCGACGTGCTCGCTGCGCTGGCTCGCTCCCAGCTCCGGCGGTTCGATGCCATGCAGGCGCGCCGGCGCGCCATCCTCCGCCGCTATCGCCACAACCTCCAGCCGACCGGGCTCCGGTTCGTGCCTCTTGCCGAGGCCGATGGCAGCGCCGACCACCTCGCCGTGATCCTGCTGCCCGAGGGCGCCGATCGCGATGCGACGATCAGCGGGCTCAAGGCCGTGGGCATCCATCCAAGCATGCACTTCAGGCCGCTGCACCACTTCTCCTGGTTCGAGACCCACGCCCTCGTTGGCCCGGGCGGGCTCTCCGTGTGCGATCGGGCAGCCCCTCGGGCGATGAGCCTGCCGCTCCACATCGGCCTGAGCGACGGCGATGTCGATCGCGTGTGCCTCGAGCTCTCCGGTCTGCTCTCCACATGAGCACATGGTTGCGGATCCGGCTCGTCCTCGACCGCGTGATCGCCGCCGTGCTGTTGATGGCGAGTGCACCCGTCATCGCCATCTGCGCCGTCCTGGTCCGACGCCACGACGGCGGCCCTCCGCTCATCGCCGTTCCCCGGGTCGGGCAGCGGGGCGAGCCGATGCAGATGTGGAAGCTCCGCAGCATGCGTGCCGTGTCTCCCACGGGGATGGCAACCGGGGTCCCGCTCACCACCGCCGACGACCCCCGGGTCACCCCGATCGGCGCCACGCTGCGCGCCTACCACCTCGATGAGCTCCCCCAGCTGTACAACGTGGTCCGCGGGGACATGTGCCTCCTCGGCCCCCGCCCCGAGGACCCCGCCTTCGTGGATCTCGATGATCCCCGGTGGCAGGAGGTCTTGGCTGCCCCTCCGGGCATGGCGGGGCCGACCCAGCTCATCGTCGACGACTGGGAGCGCGACACGATCTCCGAGGATCCCAGCGGGGTCGACTACCTGAGGATCGTCCTGCCCGTAAAGCAGGCCATCGACGCCTGGTACCTCCGCACCGCCTCCCCCCGGCTCGACGCCCTGATCGTCGGCACCCTGATCGCCCACCTTGCGACGGGTCACCGCGGCGTGGCCTTGCGTCGCCGCGTCCTGTCCGAGGTGCCCCAGGCCGCACCGGCAGCACCGTGAGGGACCACGGCCACGCGAGCCTGGCTCGCGGCACCGACGGGTTCGGGCCCGCTGGTAACATCGCATCGCCTCGCGCGCGCCGGCTCACGATGTCGGCAGGCGCTCGTCAATCCAGGATGACCATCACGTGCGCGTAGACACCACGGCCGCCGACACCGCTGCGTTCGACAGCCTCGACGCCCTCACCCGCCTGAAGGGCTACATCTCGGCGCTCCGGAGGCGCTGGTACCTGGTGTTCCTGCCGATGATCCTCGGCGCCGGGATCGGCTGGATCACCGCACCACAAGCGCCGGGGAAGGTGGCGCCGATCCTCGCTGGGCCCACGTACTACCGGGCCGCGCACGTCCTCATCGACGAGAACCAGGGCACCGCATCGGGAAGTGACACCACGCCGGTGAACCTCACCCAGGCTGCCTACCTGGTCAACACCGGTGACATCCCCGAGCGAGTGGCCACCAAGCTGAAGCTGCCCGTCGACGACGTCGCGTCGTCCCTCATCGGCCTCCCGCGCACGTCGGTGGCGTCGGTCGAGGTCCAGGCGGTGGGGACCGACCAGCGGACGGTGGTGTCCATCGCCGACACCGCCGCCTCCGAGCTGCTCGTGACGTTGGAGCAGCAGGCGAAGGCCAACGCCGAATCCGAGCGGGATCGGATCCTCGACCAGCTCGACAAGCTCGACCGCCAGATCACCGACATCAACGGCTTCATCGCAAAGAACCCATCGAACCGCAGCCAGCTGGAGGCCCAGCAACGCTCGCTGACGAACCAGTACAGCCTCGTCTACGAGCAGTTCTCCCAGCTCGCCAACCGGCCCGCGCCGACTGCGGGACTGACCAGCCTCGAGGGCGCCAAGGCGGTGAAGATCTCCGAATCCGAGTACGATCGCACCAAGAAGACCATCCGTGACGGCGCCGACTACGTCACGGGTGTCACCCCCACCACGGTGCCCGCGGGCACCGACGACGACGCCGCCCCCTCCGAGGGCGCCAGCGCCACCACCCGAGCCCTTTTCGGCGCCCTGACCGGCCTGGCCATGGGCATCGGCCTGGTCCTGCTCCTCGACCGCTACGACAGCCGCCTGCGCAGTCGTGCCACCGTCGAGGCGGCGACCGGGCTCGCGGTCCTGGCCGAGATCCCGCCGCTCACGCGCCAGCAGCAGAACACCAACGAGGTCGTCGCCCACACCAAGCTCAGATCCCGAGCGGCCGAGGCCTACCGCGTGGTGCGCGGCGCCATGCTGTTCAACCTCGAGCACGGCGAGCACCGCCACCAGGTGGGCCACGAGGCCACCGTCGTTATGGTGACCTCGGCGAGTCCCATTGAGGGCAAGACCACCACGGTCGCGAACCTGGCCGCCGTGCTCGCCGAGGGTGGGTTCAACGTGCTCGTGATCAACTGCGACTTCCGTCGTCCGTCCGTGCACAAGTACCTGACTGCGAGCGGAGAGGCCAACGAGAAGGGCACCGCCGAAGTCGCCCGCTTCGGGTCCGTGGTGGTCACCAACACCATCATGGAACGGGTGCAGCTGGTGACCGGGCTCGGAGAGAACGATCCCGATGCCAACCCGCTCCAGGTGCTCGCCCTCCAGCGCAAGGTCATCCAGGCGACCCGCTCCAGCTTCGACATGATCCTGCTCGACACGGCGCCGCTCCTCACCACCAACGATGCTTCCGAGCTGCTCCCCGAGACCGATCAGGTGCTGCTGGTGGTGCGCTCGGGCAAGACCAAGGTGGAAGCTGCCCGCCGGGTGGCTGAGGTCCTCGACCGCTTCGATGCCCCCGTGATCGGCGTGGTCATGAACGACTCAACCGAGGCCACCTCCGCGCAGTACTACTACGGCGACTACACCACCGAGCGAACCATCACGGGCCGCCTCCGCGGGTCTGGCGACAGCACCGACGATGGGAACCGACCAGCCCCGACGGACAGCTCGGGCCGCACCCCGTCGTCGCCGGTCGGCACCCCCTAGCGCGCCGCTCGACTCGACCTCGATCGAACGCCCTGCCCGGCCCGGATCAGGGCGAACCCGACGAGCCCGACCAGCGCGGCCAGCGTCTTCCACGCCTCCCGCGACATGCGAAGCTCCTGGTCCGTCTGGCCGGCATGCAACGTCCGGCTGCCGACCTGCTTGTGCAGCACCTGCCCCTTTGCGCGCTCGGGGCCACCCAGGCGATCGAGGATCACCGAGTCCACGGTGAGCGCGCGACCGTCATCGAGCTGGAGGACCTTGAAGGGTGGCCCCTCCTCGGCCCAGGTGGAGTTGGTGATCCGGGCGTCGACCCCGATCCCGATCATTGACCATCGCAGACCGGCCCATGCACCCAACAGCACCGTGACGGCCCCCACAGCGGCGAGGACGAGCAGTGCACCCCGCTGCACCCGCGCCGGGGCGTCGCCCGCCGGGATCACGGACCCCTCCGGATTCCGTACCGAAACCCGAAGGCGCAGAGCACCATGGCCAGTGCAAGGACCCCGCCCGCGCGCGCCGTACGTGCCGGCGGTGTCCCCGCAGCCGCATGCTCACCGACGACGATGAGCGCCCCGGCCGCCGTGAACGCCACATCGCTCGGATCCCATGGCCCGGTCACCGTGAGATCGGCGATCACCCCAGCGCCGAGAGCGGCGACCACACCGATCGAGGACGCCCACGCATGCCTGCTGCGTGGGAGGCCAGCCGCCACCGCGATCGGGATCGCACCGCCCACGATCATGTGCGCCGCCCAGTCGTAACGATTCACGAAGACCAGGTTCACCAGAGCGGCGGCGACCAGTAGGGAGATCAGGTCACGACTCCCCGTGCGCTGGCGTCCGCGTCCGTCCACCCCACATCCTCCCCCATCGGGACCACCGACCCAAGGCGAAGCCACGACCCGCGGTGGTTGCCAGGCTCCCGTCCCGGGGTGGCCTCGTACACTTGGGCGGTGAGCCTGGTGCGGCGTTGGGGCGAGGCCGAGAACGGTGAGGTCTTCGAGGTCGCGCTGCGCCCCCACCTCCTCGATGAGCTTCGCCGCCGATGGCCACCGCTCGGGCTGGCCTGCCACATCGACCAGCCACCCGGACCCATCGTGGCGCGCATCGGCCTGTCGGACAGCTGGGTGATCGTGCCCGACGACGAGGAGTCTGGCGATCACCCACCGCCGCTCGCATGGGATCAGCTCGAGCAATCCCTGACCGTCTTCACGGCGCACCGCCTGGCGCGACTCGTGGCAGTGCACGCAGCCGCCTTCGCCTGGAACGGCCGGTGCATCATGGTCCCCGCGTCTTCAGGTGGAGGCAAGAGCTCGCTGACCGTGGCCGCGGCGACCGCCGGAGCCACCGTCCTCACCGACGAGTACGTGCTGCTCGACCCCGCAACGGGATGGGCCACCGGTTGGCATCGGCCAGTCCGCATCCTCCGCCACGACGGCGGGGTTGATCGCCTGCACCTGGCCGAGCGTCAGGATCCGATGCCGGTGTGCGTGCTCGCCCTCGTTCGCCACGCCCCCGATGCAGACGACGTGTTCACGCCGATCGGCCCCGGGGAAGCGGTCGGGCAGCTCCTGGCGCACACCCTGTGCGCCCGCCACCGTCCCGACGACGCGTTCGACGCAGCGGTGGCGGTGGCTCGGACCGCGACGTCGATCTCGGGCACCCGCAGCGAAGCCGCCACGGCCATCACCGCGCTGCGTCGGCTCGTCGAGCGAGGGGCTGGTCCCGAGAGACAGCCCTGATCAGGCATCAGTCGCCGTGGAGCGCCGCCACCACGGCAGCGATCAGCTCCCGCTCTGCGTAGTACCACAGGCCGCAGGCCTCCACCCGCTCGAAGAGCCGCCCCAGCTGCCGCACCCGTTCGGCTGCGTCGTCGGTGTGCAGCACGCTCGAAAGGGTGGCAGCTGCGCCCTCCGCCGGCGAGAGCGGGACCACGCGCCACGGGCCAGGGTGGATGGCGCACCATGTGGTGAGCGGGTATCGACCCGGCCTGACGCACGGCTGTTCGACCGTGGGTGGGACCGAGACCCCGATGGCGTCAAGCACGCTCGAGTCGTGGTGGACCGCAGATTCGGGAACCACCAGCTCCTGGGTGGCCAGGTCGATCTCGGGGTAGCGCACGTCGGCCATGGCAATGCCGTGGCGCGCGAGCAGCGGTTGCAGGCGCGGGGCAAAGGCGTGCAGGTTCCACGGCAGCAGCGCCGCGCCGCGCTGGTGCAGCACGGCGATGGCGTTCACCTGGAGTCGTCCACACGCCGGGTCGAACGCCGAGATGCCATCCGAACAGCGCGACAGCAGGGCGTGCAGCACGCGAGCGGGGTCACGGCTGCGCAGCGTGGGCTGGCCGGCCTGGATGAGCAGGTTGAGGCCACGCACCCGAGTCTCCGCCTTGCCCGTGGACGCTGAGCCGAGTGCGACCGAGAAGCTGTGGCCCGCCCTGGGATCGTCGACCCGCCGGCCGACCAGGAGTCGATCGAGGATGGCCGCGGTGGCTGGGGAGTCGTGGCGGATGCCGACGTGGAAGTCCGCCAGGCGGTACACCCGCGTGCCCGACCAGGTCAGGGCGTCCTGGGCAACGGCGTCGGGCGCGCAGAGCCCGTCGCGCTCGAGGAGGTAGCGGACCGCATCGGCCGCACCGGGAGGGTCGGTCCTCGCATCGACGCCGGCGATGGAGCGGGCCAGGGCGGGCACCTCGATGCCCCCGTAGGCAGGTTGGCTGAGGATGCGCCCGGCACCGTCCAGGTGATACGCCGAGGGCGTGCCAGCGGCACGGAACACGTCCTGGTCCGGTGCGAGCAGGAGGATGGGACCGTCCAGGCCCGCAGCCTCCGCCACGGCCCGGTTGGCCGGCACACCTCCCAAGGCCACCAGCACCAGCGTGCAGCCGGCGGCTTCGAGTGCTGGCTGCAGCTCGGCGAGATCGGGCGCGATCCGAGCGCAGTACCCGCAGTGCGGACTCCAGTGCACACCAGTGCGGTGCCGGACTCGCCGAGCCCGATCATCCGTCGACGGGTCCCGTCGAGATCGACGAGCTCGACGTCGTCGACCACATCGCCAACCTGGTGGGGCGAGATAGCCTCGAGGTGGATCGGCGGGTCATCCTCGAGCTGGCCCATCCCTTCGAGCAGCCCCTGCGACGCAAGGTCGGCGACGAAGCGCGTCATGTCGGCCAGGGTCGCTGCGGCATCGAGCCCACCGAGCGTCGCCAACTCGGCGGCGAGATCACCCAGGCTGCTGGCACCATCGAGGCACGACCAGATGCGCGCACCCGTGGGGTTCAGGCGGGTTGCGACCTTCCAGCCGTCGAGCAGGACGAGCTCATCGCCCACGGCGACCGGCACCAGGCCGGCGACCGGACGGGGGACGGAGGAGGGTCCGATCACATCGCTCGTCACCGGTGATCGAGACGCTTGGTCACGGGGTCGAACCGGCTACACGCCGACCCACACGGCGCCGGCCGCGCCGTTGGCACCCGTCGCGCCGAGCGTCGCTTCCTCGGCGCCGCCGCCACCACCACCCGGCGCAGTACCCACTCCTGCTGCATTGTCGTCGTTGCCGCCCACGCCTCCCGCACCACCTCCGGGCGAACCTGCGCCGCCGGCGCCACCGGTTCCCTGGCCGTTCGACGTATTCCCGGCGCCACCGGCCCCACCAGCGCCTCCTTGGCCCCCGGCCCCGCCCCCGCCGCCACCTGCACCGCTGTTGAGGAAGGTCGTACCACCGGACTTGCCACCCGCGCCGCCGTTGAACGCGGTCGTCCCACCCGAACCACCGGTGCCACCAGCGCCGCCGTTCACCGCGTTCCCCTGTGGTCCTCCGGTCCCGCCCTTGGCGATGAGCAGCGTGCCGAACGACGACTGCCCCCCATTGCCACCCGGATTGCCGCCGCCACCTCCACCCGCGCCGACCGTGACGGTGTAGGCCGTGAACTCGGTCACGGTGATGTTCCCGCTGCGGTACTCACCACCGCCGCCACCCGAACCGACCGCAGAGTTCGAGCCGCCACCACCGCCGCCACCGCCGCCCCACGCTCGCACGAGCAGGGAGTAGGTGGCGCCGCCGGGCGTACCGAACCCCGCGGCTCCAGTGGTGAAGGTCGCCGTGCCCGAGGTGTACTGCTTGGGAGTCCCTGTGGGCACCACCCCACCGGCGCAGTTCGTCGTGGCCGCAGCGGGGTCGGCCAGCGCGAAGCTGGTGACCGATGCCGCTGACAACGCCGCGGCGCCGCCTGCGGCGAGGGCCATGAACCGCCGCCGCGTCCACGACCGGGCATCATCGACCACACCGGCAGCCACCAGCTCATCGACCGCACCACGCAGCGCGTCGGGCACGTCCTCGGCGTCGACCCCATCGACGAGCAGGTCGACGGCCGCCACGGCAGCACCAGTGAGCCGAAGGACCGCCTGGGCCCGGCCATCAAGGATCGCGACCTCGGCATCCAGTCGTTCCACTCGAAGATCCCGGCGGAGCCGCAAGATGTCACACCTTCCCATTCTGCGTGGCACTCACCTTACACGACGGACCCTTCCAGATGAGATGGGCTTGCTTCGGTGCTGTTCACACTCGGGCTCCGGACCCGTTCGAGCACCCATCGGAGCGAGACGCCACCGCATTCCATGCCCGGCTGACCAGGGCCGAGGCCGTCCGTCACGGGCGGTGCCCATGTAGTATCCGGCCGGTGGAGCTCGCGCGGTGGTGGGGGGTCGCCGAGGACGGATCGGTGGTCGAGGTCGCCATCCACCCCGCGCTGACGGCGGAACTGGACCGGCGATGGCCGGCGCTGGGTCTCGATCGACGGGATCGGCCGACGGAGCCGGTCGTAGCCCGGTTCGGCCTATCAGACCGCTGGATGATCGTTCCTGACCGTGAGATCTCTGGGACCGACCCGTCGGCAGAGGCGTGGGACCACCTGGAGACGGAGCTTGCGCTCTTCGCGGTGTCCCGCCTGACGCACCTCGTACCGGTCCACGCCGCGGTGATCGCCTGGCAGGGCGCGGTCCTGGTCGTTCCCGCTCCTCCTGAGGGCGGCAAGTCGACGCTCGCCTTGGCGGCGCACGCGCTTGGCGCCAAGGTGCTCAGCGACGAGTACGCGCTGATCGATCCGCACACCGGCCTCGTCACGGGGTGGACGCGCACGGTGCGCCGACGCAATCCGGTCGGGCCCGCAGATCTCATCGACATTGCGGTTTCCTCCGCGCCGCTGCCAGTCGGGTTGATCGCTCTCGTCCACTTCGATCCGGCTGGAGGTGGATGGCAGGAACTGGAACCCGCCGATGCGACGATCGCCATCTTGTCGCACACGCTCTGCACCCGTTCGCGCCCGGACGACGCTCTCGACGCGGTGCTGAGGATCACCAGGTCGGCACCTGCGATCAGGGGCGCACGAGGCGAGGCATCCGAGTCGATCAAGGATCTCCTCGCCCTCGTCCGGCCGCCGGCCCAGCGGTAAGCCCTACTCGGCGCCGAGCCCCAGGGCGAGTGCGATCGCGTCGGCCAGCTCCGCCTCGCTGTGATACCAGAGCCCGAAGCCATCGATCCGCTGGAACAGCTCCCCGAGCTCGCGGACCCGTCGAGGTCCATCGTCGGTGGCGAGGACGAGCGACAGGGTCGCGGCAGCAGCCTCGGCGGGGGTGAACCGCGTGACGGCCTGTCCCGCTGGGTGGGCGACCCCCCAACCGATGAGCGGGTAGCGCCCGGGCCGCACCGGCTCAGGCTCATCCCAGCCCACGACGCGGCCTGGACTCCGCGCCACCAGTGCGCGTGCATCGTGGGCGATCGACGGCTCTGGGACCACGAGCTCCGCGGCGTGGAGATCGATCAGCGGGTGCGCCACGTCGACGAACGCGATCCCGTGGCGGGCCAACGCAGGCTGCAGGTCCTCCTCGAGCGCGTAGATGCCGGGCTGCACCAGCGCCGCGCCGGTCGGGGCCACGATGGCCGTTGCCGTGACACGGACGAGACCCGGCGAGTGGTCCTCCTCTCCGATCAGATCCCCGAGACGCCACAGGAGCGAGCGGAGCACGCGCTCCGAGGAGCGGCTGCGCACGAGCACGGAGCTCCCGAGGGCGAGGAGGTCCGCCTCGACCGCGGCTGCTGACCCGTCGCTCGCCGCGTCCAGGCTCGGGAGCGACACGGTGAACACGTGGCCGGCGCGCCGGTCGTCCACGACGTCGTGGAGGAACAGCTCGTCGAGCAGGCACGCCGTCGAATCGGTCCCGTACCGAAGGCCGATGTGGAAGTCTCCGATGCGGTACACGCGCGTGCCCGCCCAACGACTGATCGGCTCGGAGCCGGTACCGGGACCACACGAACCACCCGGCGCCAGGACGGACCGCGCCGCACCGGACGCGAGATCACCGTAATCGATGACGGTGCCGGCGAGCTCGGCGGCGAGCTGCACGACCGCATCGGTCCCGCACGCTGCCGGGCTGAGCAACGTGCCCTCCTCGTCGAGGTGGAAGGCCGCCGGCGTGCCGTGTCCGAGGAAGGGCCCCATCTCGTGTGGGGGCTTCAGGACGACCCTGGGGTGCCAGCCGCTCAGGCGGGCCTGCGTCTCGCTCGCCTCGGCCGACCCATAGGCGTACAGCACCAGCTCGACGCCGGCGGCACGCAGCGGTCCATCGAGCTCTGCCAGGACATCGACGATGCTCGCGCAGTACCCGCAGTGCGGACTCCAGTTGACGAGGAGACTGGCCTCGACATCGACCTTGCTGGCCCGGAGGGTTCGCCCCTCCATGAGGGTTCGCCCGTCCATGTCGGTGAGTTCGAACGCGCCGATCGTCTCGCCCACGTCGGCCACGATGTGCACGGGCTCGAGGGCGATCGACGGGGCACCGTCAGCGGGCCGAACCTGGATCCCTTCGAGGAGACCGAGGTGGCCAAGCTGCTGCGCCAGGTGGATCACGTCCGACGCGATCAGCTCCCGGTCGACGTGCAGCGCTCCGGCGAGCTGATCAGCGATGGCACCCAACGTCGTGACCCCATCGAACCGTCGCCAGATCTGGTTCGCCGACGCGTTGAGCGCGCTCGCCACCTCCCAGCCGTCGAGCACGACCGCCTCGGCCCCCACTGGGATCGTGACGAGGCCGGACCGCCGTCGCGGCTGGTCGTCGAAGGGATCCTCGGTGGCTTGCGTGGTCACGAGATCGGCGTTACCGGGGCCACTGCGCCCTTGCTCGGCGGGAACGCTGTCAGAACCCGACCCAGACCTGGCCACGTGCGCCAGCGCCCGCCGCCGATGTTCCGAACAGATCGCCCTCGCTGCCGCCGCCACCACCGCCGGGGGCGGCACCGGCGCCCTTCGCACCGCCGCCGACTCCACCCGTCTGACCTGACCCCCCGGCTGCGCCGCCACTACCGCCGGTGCCGTTGTGGGCGCCGCCGGTGTTCTCGAGCGAGTTCTTACCGCCGGTCCCGCCGTTGCCGCCGTTGAACTTGGTGGTGGCGCCGACGGAGCTCGCCGCTTGGCCGCCGGTCCCGCCCGCCACGTTGGTGCCGTTCACGCCCTTGAGACCTTTACCGCCCCCCTTGGCCATGACCGTCGACGCCGTGTCGAAGTAGGAGTCACCTCCGGCGGTCCCGTCGGTGTTGTTCGACGGTCCGCCAGCGCCACCAGCCCCGACGACCACGGTGTAGGCGGTGCATGGGACCACCGTCAGGCTCGCCGTGTAGGCGTAGGCACCGCCACCACCACCTGATCCCGACGCCCAGACGCCGCTGTAGTTCCCGGCACCACCACCACCACCCGCGCCCCAGGCCCGCACCAGGAGCGTGGTGACCGTCCGGCCGGTGACGAAGGTGGCGTTGGCGGTGTACTTCTGCTGCTGCGGGCTGGTCGCTCCTGGGGACGTGCACGGGGTCGCGGCCGCGGCCGGGTCGGCCAACGCAAACGACGTGACGGTCGCCGTGCTCCACACGGCGCCGCTGGCGATCAGCGCCTTGCCGCCCAGCGCGAGCGCCGCACGCCGGCTCACGGCCTCGCTGTCGTCCAGGACGCCGGCGCGGATCAGGTCCCCGACGGCCGGCAGGAGCTGCTCGGGCACCTCGGCCAGGTCGACGCCGTCACCGATGGCACGCAGGGCGAGCACCCCGTCGCCTGACACCCGGTGGATGGACTCTCCCGATGAGCGGTCGAAGACGACCACGTGGTCGTCGACCTGTTCGGCTCGAAGGCCAGCTCGCAATCGGATGCTCGGCATGTCGTCCCTTTCGACCGCCCCAATTCGACCAGAGCGGTCAATCACCATAGCACGAACCAGGCTCCGACCTGCCCGCGCGATCGGACCCTCCCTGGCCACGGGTCCGTGGTCAGCGGGCATGGACCCGTGGCTAGGCTGGCGGCCGCCCAGGTTCACCCGACCCGACCTGATGCCTGCCGCCCGAACTCCCTGGTGATGATCCGATGGCAACGCACACCGAACGGCTCGACGACACGTTCCGCAGATCGCACGGGGTCCTCCTGGCGCCGTTTCGCGACGGCGTCCTGGCGTACGACATCGCATCTGAGACCGCGCACCATCTGGGGCCGGTCGCAGGCTGGCTCATCTCGATCGATGGCCCCGTGCCAGTGGGCACGCTGGTCGAGGAAGCGGTCATCGAGACCGGAGGCGAGCCAGCGGCGGTCGAGGACACGGTGCGCGCCACCATCCAGGCACTGCGAGACCGAGACCTGCTCGACCGGGTCGCACCGGTCGAGCTGCCCGTGCCGATGGGCAGTTCTCCCCTTCCGGACGGTAACCGCCACCGCGGATTGGTCCATGCGGTGATGGACGCCGGCATCGAGTTCCGGGGATCGGACCCTGGCCTCCTCGACGAGATCGACCGCTACCTCGGGCTGGCGCTCGATGACCGGGCCCCCACCCACACCTTCGACGTCGATCCCGGGACCAACGGCGAGATCATCCTCCACACCGCCGACGAGTGGCGGTTTCCCCGGCGGGCGAACTTCTTTGCGCAGGTGATCGACGTCCTCAACGAGTACGCCGCCCGCTCGCACGCCTCGCTCGTGTTGCACGCGGGTGGCGTGCGCACCCCCGATGGGCGCATCGTCGTCATCTCTGGCCCGATCGACGCCGGCAAGACCACCCTCATCGGGGCCCTGATCCAAGCCGGCTGCGACTACCTGGGCGATGAGTCGATCGGCATCCGCTCGGGCTCGCTCCACGCCATCCCCTACCCCAAGCGCATGACGATGGATGGATCGACCCGCGCCTTCCTGGGACTCCCCCCCCTCTGAGGAACCGCACGCTGCGCCAGCGGAGGTCCGACCCGACGTCGAGCTCGTGCACGGCGAGGTCGGCCCTGTGCACACCCTCCTGGTCACCAGCTACCAGCCAGAGCAGCCGCTGCACGTGGTCCACCTCGAGCCCGAGAGGGCCCTCAGGGCGGTGCTCGCCAACACCCTCAACCTGGCGCGATCCGGCGACGAGGGCCTGCAGGCCGCGTGCCAGCTCGCCGAAGCGGTGCCCGTCCTGCGGGTCATCCACGGCGACGCGCGGGCGGTGGCGTCGATGGTCCTCGACGGATCGATCAGCGATACCCCGCGCGGTCAGCGCTGAGCGCCGACCGGTCCGGCGGTCACTGCAGGCTGAGGATCACCCAGCCATCGCCACCCGCTCCACCCTGGGTCGACGCACCCGTCGCACCCGCGCCGCCCGAACCACCTGCGGCCGTCGTGCTCGAGGTCGCCGCTCCAGTCGTGGTGCTGGCACCGCTACCGCCGCCACCGCCACCGCCACCACGGTTCGACTCGAAAACGTAATAGGTCTCGCTCCCGCCGCCACCGCCGCCACCCCCGGTCGCGGCACCGCCACCACCGCCACCACCGCCACCACCGTCCTGGCGGCTCGAATCCACGCCCACGCCACCGTTCCCGCCGACCCCGGCCGACTGACCGACACCGTCGCCGCCCTGGCTGCCGACGCCGCCCTGCCCCCCCTTCGCACCACCGGCGCCCGCCATGGTGCCACCACCCCCACGCTCGACGTTGCTGCCAGAGCCCTGGCCACCATCGCCGTTCGCGCCCCCAGCGCCGCCCGTGGTGGCATTGGAGTTGCTGCCGTTGGTGCCGCTCGCGCCACCTCCCCCACCGCCGCCACCAGCGACGATGGAGATGCCGTAGGTCGCGTTGATGATCGCGGTGGCGCCGCCGCCACCACCACCAGGCCCAGAAATGGTGCTGCTACCGTTGTCGCCACCGGCGCCGCCTGCCTTGTACCCACCGCCCGCGACGCCGGGCCATCCGAAGCCGTTCGGATGTTGGGTGGCACCGGCGCCGACCGTGACGGTGAGCACGTAGGAGCTTGCCTTGGCCGCGACCGTACCGGTGATGCGCGTGCCAGCTCCCCCGGGCCCGCCGCTCTGGGCGTTGCCGCGGCTGCCGCCCTGACCACCGCCGCCGGCGACGTCGAAAACGAGCACCCGGTTTGCCGAGACCGTCGCCTGGCCCCCGGACACGGTCACCGCCGTACCCGCCGCTGCGGCCGGGCTGGCGAACGAATCGACCACGACCGGCGCGATCCAGGCGGCGCCCGCCGCCAAGCCGAACCGCTTCAGCAGTTGGCGCCGGTCGACCTCTGCGGCCCGCTTCGGCCCCGCCGTGCGGTCGCTGCGTTCGGGCTGAGAGTCACCCATAAGGCTTTTCGTACCACATGTCCGGAACTCCGGGCCACCCGAAACGGACCATCGCCCCGCCCAACACATCAGCCCTCCTAGCCCTGGACGCCACGAGATAGATTCTGTCGCCATGGCCCCGACGCGGGAACCGCACCTCCTCCCAGACCAGGTGATCCAACCCTCGTCGGGCCTGCTCATCGCGGCGTTCCATGACGGGTTCGTCGCCTACGACACGATCAATGAGATCGCACACATCCTGGGTCCGATGGGATTCATCGCTGCCATCGACCGCCCAACGTCGTCGGAGGCGCTCATCAGCATGGCCCTTCCAATCGCCGGGGCCGACGCGTCCGCTGCCGTCGCAGCGGCCATCGACGAGCTCCGCGCCACCCACCTCGTCGATCGGGTCATGCCGATCACGCCGCACGAACCGTGGGCAGGGTCGTCGCGCAACCCCGATGACAGCACGGGCTGGGCGCACGGCATGACCCACCAGATCATCGATACCGCGATCACCTTCAGGAGCAACGATCCTGCGTTGTTGGCACGGATCGATCGGTACTTCCGGCCCGCTGCGACGAGTGCTTGCCACGATGAAGGCGATCGAGGCATCAGGCGCACAGCCTCCATCGACGTCGAACACCTCGGAGATGGCGGTGTCCGGGTCGATGCCCGCGACCGCTGGGACTTCGACAGCGCCGAGGGGCTGTTCCGCCAGATCCTCAGCATCACGAACGAGTACGCGTCATACGCGACTTCCTACGCCACCGTCCACGCTGGAGCGGCACGCACCCCCGATGGGCAACTCGTGGTGCTGCCCGGACAGATCGACGCAGGGAAGTCCACCCTGATCGCGGCTCTGGTCCGGGCGGGATGCGCATACGGTGGGGACGAGTCGATCGGCCTCTTGCCCGACACCCTGTCGGTGACGACGTACTTGAAGCCCATCCCGTTGAGCGCCGAGAGCAGGCGGGCGATCGGCCTTCCCGCACAGTCCAGCGGCACGACCTCGGTCGCCGAACTCCGCGAGGACACCACTCTGGTGGAGGGCGCGTTGCAGGCGCCTTCGAGCATCGTCCTGCCCCGGTACGACTCGGGTGCCAGCGGTGTACGCCTGGAGAGGCTGGGAACCCTGGAGGCCCTGCGCGAACTGCTGGCCAACACCCACAACCTCGGTCGAGCGGGATCAATCGCCCTTGCCGCGGTTGCGAAGGCAGCCGAGTCCATCCCCGTGACGAGGATCGTCTACGACGACGCTACGGCTGCTGCAGCCCATCTGCTGGAACACTCCTGAACTCCCGGATCCCCTGTCGCTTCGATGCCACAGGTGCATGCGAAATGGCACCACAGCACATTGTCTCTTCGGTTGACGTCTTGCTAAGGTGATCAAGGTCACACCAGGTGAAATCGGGTCAGGTCCCGTGCGGTCACTACACTGACCTGAGCATGGCATTGACCCACTAGGGAGGATCACAACATGTCGTCCACACTGCCTCCGACGCCCGAAGCGAGCAGCGGCGAACTCGGGCGGCGAGATGCACTGAAGAAGTTCGGCCTCCTCGCCGGGGCAGCGGCGACTTCGCCCGTCATCATTGACAGCTTCTCCTCGCCTGCGGCGGCAGACACGGCGTTCTACAGCGCGACAGGCCCCCTCAGCACCACCCTCTCAGTGCCGGACAACCGCAAGATGCGTTTCGTCATCAGTGGCGGCGGGGGCGCTGGTGGCGCAGCGAACACGTATACCGACATCTACAAGGCAGCCGGCGCAGCGGGAGGCGCCGGAACCCAGCTCACCGGGACCCTACCTGGCATCGTGGGCGGCTACTCGCTGGCGGTCACGATCGGGGCGGGGGGTGCGCATCCGACGGACGCGAGCCCGTGGGGTGGACTCGGCGGTTCGGGTAGCCCGGGCGGCGGCAACGGAGCGGACGGACCGGACGAGGCCGGAGCATCCGGTGGCGGCGGAGGTGCCACGAAGCTCTCGTACTCCACCACGGTGAGCATCATCGCTCCGGGGGGCGGTGGAGGCGGCGGGGCAGGAACCAACGCACGAGCGGGCGGCGCGGGGGGCCAGCTCATCTCCGGGTCGTTTACCGCCTCAATCGCCGGCGCGAACGGTTCGGAGGGAGGTGGCTCTGGAACGACCGGGAAGGGCCTGGGCGGCAAGGCTGACGCCAGTTCCACGGGGACCACCAGCAGCGAGTACGGCGCCGGCGTCGGGCTGGCGGGGACCTCGAGCGGGGGCGGCAACGGCGGCGCAGGTGGCAATGGCAGCGGCGACTGGGACGGTGGCGGTGGCGGTGGCGGTGGCGGTGGCTACGGGGGTGGCAGCGGTGGCGGTGGCGGCGGCGGGTATTTGCTCGTCGCAGGCCGGGGCGGCGCCGGAGGCGGGAGCGGCTCAGCCAGAGCCTTGGGCGCAACAGGGAGCGTCGACATCGCAACCGGTTCATCGGGTGGCACCGGCGGCCCCGCAGGGGCGGCCCTTCCGAGCCAACTCGGAACCGATGGCAACCCCGGAACCGTCACCCTGACACTCATCCCGTAAGCGCGCGACGGCCCGCAGGCGCCCGATGACCCGGGTCTGCACACGGAGAGGTGACGGTGCTGCGATCGTCTGTCGATCCAGGAGTGGGGCGCTACTGGCCAGTGCCCTACGAGCGCTTGGCGATGGACACGCCGGAGCGGATCGTTCGGCACATCACCGCGTGGCCCCATCCTGGGGCGTACGACCGACAAGTGGCGCCGAACGTCAGGCCCACTCATGCCGCCCTGATCTCGACCGCCGCGGCGCAGCGCCTCCTCGGGCCGCTGCTGGCCGCCGTCGATGCGGGTGCGCTGGGCCTGCCCGAGGATCTGGTCGAGGAGGCCGTGCGGGGCCACGAGGACGCCATGCTGTGGTGCCTGCGCCTCGAGGAGCGGCTGCTCGAGATCGCCGACTGGTTCCGTGAGGCTGGCGGGGTCGAGTTCCTGGTGGTCAAGGGCCCGGCCGTCGCCCACCTGGACGACATCGACCCTTCGCTGCGGTTCTTCGCCGACATCGACCTGCTGGTGGCCGGGAACGACTTCGACCGGGCGATGGCCGCCCTGACCAGCCACGGTGCGCAGCGTCGGGTGCCCCAGCGTCGCGCCGGGTTCGACCGTCGCTTCGACAAGTCGGTGGGGCTCACCTGCGCCGACCACGTCGAGATCGACGTCCACCGCACCCTGTGCGTGGGCGCGCCGGGCTTCCGCATCCCGCTTGCTGACCTGTTCGCCCATCCCGATGCCTTCGACGTCGGCGGGATCACCTTCGCCGCGCCGGCGCTCGTCCACCGGGCCCTGCACGCCGCCTACCACGCGATCGTCGGGACGCCGGCACCGCAGCTGCGCACGCTGCGCGACCTGGCGCACTACCTCACCAGGCCCGACCTGCCCCTCGAGACCGTGGTGGCGGAGGCCGAGAGATGGCGCGGCACCACGATCCTCGCCGGAGCGGTCCGGGCCACGCTCACCATCCTCCCCGTCGATGCACCCAACTGGCAGGCCTGGCTCGCCGCGTTCGAGCCCGACCCCGACGAGCTGGCGATCATCATGGACCTCCAGCACGAATCGGCCCGCCTCCTGGACCGTCCCGCGCTGCGCGAGCTGGCCTGGCGCGACCGTGCCTCGTTCCTCTGGGCGGTGGCGTTCCCCGACGTCGAGTTCCTCCGCGCTCGCGGCCTCACCCGCACCAGTCGCATCACCCAGGGGGTGCGCAACCTGATCCCAGAGGTGCGCGCCGGCCGGGGCTGACAGGCCCCCACGGCCGACGGCGGCCGATCGCCCCACCGGTACGGTCGAGCGCCTGGACCCCGACCTGCTCCCCGAACCCTCGCCCGGCGTGCTTGCGGCCGACCTCGACGACCAGATCGTCCTCGACGACCTGGACTCCTGCCTGGCCCAGATGATCGACGCGACCGCGTCGATCATCTGGGCCGCATGCGATGGCGCCGCCCCGCTCACCGCGCTGGTCGACGAACTGGCCGACGCGACAGGCACCGACCGAGGACGGGTCGGCGCGGACATCACCCGGTACCGAGACGAGCTGAGGACGGCCGAACCGATCGAACGGGTGAGCACGGCCACCCCGCCCCGTGGCGGCGCCCCAACCCGAGGCGACCTCGACATCGCCGCTGGGGCCCACCGCCGCCGGGCCATCCGCGTGCTCGACCAGTTCGTGGTGTTCCACGACCACGACCGAGCGACCATCGCGGCAATCGAGGACCACCTCGCCGACCGGGTGGCGCTCGACGCGGACCCCGACACCATCGCCCCCGATCGCGCCGGTGAGTCCGTCGCGCCGCGCGACCTCAGCGGGGGCGCTCCGGTCCCGCCGGGGGACGTCGGCCTCGTCGCCGCAGTGGTCGTGTGCCGCCATGTGCCTGGGGCGGTTACCGACTTCCGACAGCTCGCCCCGGCCGAGGCTGACATCGAACTGGCACAAGAGTCGCTCAACCTGGGACAACTCGGTCCGATGGGGCTGCCGGTGCTCGCAGCACTGGCAACCCCAGGTTCCGTGCCACCGCTTGGTGCACGGCGGTCATGGAGCCGGCGCGGCGGCCGTCGCATCGCTCTTCCCCACTCCAATCCCCTGCTCCGATGCGTCGCAGGCACCTGCCCAGCAACGGGCAACTGGACCGCGCTTCCTCTCGCGCTCGGGGCGACGACGCAGGAGCGATGTCACATGCCCACGACGGGCCACACCGCCACCGGGGCACCAACCGGCAACTCTCGTGGTCGGGTCGGGCACCAGCGGGGACCCCTTCCGCAACACCCAGACCAACAACAACCTCCCCGTCACCTCAAACCAGGGCAACCAGCAGGTGACCGACGCTGGCCCGCTGAGCTCCTTCACGTTCCGCTTCTTCAGCACCCTGAACTCCAAGAGCGGTCACTGGATCGGCGTGTTGGACCTATCCTTCTGCGGCTGAGCCGTCGCGTCGCATCAGCGCCGGCCAGCGATGGAGGAACCATGACCACCATGCCGGCGACCTACCGACGCGCCCCCAACGTGGTCTTCCGATGGCTGCGCGGCGCCGTCCTGGTCGCCGCACCGAAGCGCGCGAACCAGAGACTCGAGGGCGGGGCCGCGCTCGTGTGGATGGTCCTCGACAACCCGGGCACCGCCGATGCCGTCCGCGACCGGGTCGCTGCGACCTGGCCCGAGCTCGGCCCCGTCGACGACCCACGGGTCCTCGAGGCGCTCACCCTCCTCGTCGACGCCGAGCTCCTGATCGTGGGCTGAACGCGCACGAGGCGCCCCGGTGGGGGCGCCTCGTGGACGCTCAGGCTGGGGTGACCGGGTGGGTCAGCCGTGCTGGATCTTGATCTCGATGTCGACGCCGGCCGGG